>NZ_KB912942.1:7170323-7476679 GCF_000383915.1 Amycolatopsis benzoatilytica AK 16/65
AACGGTGACGGCGGCGCGGTCGCCGGCGACATCGTCGGCGCGGACGCCGAGCCGGTGGCGCAGGTCTTCGGCGACGCGGTTTCCGCGGCGGGCGTTTCGTCGGGCGACGGCATGAACAACACCGTCGTCACCGACGCTGGCGAGGACGCCACCTCGGGCATGGAAGGCTCGCTTTCGGGCGACATCCTGGACCTCCCGGTCCCGGCTGTGGCGCAGGTCTTCGGCGACGCGGTCGCCGCGGGCGGCGTGGCGCACGCGGTCGGCGAGAACCAGACCAACGTGACCGACGGCAACGACGCGACGCACACCGACGGTTCGGGCGACGCCCTCTCCGGCTTCGACTACTACCACCCGTTCGGCGCGCTGGTGCAGGTCTACGACGTGCCGCTGGAGGTGCTCGGCGTCGCCACCGCCAAGGCGCCGAACGCGACCGAGGTCGACCCGGAGCCGGCCATCGACGTCCCGATCGGCGGCGAGATGGGTGCCGACCAGATGCCGGCGCTGCCGAACTTCTCGGCGCTGTCCGGCCTGCCGGGCGCGGGCTCGGCCACCCCGGCCCTGCCGGCGCTGCCGGGTCTGCCCACCGCCGGTTCGGCCACCCCGGCCCTGCCCGGCCTGCCGGGTCTGCCCACCGCCACCACGCTGCCCGCCCCGGCCCTGCCGGGTGCCCAGCGTGCGGACGTGCCGCAGATCAGCGGCCTGAACGCGCTCGGCCAGCTGAACCAGCTGAAGGGTGCCACCGCGCTGCCGTCGGTGACCGGTCTGCAGAACGGCGTGCACCTGCCGTCGGCTCCGGCCCTGCCGGCGCTGCCGGGCGTCCCGAGCCTGCCGGGCGCTGAGCGTGCCGACGTCCCGGGTGTCCCGGCGGTGTCCGCGCTTCCGGTGAAGACCCAGCTGCCGACCCTGCAGCAGCTGCCGGCCGTCACCGCTCTGCCCGCCGTCCCGGGCGTGCCGGCGACGATGCCGACCACCGGCAGCGTGCCGTCCCTGGGCGGGTTCCAGAGCCTGGTCGCGAAGGCGCTGAGCTTCTTCAAGAAGTGAACCGCTTCTCCTGAAGCGGGCCGGGCATAATCCGGCGAACGGGCCCGGAAGCTACGTGCTTCCGGGCCCGTTTTTTGTGCGCGGGACTCAGGAGAATTCGAGTGAGCGCTTCGCCAGCCCGTTCCAGAACCCGTCGATCACGGTGCGGCCGTCGCCTTCTGCCGAGCTGGCGCCAAGCGACACGAACAACGGCGCGAAGTGCTCGACCCGCGGGTGCGCCATCGCGGCGGCGGGGGCCTTGTGCTGGAAGTCGAGCAACGCGTCGAGATCGCCGGCGCGAAGCACTTCGTCGCCCCAGTGGTCGAACTCGACAGACCACTGCGGTGGCGTGCCGTCGGTGCCGTCGACTTCACGCAGCGCGCGGAGGTTGTGCGTGAAGAAGCCGCTGCCGATGATCAGCACACCCTCGTCGCGCAGCGGCGCGAGCTTGCGGCCGAGGTCGTACAGCGCCTGCGGGTCCAGCGACGGCATGGAGATCTGCAGTACTGGGATGTCGGCCTCTGGGTACATCTCCACCAGCGGCACGTACGCGCCGTGGTCGAGGCCGCGTTCCGGCGCGTCGTGCACCGGCGTCGCGGTGGAGTGCAGCAGCTTGCGCACTCGCGCGGCCAGCTCAGGAGCACCGGGCGCGGCGTATTTGACCTGGTAGTAGCGCTCGGGGAAGCCCCAGAAGTCGTAGACCAGCGGGACCGTCGTGGTGGCCCCGAGCGTCAGCGGGGCCTCTTCCCAGTGCGCCGACACGACCAGGATCGCACGGGGTTTCGCCAGGTCGGCCGACCATCGGGCGAGCTGCCCTGTCCACGTGGCGTCGTCCGCGAGCGGCGGTGCACCGTGACTGAGGTACAGGACCGGGGTGCGGGGCGCCATTACTGCCTCCAAGTGTTTGAAAGTTCAACTACTATGGTACGCCCGGTTGCCGTTCTTGGCGAATCGGCGCTGCTGGCAGGCCCGTTCCGGCAGACTTCGGGCATGGAGTTCTTCTGCTACCACCGCAGCCGTCCCGGGTCCGACGAACTGCGCGGCGAACTGCGGGAGGCGCATTGGTCCTATATGGACGGTTTCGCGGACGAGCTGATCGCGCGCGGCCCGACCGCTCTCGGCAGCGTGCACATAGTCGACGTGCCCGACGCGGCGGCGGCGCGCGAATTCGCGTTCGCCGAGCCGTGCTATCAGGCCGGCGTCTTCCGGGACGTGCTGGTTCGCCGGTGGCACAACTCGCTGGGCCGCACGATGTGGCAATTCCCCGGAGATCCGGAAGCGGACGAGCTGTTTGTGGTGCTGGGCTTGGGATCCGGCCCGGCCGTCGACCTGGAACCGCGCTCTTCGGAGTCGCTGTTCGCGTACGGCCCGCTGTGGTCCGACGACGGCACCGCCTGGCTGGGCACCGCCGCGCTAGTACAGGCCTCGAACGAAGAAGCGGCCCGCGGGTTGCTGACCGCGGACCGCTACGACGCGATCGAGGTGGATTTCTGGGCGCCGGGCGGCCGACGCTGAGTGCGGGCCGGCTGGTCGAGTCGGCGGTTCTCCGCCGAGATGACCTTAATCAGCTGGCCCTGGCCTGCAAGCGCAGAGCGATCCGCAGCACGATCGGCACCGCCAGCCAGCACGCGAACGCGCCGGTGCTCGAAGTCAGAAACGACACCGGTATCGACACCGCGAACACCGCGGCGAGGCACAAGCTGCGGAGCTGACTCTGCGCGAAGACGCGAGGCAGGACCTCGGCGCGGGAAAGGTGCTGACCGCGGATCTCCCGGATGATCAGCGCGAACAGCGACGACGCCAGCACTTGCACGATCGCGTACAGGCTGAACCGGGGAGCGAACGCGCCCTCGGCGGTCAGCACCCGGGTCGCGAACGGCATCAGGACCTGCATGAACAACCAGGTCAGCGCGAGGCTGGTGAGCCGGCTGTTCAGCGATCCGACGTAACGGAAAATCTCATGGTGAGCCCGCCAATGCGCGGCGATCACCGTGAAGCTGAGCGCGAACGCCAGGTATTCCTTGCCGTGCGCCAACGCCGACTCGAACATCGCGCCGCTGGTTTCGCCGGACGGGACGGGAAGGTCCAGCGCCAGCAGGGTGAGCGCGATCGCGATCACCGCGTCCGCGAAGACGATCAGCCGGTCAGCCGCGATCGCGCGGGCTTCGGTGTCGGTTTGGCTGGTGTGCGTCGCCACGACTCCTCCGGCCTCAGACCGCGACGGCGGGCGGCGCGGCCAGTTTTCCGGACCGCACGGCCAGGATGATCATGACGGCCGGGATCAGGAGGTCGTTGACCAGCACGCCACCGGTGTTGCCCGGAGCGTGGTCGCCGTTCGCGAACCACTGGTAGACGTGCCCGGCCAGGGCACCCCAGAGGAACATCCCGCCGCCGAGACCGATCGTGATCCGCTCGCGCGCCGAGGCAGAGGCGGCCCGAAAGCCCATGATCGCCAGCCCGAGGTTGGCGAAGGCGATCTCGAACAGGAACGGCGTCCGGGGAAAGCCGATCGCGGTGGCCAAGACGTCAGGGAAGGCGAGGAACGCGACCGTCATCCACAGACTGCCGATGCCGAACGCGCCGATCGCCCACCAGCGCTGCCAGATCTCCAACGCCTCCTGCCGCGAAGCGACGCGGCGGGTCCGCAGGTAGGCGCCGATCGCGGGTGCCGCGATCCAGACGAGCGGGAAGGCGGACTGAAGGAGGTACGAGGCAGTGGTCATGACTCCATTGTTACCTGGTTAATATTAACTAGTCAACATTCATTTCGGCACCGCGGGACCTCATCGTTTTATCCATTGAGTGGAAGTTTCTAGGCGATGTATGTTGATGTCGTGGAGGAGTCACGGCGTGCTCGGAAGAAGCGGCTGACCAGGCAGCGGATCGTCTCGGCGGCGATCCGGCTGTTCGACCAGCAGGGGTACGAGGAGACCACGGTGGCGCAGGTCGCCGAGGCGGCGGATGTCGATACCAAGACGTTCTTCAACTACTTCCGCACCAAGGCCGAGGTGCTGTTCACCGAGCTCGACCTGGAGCTGGACGTACTGCTCGCGGCGATCGCAGCCCGCCGGCCCGAGGAAAGCCCAGGTGAGGTGTTGCGCAGGGCGGTTCAGGAGTACGCCGCCCACCGTCGGCCCAAGGTCCCCCGCAGGGAGTCCGCGGAGCTGTCGGCAGCGGTCCGGCTCGCCCTGACGACGCCAGCGCTGCAGGCGAAGGCGGCGTATCTCCTGCTGGAGGCGCAGCAGCGGATCGCGGCCGAGCTGCGGAAGGCGTTCCCGGGCGAGCTGGATCCGGTTACCGCGGCGGCGATGACCGGATCCGTGCTCGGTGCCATCCAGCAGGCCAGTCTGACAAGCGCGCAACTTGGCTGGTCGCAGGACCAGATGTGGGAGGCCGCCGCGCACGCCCTCGACGTCGCCACGCACGGCCTGCTCTCAGCGCAACAATCTGTCGACGGACGGTAACGAGACCGGGGAAGGACCTGAGCAGCATGACGGAAAGTCGCCGACAGCTCGCCCGCGACGCGCGGCAGGCAGTGCGGGAAGGGCCCGAGGGGGTCGCCCGGAGGCAACGCGCCCGCCTCGCCGACCTGGTGGCCTACGCACGCGCGAACTCGCCGTACTACCGCGAGCTGTACCGGGGGCTGCCGGAAAAGGTCGACGACCCGGCACTGCTCCCGGTCACCGACAAGGGGAAGCTGATGGCCCGGTTCGACGACTGGGCCACCGACCGCGAGGTGACCCGCGAGAAGGTGGAGGCCTTCGTGGCGGATCCCGGTCTCGTGGGCCACCGTTTCCTGGACAGGTACCTGGCGGCCACTACCTCCGGCACCAGCGGAGTGCGCGGCCTCTTCCTGCTGGACGAGCGCGCCTTGGGCATGGAGACCGCGCTCGGGTCGCGCGCCGCCAGTCTGCTGGGCGCCGGCGACGCCATCCGCATGCTCGCCCGCGGCGGCCGGACGGCCATCGTCACCGCTCCCGGCGGTCACTTCTACACCGTGGCGGCAACAGCTCTGTTCCAGCTGGACCACCCGTGGCTTGGCCGGATGATGCGGGTCTTCTCCGTCCGCCAGCCGCTGCCGGAGCTGGTCGACGAGCTCAACCAGTTCAACCCCGCCGTCCTCAGCGGTTTCCTCGGCATGCTCACCGCACTGGCCGCGGAGCAGGAGGCGGGCCGCCTGCGCATCCGTCCCGCAATGGTCGTCCCGGGCGGCGAGACGTTGACCGAGGACCTCAAAGGGCGACTCGGTGCCGCGTTCGGCGCCAAGGTCCGCGCCGCGTACGCCGCCACCGAGTGCGGCTTCCTCGCCATCGGCTGCGCACACGGCTGGTACCACGTCAACAGCGACTGGGCCGTCTTGGAGCCCGTCGACGCCGACCACCAGCCGACTCCGCCAGGCGAGTTGTCGCACACGGTCCTGCTCAGCAACCTCGCCAACCGGGTACAGCCGATCCTGCGCTACGACCTGGGCGACAGCGTCCTGCTGCGTCCCGACCCGTGCAGGTGCGGCAGCGTGCTCCCCGCCGTCCAGGTGCAGGGCCGCACCGCCGACCTGCTCACGTTTCCCGCCGCCCACGGCGGGCCCGTCACCATGTCCCCCATGGTCTTCGGCACGTCGCTGGACCGCCTGGCCGGCATCGGGCAGTTCCAGCTTGTCCAGACCGCGCCTAGCACCCTGCGCCTGCGGCTGCGGCTCCTAGACGGAGCCGACGCCGACCAGGTGTGGCATACCGTGCGCGGTGAGGTCAACCACCTGCTCGCCGAGCACAAAGCCGCCGACGTCACGCTCGAACGCGCCGACGAACCGCCTCAGCAGGAACCTGGCGGCAAGTTCCGCCGCGTCATCCCGCTGACCAAGCCGTGACGGCTACCCGCAATCCTCGAAAAGAACTGACATGTGCGGCCCTGCGGACGCGGATCAGTCGTGCGCGAGGTCCGCGAACCGGCTGTAGTGCAGCTGGTGGGCCACGACGATCGTGCTCGTCGGACCGGCGCGGTGCTTCGCCAGGATCAGGTCCGCCTCGCCGGCGCGCGGGTCGTCGCGTTCCCAGGCGTCCGGGCGGTTGATCAGGATGACGATGTCCGCGTCCTGCTCCAGGGAGCCGGATTCACGCAGGTCGGACAGCATCGGTTTCTTGTCGGTGCGCTGTTCCGGACCACGGTTCAGCTGGGAGATCGCGATCACCGGCACCTCGATCTCCTTCGCCAGCAGCTTGAGCTGACGGGAGAACTCGGAAACTTCCTGCTGCCGCGATTCGACGCGCTTGCCGGATGTCATCAGCTGCAGGTAGTCGACCACCACGAGCTTGAGGTCGTGCCGCTGCTTCAGCCGCCGCGCTTTGGCCCGGATCTCCATCATCGTCATGTTCGGCGAGTCGTCGACGAACAGCGGCGCTTCGGACACCTCGCTCATCCGCCGGGCCAGCCGGGTCCAGTCGTCGTCGGACATCTTGCCGCCGCGCATGTCGGCGAGGCGGATTTTCGCCTCGGCCGAGAGCATGCGCATCACGATCTCGGTGCGGCTCATTTCCAGCGAGAAGATGACGCTGGTCAGGCCGTGCTTGATGGACGCCGAGCGGACGAAGTCCAGTCCCAATGTCGACTTGCCGACACCGGGGCGGGCCGCGACGATGATCATCTGGCCGGGGTGCAGGCCGTTCGTCAGCTCGTCGAAGTCGGCGAAGCCGGTCGGGATGCCCTGGGACTGGCCGCCGCGCGAAGCGATCGCGTCGATCTCGTCCATGGTCGGCTGGAGGAGGTCTTCCAGCGCGACGTAGTCCTCGCTGGTGCGCCGCTCGGTAACGTCGTAGATCGCCGCCTGCGCGCGGTCCACGACCTCGTCGATGTTCGCGCCGTCGGCCGCGGCCGCGCCGTAGCCGTACTGCACGATGCGCGTGCCGGCCTCTACGAGGCGGCGCAGCACCGCCTTCTCGGACACGATCTCCGCGTAGTAGCCCGCGTTCGCCGCGGTCGGCACGGTAGCGATGAGGGTGTGCAGGTACGGCGCGCCGCCGACGCGGCCCAGTTCGCCGCGACGTTCCAGTTCGGCCGAGACGGTGATCGGGTCAGCCGGTTCGCCGCGGCCGTAGAGGTCGAGAATGCAGTCGTAGACCGCCTGGTGCGCGGGCCGGTAGAAGTCGCCCGGACCGAGCGCCTCGATGACGTCGGCGATCGCGTCCTTCGACAGCAGCATGCCGCCCAGTACCGATTGCTCGGCCGCGAGGTCCTGCGGCGGCTGGCGGTCGAACCCGCCGGGTCCGGGGTCGCTGGGACCCGGATCGGACTCCGCGTACATCGAACCGCGGTCGTCGGTCACCGCCACTGTCCCGGACACCTCCCTCGCCTGGCCGCCGCTGCGGCCGGCCCTGTTCTCGCGTGCGCCTTCCCCGGGCCGAACCGCGTCCGTCTCCCCCGGGGCGTGCGAACACCTGTTCGATTATGCCGGAGTCGGCCCGGCTTTCCCAGTCGTCTTCTCCGGTCCTTCTCGATGATGGACCGGCGGTTCCCTCATACCGTGGCTGCCACGCCGAGACCACGGTGAGTACTGGGCGCGAGGGCACGCTAGATCGCCCAGAAGGACGAGCGCAAACGCGGGTGTTGACCGTCTTGTGGACAACCTGTGGATGACTGGCGGCAATGAATCACAGGTGCCCGCCAACCTGTGGACAAAGTGGGGACAGTCTCGACCGGTCTGGATAAATCCGCTGGTCAAACCCTGTGTACAGACTGTGGAGAACTTGGCCAAAACTCGTCCGGCGTGTCGCGTCAGGCTCGCTCTTCGGCGTGTCGCGCCGGGGTGAGTGCGGTCGCCTGTGGATGGTTGCTACGCACGGTAGATCACTGACTCGATGGGCTGAACGGGAAAATGGTCCCGCCGTTGGCCCAGTCGAACGCTGCGTACAGTGACCAATCCGGAAAAGTGCAGGTTAACCCGGTGCAAACGCGAAACCGGGTGGGGTTCACCGGCCAGTCACCTCTCGGTGCCGTGCCGGGAACCCCACCCGGAGTAACGCTCAGCCTTGCTCAGCCCAGTGCACTCTGCGCGACGCGAAGCCGTTCCTGGATCGCTTGCCGCGATCCCGGGGAGTACACGACCAGCGACTCCCGTCCTGGCCGCTCCTCCATCAGCCACCGGCCTTCGGCGATGTCGATGAAGTTGATCGGCTTGGGAATCCGGCGGCGCTGCCCGCTGCGCGTGCGAGCCGCCACGTAGAGCGCACCCGCGCCGGTCCGTGGTTCCTTCATGATCCGCTGGATCTCCTTGAGCGGGGAGAGCTGCTGGGTGCGGCTCGGCGCGCTCTGCATGATTCCGCCCCGTGGGGCTTCGTCGGAGTCCACGGAACGGCCGGTCTCGTACTCGGTGCGGCTGACGATCAGCTGCTCGCCGACCGGTGCCTTGGCACGCGGAACGATGTCGAGGAACGTGTCGAGCAGCAGCTCAGGCCGCTGCCGGGTGACCGCCAGGGTCGGCGAACCGCCGACCCGGACCAGCCCGAACCCGCCCCCGTTGCCACTGCCCACCAGCGCGCCGAACTTCGACGGGCTGCCGTCCTCGAACTGGCCGTCGAACCAGCCGTAGAACTCGAGGTGCGGGTGCGAGATGGAGTCGATCAGCGCGAGCAGGTCGCGGTCCATTCCCCGCGGCCCCATCAGCCCGGCCTTGGTCAACGTGGCGTTGACCTCCTGGTCGAGCTTGCGTTCGGCGTCCGGGTCGTAGAACGCCGCAGTTTCGCCGATGACCTTGTGCGGTTCGCCGCCCCTGCGCCGGATGAGGTTGCACAGGGTGTAGGCGGAGAGGGTCACCGTGCCGTCGAGAATTGCCACTGGTGCGAGCCTCATTCACCGATGACCGGGGGAACGGTCATCTCGTCGGAGCCGAAGATGCCGTCGCCGTCCTCTTCCAGCAGGTATTTGGTCTGGTGCTCGCCGTCTTCCTCGCCCTTGCCGCCCTTGGCACCGGCGCCCATGCCGCCCATACCGGCCGAGCCGGGCTTGCCCGCCGCACCCGCGCCGGCCCCGGCACCCGCGCCGCGCATGCCGCCTGCTCCGGCGCCGGCTTCGCCGGCCATCGCGCCGGAACCACTGCCGCCCGGGCCGAAGCCGCCCATGCCGAATGCGCCGCCGCCAGCACCCGCGCCGCCGCCACCGGCCGGGCCGAAGCCGCCGCCACCGCCGCCAGCCGGACCGAAGCTGCTCGGGCTGAACTTCGAAGGGTCAGTGGTCGGCGGGGTCCAGCCGGACGTCGTCGTGCCGTCGCCAGGAGGCGTGAACCCGCCGGGCGGACCGGGGTGCGTCGGAGGTGGCGTGAACCCACCGGGCGGGCGGGGGTTCGTCGGCGGCGGCGTGAATCCGCCGGGCGGGGTGGTCGGCGGCGGCGTGTACTTCGGCGGCTTGAAGGTGCCGCCGGTGCCTCCCGGCCCACCGGTGAAGCCGCCAGTACCGCCCGGGCCGAACGGGCCAGTGCCACCGGGACCGTTGGGGCCGTTCGGGTCGGAGATCTGGTTGCCCTGCCAGACGTTGTACTGCGGCATGCCGCTGGCGTTCTGGCCACTGGCCCCGTAGTACGCCTGGTACGCCTGGACGTTGACCTGGCTGTTCTTGTTGTACTGGTCGATCTCGTCGTCTTTGTCGCTGAACGGGTTGACGTGGTCCCAGCCGCTCATCGAGGGAGCGTCTTTGTCGATCTTCTGGACCTTGCCCTGCGTGTCGTGGAAGACGTCGATCTGGTTGCCCAGATAGTCCTTGCTCTTGACCAGGTTCTTGGCAGAGTCCTCGTGCCAGATCTTCAAGGCGTTGGCACCGCCGGTGGCCGACTCCGCGCTGCTGCCCTGCCATGCCTGGGACATGGTCTTGTTGAGCGCGTCGATCTGGCTGGCCCGAGCGTCGTGCCGATCCTGAAGTTGGCCGGCTGTCGTCATGCCGGTGTGCATCGAATCGGTGCGCCCGTTGCTGATCTTGTCGTAGATGTCGTAGGCGGTAATCGACTCTCCGCCGACGTTGGCCTGAAGGTGCTGCGCCTCCGGGCCGCCGCTGAAGAGGCTCAGACCAGCTCCGACCAGTCCGCCGACTGCCGCACCGACCGGCCCGCCGACCACTGCGCCGACGGCGGCGCCGCCCGCGGCGTACTTCAGAGTATTGCCAGCGGTGTGATCATCATTCCCCATGATGAGATGCTTCCTTCCGGCCTGAATGCTGCTTTCGCGGTGAGTTAAGACGCTGTCTTGAGGTGCTTGACCATTGCGGTCGCGATCTGCTTCGCGGCATCGCACGGCGTGGCGCGGTTCCTGCCGGTGCCGATGCCGACATCGGTGGCCACAGCCAGCTGGTCGGTCACTCCGACGTAGAGATTGCAGCTGCCGTCCTTGCGATCATCGAGCTGATTCGCAAATACGGCCGGGTAGCCCTCGACGGTCAACGGCTCGAAGTAGGCTTGCCTGGCCTTCAACGCATAGATATCGCTGAGGCCGTTCTTGTTCAGCGTCACCGGGATAATCCCGACGGTGTTTTCTGCGAATTGCGTCGAAACCCACTGACAGCCGGTGAGACCGCCGCTGTTCATAGGTTTCCCGGGTGTGGCAAGACCAAGCGTGGAGGCGTCGCCGTCGCCGAGCGCAGTGCAGGGATTGCCGACCAGCGCCTGAGTCGAAAGAGGGGCGGATACCTTCAGACTCGGGTCGGTGTTCCCGCTACCGGTCGCGGTGCTCGCGTTCGCGGGCGAACTTGCCGGAACGGACGGCTGGGCGGCACCGGAGTTGCCGCCGCCGCTGCAGGCGCTGAGCAGGCCAACCGCGGCGAAGGCACCAACGGCGATCTGAACGGTGCGTCGAGTCATGTGAGGCTCAAAATCCAGTCTGTTTGAGGGTTTGCTGGTGCTTCTGCTCTTCGACGGAGATTTTGTTCTTTGCCGCTCGAAGCGCGGTCAGATAGTTGGTGGCGTAGTCGACCATTTTTTTATTCTCTTCCAGCAAGGACCGTCCTGATGGGCCCGCGCCGTCGTGGACGAACCGGTTGCTGGCGACTTCGTCGCTCGGCGGCCGCACATTGGCGACCTGCTCCGCCATCTGCTTGTCCGCCAGCAGGTCGGTCACCAGGTCTTCCCACTGCTTGATGACGGAGTCGACCTGGTCCGCGTCGAACTTGTAGCCGCCGGCCTTGCCGTAGCCGTCCACCATGATCGGTGCGACCGGAGGAATGTCCGGACCCGACGCTGCTGGCTGTGACGACGGACCGGACGCAGTCTGATTGGACGACATCGCGCATGACCCCCTAGGTCCCGACTTCTCGCGCTCATGCTGCGAGATCAGCACCTTGGATGTTAACGCACTGCCGTTGGTTCCCGCGCGATGTTCGGCGAGCTGCCGACGGGCTCCCAAAAGTGCCGTGCTCCTGCGGATATGGGCGGTTCGGCCGGGCGAGAAGGGGCGACTGGGGCGCGATGCCGGAGATGTGCGGACAGCTCTCGATGTCGGTTGGGTATTCATCGCTGACGGTGCCCCGGCTGCTGAATCGGTACAGTACGGAAACGCCTATGACCCGGTCTTGAGGTGGTTGACCATGGCTGATGCGACCAGCTTGGCGGCATCGCACGGCGTGTTCCGGTACTTGCCTGTGCCGATGATGGCGGAGACGCCTACTGCCAGCCGGTCAGTGACTCCGACGTAAAGGTTGCAGGTGCCGTGTCCGCGGTCATCGCTCTTGCTCGCGTATGCGGCTGGGTAACCGTCAAGGCTGAACGGCTCGAAGTAGGCTTGCTGGTCCTTCTGTGCGTAAATGTCGCTGAGGCCGTGCTTGTTCAGGGTCACCGGGATAATCCCGACAGAGTTCTGAACGAATTGCGACGAAAGCCATTGGCAGCCGCTGAGGCTGCTCTGCTGCATACGCTTCCCCGGCATGGCAAGACCGATCGCGGTGGAGTCGCTGTCGCCGATCGCGGTGCAGGGGTCGCCGACCAGCGCTTGCGTGCGCAGTGGAGTGGCCACCTTCAGGCTGGGGTCGACGGTTGAGCCCGTCGTTGCGGGCGGTTCGGCGGTGCCCGATTTGCCACCGCAGGCAGTGAGCAGCACAAGAGACGTGGCGAGGGCCCCGGCGGCCCGAATGGGGTGGCGTGACATGCGCTGCTCGAACTCCAGTCTGATCGGCTGGGCCAATCTAACGCATTGTCATCACGCGAGCACGCGAAACGGTGGAATCCGAGCAGAGACCAAACCGGCACTTCCGGGTGTGGCGGAACCGAGAAGCAGGTCCCCAAAAAACGAATCCGCCCCCAGGATCGAAATCCTGGGGGCGGCTCGTAAAGACGACGCGAGCGTCAGTTAGCGGCCGTGGCCTTGACCTCGAGCCGGACGTCCACCTTCACGTTCGGGTGCAGGCGGGCGCTGACCGAGTGCTTGCCGACCGTCTTGATGTGGTCGCGCAGGTCCAGGACGCGCTTGTCGAGCAGCGGGCCGCCCTGGGCCTTGATCGCCTCGACGATCTCGGCGGCGGTGATGGAGCCGAACAGCTTCTTCGAGCCGGCCGCGGCCTTCCCGCTGAGCTGGATCGCGCCGAGGCCCTCGAGGGTCGCCTTGATTTCCTTGGCGTGGTCGAGGTCGCGGATGCGACGCGACTCCTGCGCGCGCTGAATGGTGCGCACGTTCTTCTCGGCGCCCTTGCTGGCGACGATGGCGTAGCCCCGCGGCAGCAGGTAGTTGCGCGCGTAGCCGTCCTTGACCTCGACGATGTCGCCGGGGCCGCCCAGGTTCGCCACGTCGGTGGTGAGAATGATCTTCGCCATGACTATGACTCCCCTCAGCGCGCGGTGGACGTGTAGGGCAGCAGCGCCATTTCGCGCGAGTTCTTCACCGCGATAGCGATGTCACGCTGGTGCTGGCTGCAGTTGCCGGTGACGCGACGGGCACGGATCTTGCCGCGGTCGGAGATGTACTTCCGCAGCAGGTTGGTGTCCTTGTAGTCGATGGTCTCCGGGCGGCCCTTCTTCTCGGCCTTGCAGAAAACGCAGACCTTCTTCTTGGGCTTGCGAATGGGTGGCTTGGCCACAGTTGTACTCCTGGAATTCTAGAAAAAGATGAGATCAGAACGGGGGTTCGTCGGAGAAGCCTCCGCCGCCACCGCCCGCGGGCGGGGCCGAGCCCCACGGGTCGTCGGCCGGTGCGCCGCCGCCGCGGTTGCCACCGCCGCCGCCACCACCGCCGTTGAAGCCGCCGCCTCCGCCGCCGAAGTCACCGCCGCCGCCACCGCGGCTGACCTTGTTGACCTTCGCCGTCGCGTAACGCAGCGAGGGACCGATCTCGTCGACCTCGAGTTCGACGACGGTCCGCTTCTCGCCTTCCTTGGTCTCGAACGACCGCTGCTTCAGCCGGCCCTGCACCACCACGCGGGCGCCCCGCGTGAGCGACTCGGCGACGTTTTCCGCCGCCTGCCGCCAGATGTTGCAGCGCAGGAACAGGGCCTCGCCGTCCTTCCACTCGCCGCTCTGACGGTCGAGCGTGCGCGGAGTGGACGCGACAGTGAAGTTCGCGACCGCCGCACCCGACGGGGTGAAGCGCAGCTCCGGGTCGGACGTCAGGTTCCCGACCACGGTGATGACGGTGTCTCCAGCCACGGATGGCGTCCCTTCGGATCGGGCTCGGATCAGGCCTTGGCGGGCGCGGGCTTGGCCGCGGCCTTGACCTCGCGACGCATGACCTTGGTGCGCAGGACGGTTTCCTGCAGCGACAGCTGCCGGTCCAGTTCCTTCACCGCGTCCGACGTCGAGTTCAGGTCGAGCAGCGCGTAGATGCCCTCGGCGTGCTTCTTGATCTCGTACGACAGGCGACGACGGCCCCAGACATCGACCTTCTCGACGCTTCCGCCCGAAGTGCGGATCACGTTGAGGAAGTTGTCCAGCGTGGGGGCGACCGTACGCTCGTCGAGCGTGGGGTCCAGGATGACCATTACCTCGTAATGGCGTGACATAACCACTCACCTCCTATGGGCTCGCGGCCACGGCGTGTTCCGTGACAGGAGGGTTTGTCCAGGTAAGAGTACCCGGCGGGTCCGACAGTCCGGTGCGGTGGGGTCCGGCGGCGGGTCAGGAGACGCGGCGCAGCACCCAGGTACGGACCAGCCCGGCGGTGACGCCCGCCAGCACGATCACCGCGAGCAGCATGGGCAGCTGGACGTCCGAGTGGCCGCCTTGGCTCGCCAGCGACTCGGCGTTGCCCGCGTTGCGGATGTCCGGACCCTGCTGGCCCTGCGGGTCCTGGCCTGCCGACTGCTGCTGCGGCAGCGCGCCGGAGCCGGGCAGCGTGCCGTAACGCGCGCCAGGGGCGATCGCGGTGCCGGGGGTCGCGGCAGGGATGCCGCTGTAGTCGCGCGGCGGTGCGATGCCGGTGGAGCCTGGCCGGTAGTTGCCGAGCGGGTTGCCGTTGGCCTGGCCGGACGGCTGGCCGGCCGAGGAGCCGTTGGCGGCGGTGCCGCCATTCGACTGGGCAGCCGACGTCGGCGCTTGGTAGTTGTTCGCGACGGTGGTCAGCCCACACGCCGCCGCGACGCCGTCGTGGATCCCGGCCAGGACTTTGGCCTTGGTGTCTGGAAACAGGCCGGTGCCCGGCGCGTCCTTCAGCGCGTTGGCGACCGCGGTGCCGACCGCGTCGCCGGTGACGACGCCGCCCGCGGCGTTCGGGATCTGGCCGACCTGGAGGTTGCCCGCGTTCGCGATCGAGTTGGCCAGCGAGTCCGGCCACACGGTGAGCAGCCGCCAGAAGTCCACTTGCTGCTTGGCCGCCTGCCGGACAATTTCCTTGACCGAGGCGCCGGGCACGGCGACCGTGTCGCCCATGCCGCCGGTGACCGAACCCTGGCAGCCGTTCGCGAGCGTGGTCGCGGCCGATGCTGGGCTCGCGCCCAGGAACGTGCCGCCGGTCAGGAGAGCAGCGAAAGCGGTGACGGTGAGTGCTCGACGGGTTCGCTTCCAGGTGGGGATTTTCCGCACGAGCACTTTCCTCCGGGGTCCACGGGCATGGGTCGTCGCATCAAGAACAACGAGGGGACGCCGAGAAAGATACTGGTGAGTTGGACTAACCCACAGCGGCCATTCGGCGGAGCACCCAGGTGCGAACCAGCCCGGCACTGACTCCGGAGAGTGCCAAAACTGCCACCAGTACGGGCCAGTCCAACCCGTTCGGGTTGTTTCCGCCGATGCCCGGCAACGCTTCGGCCTGACCGGCGTTCTGCACCGTCCGGTCGCCGCCCTGGTTGTCCGGGTTGGCGACGCCGTACTGCGGCGCGTAACCCGGGATCTGGCTTCCGTACCGCAGCGCGGGCGACGGGCTGAACAGCCCGGCCATCGCCATCGGGATGCCGTTGTAGTCGCGCATCGGCGCGTAACCGGTGCTGTAGCCGTACGACAGGTTGCCGAGGTTCGGCACGAAGTCCGCGAACGGCGCTCCCCCGCCGCTGGCGCCGCCGTAGTCGCCCAGCACCGGGCTGGTGGAGCCCGGCATCTGCTGGCCGGGCGCGTTCGAGCCGCCCTGCTGCTGGCCGCCGCTGCCGTTCGAGGGCGGCTGCTGCGGGTTCGGGCCGGGGTTTTGCTGGCCGGGCTGGCCGCCGCTGAACGCCTGACCGGCCGCGCCGACCCCCTGCTGGACCGCGTTCGTGCCGCCCGCGACCGCGCCGTTGACCGCGCTCGCGGCGGGCGCGCCGATCACCGGCACCGGAGAAACGACAGTGTTGACGACGTTCACCGTGACCGTGCAGACCGTGCCCAGTACCGCGTTGATGGTGCCGGTCAGGACGCCCGAAGACTGCCCGACGGTGCCGAGGTTCAGCGGGATCCCGAGCAGCGGAGTGGTCGCGGTGACCTGGTCGCCGGGGCTCGCGCTGATAGTCGAACCGCAGGTCGTGGTCTTGGTGGCCGCGGCGGCGGTGCCGGGGGCGGCGAGCGCGGCCGAACCGGCCAGGACGAAAGCGGCGGCGCCCACTGCGGTGACCCTCCGCGCCCGATGCTGCTGCATGGCCGTCGACCCCTTCGCCGCGTCCGCTGAACCTGTCTGCTGAGGACAACGACGTTAGCGAAGACGAGTAACGCCCGCTTCCTTCCCGAGGTCGAGCATTCGGGTGGAAGCGAGCGTCACTCAGGGTGAGAGCGTCAGGCGGGTGCGCGGCGCAGCCAGGCGCGGACGAGCGCGGCGGCCACGATGGCGAGCGCCAGTACGGCGAGCAGCAGCGGGAGCCTGGCCGGCGCAACGGCGGCGGGCAGCGCCTCGGCGGTGCCCGCCTTCTTCGCGTCGACCGTCGGCACCTGGTCCTGCGGCAGCTTGCCGGGCACCACCTGGGTGACGATCGGGGCCTGCACGAAGCTGGCCGGCAGCATCGCGGCGCCGGTGAAGATGCCGGATACCAAGGAGCCGAGGCCGTCCAGCCCGTTGCCCGAGGTCACCGGTTCGAGGGTGCTGCCGCCGCCGGGCTGGCCGGGGCCAGGCGGGGTGGGCGGCTTGGGGCCCGGAGACGGCGGGCCGGGCCGCGGTCCGGGACCGGGCGGCAGCGGGACGACCTTCTGCACTCCGCCGACCACTTGCTGCACGGTATTGCCGACGCCGTTCGCGGCGTTCTGCGCTGTCGGGCAGAGCGTGTTCGCGGCGAGGCTGCCGACCGCCGGGGTCTCGCCGACGCCCAGCCCCCGGACGACGTCGCCGACCGGCAGCGCGAACAGCGGGCCATTGCCGTCCGCCTGCTGCGATTGCGAGTCGAGGCCGACGGTGAGCCGGTTCGGCGCGTTCAGCGGAGCGCCCGCGTCGAGAGTGAGGGGCTTGCCGCTCTGGCCGTTCTGCAGCGTGGACTGGCAGTCGCCGTTCAACGTCGGATTCGGCGCGGGGTTCGGGTCGGCCGATGCCGTGCCCGGGAACGCCAGAGCCGTGGACAGCAAAGGAGCCGCGAGTGCGGCTCCGAGCGCGGTCAACCGTCCGACGTGTTTCCGCATGCGTCCTCCCCCGACTGGAATCACGGAACGCGCTCACGGTACTCCACGAGCGTCACGAACTCGGGCGGAAGGGGCCGATTCACTCGGGAGTAGCGTCGGGTCATGCAGATTGGCGCCCATGTCCGCGACGACGATCCGCTGGCCGCCGTCGCCGAGCGAGAAGCCGACGTCGTCCAGTTCTTTCTCTCCGACCCGCAGGGGTGGAAGGCACCGAAACCGCATCCGCACGGCGAGGCGATCAAGGCCGCGCCGGTCGAGGTGTTCATCCACGCGCCGTACCTGATCAACGTCGCGTCCAAGAACAACCGGATCCGGATCCCGTCCCGCAAGAACGTCACCCAGCACGCCGACGGCGCCGCCGCGATCGGAGCCCACGGCCTGATCGTGCACGGCGGGCACGTCGGTGCCGGGGACGACGTCGAGGAAGGGCTGCTCAACTGGCGCAAGCTTTTCGAGCGCGAAGCGGAGAAGGGCGGCTTCGCGGTGCCGATCCTGATCGAGAACACCGCGGGCGGGGACAACGCGATGACCCGCGAGCTCGACGTGATCGCCCGGTTGTGGGACAAGGTCGGCGAGTTCGGCGCGGGATTCTGCCTCGACACCTGCCACGCCTACGCGGCTGGTTGGGACCTCGCGACCGCGGTGGAGAAGGTCAAGGCCATCACCGGCCGGATCGACCTGGTGCACTGCAACAACTCCCGCGACGAGTTCGGCTCCAACCGTGACCGGCACGCGTCAGTGGTCGACGGCGACGGCACGATCGAGCCGGAGTTGCTGGCCGAGGTCGTGCGGCAAGCCGGCGCGCCGGTAGTGGTCGAGACGCCGGGCGACGGTCAGGCCGCAGACATCGCCTACCTGCGCAAACAGCTCGCCTGACAGTCGGGCAGGGCTCCTGGCCGGACTCCGATTCCGACCAGGGGCCCTGCCCGGACCACAGGATCAGGGGGCGGGCTGGTGCGCTGGCGCGGCCGGGCGGGAGCGGAAGGTCAAGCGGTCCCGGGCGCGTTCGAGCACTCCACCGGCCGGATCGTCGTCGCCGGAGAGCCGGACCAGATCGGTGCGCGGACGGTAGATCTCGCGGATCACCAGCACGCACAGCCCGGCGACGGCCAGGTCGCGGACCACCACGGTGCCGAGGAACCAGCCCTCCGGCAGTCCTTTGTGGTCGACGCCGAGGTAGTAGAACATCCGCGGCACCCAGACCGCCGCGTCGAGGACCATCCAGGTCAGCAGCAGCCGCCAGCGCGGGATCGCGAGCACGGCCAGCGGCACCAGCCACAGCGAGTACTGCGGGCTCCACACCTTGTTGGTGAGCAGGAACGCCGCGACGATCAGGAACGCGAGCTGGCCGAAGCGCGGCCGCCGCGGCGCGCTGAGCGCGACGTAGGCGATCCCCGCGCAGCAGGCCAGGAACAGCACCGCGACCACGATGTTCAGCACGGTCGGCGGCTGTCCTTTTTGGAGTACGCCGTCGAAGCCGGCCCAGCCGGTGGCGTAGGAAATCGCGTTGTAGAGCGAATCCGGATCCATCGGGCGCAGGGTGTTGAGCCGGAAGAACTCCGCCCAGCCGCGCGGCGCGACGACGAGGAAGGGAACGTTCACCACCAGCCAGGCCAGCACCGCGAATCCGGCGGTCCGGCTCCATTCGCGCAGTTTTCCGGCGCGCAGGCAGAGCAGGAACAGCACGCCCAGCAGGAGCAGCGGATAGAGCTTGGTCGCGATGCCGAGCCCGAACAGCACCCCGGCGACCTCTGGGCGTTTTCGCGACCAGGCGAGGATCCCGGCCGCGGTGGCCGCGGTGGCGAGCGCGTCGAAGTTCGTAAAGGTGTGGACCAGCACCAGCGGGGAGATCGCGACCAGCACCGCGTCCCACGGCCGGCGTTTCGTCGTCCGCCCGGTGGCCCACACGGTGACCAGCCAGGCGAGCGCGAGCCAGAACGCGGAAATGTTGAAGTAGATCGCCACCGGCAGCGCGCCGGGGAGCCAGCCGGCGTTCGCGATCGAGGTCCAGCCCGCCGCGAGTTTCGCGTTGATCCACTGGAACAAGCCGCTGACCACCGGGTACTCCATGTACCGGGTCTGGTTCTCGGCGGTCTGCGTGTCCTCCCGCCACGACGTGACATAGGGGAAGGTGTGCGAATCGTTGAGCTTCTCCGAGCTGTAGAGCGGCACGATGTCGGAGTAGCACATGGCGACGAACGGGCGACCGGATCGCCAGTCGAGCTGGAGCGCGCCGCTGGAATCGCTGTATTGCTGGATGCACGACGCCTTGCCGAACCAGCACACGACCAGTGCGAGCATCGCCATCGCCAGCCCGACCCGCTGCGGCGACCAGAACCACTGTCTGCCGACAGCCGCGTGCGCTCCGATCGGCCCGCCGATGGGTCTCGTCGCCGCGGCCACCAACGGGTCCTGGCGGCTGGGGGCGATCCGCTCGGCCGGGGTCAGCGTGCGAGGCGCCGAATCCGGTTCGTCGGCGGTTGCGTGGTCGGAAGCGCGGGACACGTCGCGAGATGCTAGCGGTCCGCGGGTGGGGTGCCGGTCATTTCGGGTCCTCGTAAAACCCGGCAAGCACCTCGAACGCCGCGCCGAGGGCGACCGCTTCCTCGTCCAGATCGCTCAGTTCCACGTCAATTCGCTGCCAATACGGCACCGGCAGCAGCTCGCGCAGCTGGGCCGCCACCGTTTCGCGGTAGATCTCCGGCGCGGCGCGGACGGCGCGGCCGAACAGGACGATCCGTTCCAGGTCGAGCACCTGGACCAGGTCGGCGAGGCCGATGCCGAGCAGCCGGGCGGCGTCGGCCGGGGTGCCGGCGGCGCGATGCATCACCTCGACGCAGCCGCGTCGTCCGCACGCGCAGCGCGGGCCGGCGTAGGCGATCGTGGTGTGCCCGAACTCGCCGGCGTTGGTGCGCGGACCTCGGTAGACGCGTCCGTCGATGAGCAGGCCGACCCCGATTCCGGTGCCGACCAGCACCACTGCGGTGGCGGTCGAGGTCTCCTCCGGCCAGGCGTGCGCGAAGGCGGCGGAGTTGGTGTTCTTGTCCAGCGTCACCGGCAGCCCGGTGCGTTCGGCGAGCAGGTCGCGCAACGGGACGTCGTGCCAGCCGGGCATGTTCGTGGCGTCGCGGACCCGGCCGGCGCGGTGGTCGAGCGGGCCGACCGCGCCGACGCCGAGGCCGAGCACCCGGGCCGGATCGACGTCGGCGAGCAGTGTGCGGACGCCGTCGGCGAGGGCGGTCACGGCGGCTTCGGGAGTGAACCCGGTGGGCAGTGCGCCTTCCGTGATGGCCTCGACCTCGCCGGTCAGGCCGGTGCGCAGGACGAGGTAGCCGTCGCGGTCGAGCTGGGCGCCGAGCGCACAGCGGGCTTCCGGGCGCAGCCGCAGCATTGTGCGTGGTTTGCCGACGCCCACCGCGGCCTGGCGCTGCACGTCCAGCAGGCCCTCGGGCAGCAGGTCAGAGACAATTTTCGACACGGCTTGCTGGGTGAGCTCGGACCGTTGCGCGAGCTCGACCCGGCTCAGCCCGCCGGCCCGCAGGATGTGCCCGAGCAGCAGCGCCCGGTTGTGCCGGCGCAGCCCGCGCAGGTTTACGCCGGTTTCCGCCATCGGCTGATCATGCCGAACGGGTGGCCAATTACGCAACAGTGTTGTTTAATAGCGCGCATGGCTGATGAAGCGCGGGTCGGAATCCTGGGCTACGGGATCGGCGGCCGCATCTTCCACGCGCCGCTGGTCGCCGCGACGCCGGGGCTCGTTCCGGCGGTGCTGGTCACCGCGAATCCGGAGCGGGCGGCGCAGGCGCACGCCGACTATCCGGACGCTGAGGTGCTCCCGGACGCAGACGCACTGTTCGACCGCGCGGGCGAACTCGACCTGGTCGTGGTGAGCACGCCGAACCGCACCCACGCGCCGCTCGCACTCCGGGCGATCGAGGCCGGTCTGCCGGTCGTCGTCGACAAGCCGTTCGCACCGACCGCGGCCGAAGCGCAGCAGGTGCTCGACGCGGCGAAGGCCAACGGGGTCGGCCTCACCGTCTTCCAGAACCGGCGCTGGGACTCGGATTTCCGCACGGTCGTGAAGGTTCTCGAATCCGGCCGGCTCGGCGACGTGTTCCGCTTCGAATCCCGCTACGACCGCTGGGTGCCGAAGGTCAAGGACAACTGGCGCGAGTTCGGCGACCCGGCCGAGGCCGGCGGTCTGCTCTACGACCTCGGCGCGCACATCGTCGACCAGGCGTTGCAGCTGTTCGGCCCGGTCGCCTCGGTCTACGCGGAGGTGGACCGTCGTCGCCCCGGGGTACAGGTGGACGACGACGTGTTCGTCGCGCTGCACCACGTGAACGGGGTCCGGTCGCACCTGTGGTCGTCGGCGCTCGCCGGCACTCGCAACCCGCGCTTCCGCGTGCTCGGCAGTGCCGCAGCGTTCACCAAGTACGGCCTCGACGTGCAGGAACCGCAGATCAAGGACGGTCTCCGGCCCGGCGACGCCGGCTGGGGCGTGGAGCCGGAAGCGAACGCCGGCCGGCTCGGCGTCGACGACGGCACCGACCGCACCGAGCTGGTGCCGACCGAAACCGGATGCTACGAAGCGTTTTACACCCAGGTCCGGGACGCCTTGCGCGGCGATGCGGAGTTCCCGGTGGACCCGGCGAGCGCGGTCGCGACGCTGGAAGTCATCGAGGCCGCGCACCGCGCGGGCGCGGAAGGACGCGTGATCGAACTCGGCGGCTGAGCCCGCCTTCGGCGAAAAGGGCCGTGTCCGCGGCGGAATCCCCCAGCGTCGCGGCCACGGCCTTTTTCGTGGCCGAAGACAGCGAAAGGGGCGGAAGACCGAGTGGTCTTCCGCCCCTTTCCGGCTGTTCGGCTACTGCTGCGGTGGTGCGGTCCCCGTCGACGGGCCGCCGCTGATCGGCCCACCGTCGTGGCCTGGCGGGTTGCCGTGGCTCGGCCAGCCGTTGCCGCCGGTCGGCCAGCTCGGGCCGCCGCTGATCGGGCCGCCGTGGCCGTTCCCGTTCCCGTTTCCGTTGTCGTTGCCATTGCCGTTGCCCGGGTTCGGGTCGGTGCCGTCGGCGGGCGGCTGGTTCACGTCCGTGTTCGACGGCGGCGGGGGCGGCGCCTGGATGCCGATCAGGTCGACCTGGTCGAACTTCTCGGCCGGCTTGCCCTTCAAATAGCCGTCGAGGAACTTCTGCCACAACGGACCGGCGATCGTCGACCCGTAGATCGGCGAGGTGCCCTTGCCGTGCAGCGCCTGGTCGCCGTCCGCGCCGACCCACGCCGCGACCGAGACCGACGGCGTGTACCCGACCATCCAGGTCTGCGCGTTCGCGTTCGACGCCCAGCTCGGTTCGCCCGCGCGCGGGGTGTGCTGCTGGGTACCGGTCTTGCCGGCGCATTCGTGGCCGGACGGGCACTTCAGGTGCGAGAAGTCGATCACCGGTTCGAGTGCGGTGGTGACGTTGCCGGCGATCTGCTTGCTCAGGTTCGTGTCG
Organism: Amycolatopsis benzoatilytica AK 16/65; assembly: GCF_000383915.1. Lineage (NCBI taxonomy): Bacteria > Bacillati > Actinomycetota > Actinomycetes > Pseudonocardiales > Pseudonocardiaceae > Amycolatopsis > Amycolatopsis benzoatilytica. The sequence continues at coordinate 7,192,797 of NZ_KB912942.1, forward strand.
CTCGCGAACACCGATTTGCCGGTGGGCGCCGGCGCCTCGTAGGCGACCTCGTTCTGCGAGTTGGTCACCTTCAGCACGAAGTGCCGGTCCCGCTGGACGCCGTTCGCGGCGAACGTCGCGTACGCGCTGGCCATGTCCGCCGGGGTGATCCGGGTGTTCCCGCCGCCGAGCGCGATGTTCGCGTCGGCTGTGGAGATCTCCGACTTGCCGCCGTCCTGCGTGGTCTTGATACCCGCTTCCTTGGCCGCCTCGCCGACTGGGCCGGGATGGGTCTGGTTCAGCACCATGTCGTAGAACACGGTGTTCGCCGAGACCTTCATCGCTTCGGCGACCGTGCACTGCGGACCGCAGCTGGAACCTGGGCCGGCGTTGCGCACCACCCGGCCGTCGAAGGTCCGGTTGTTGCTGCCGTCGAAGACCTCGTTGATCCCCTTGCCCATCTTGAGGAACGCGGTGAGGTCGAACGCCTTCATCGACGAACCCGGGTTCTGCGGCGTGTTCGCCCAGTCACGGGCGGCCTGCTTCTTCCCGTCCACGTCGATGGTGGCCGGTCCGCCGTAGTAGGCGAGCACCCCGCCGGTCTTCGGGTCGACCGCCACCAGCGAATCGAGCAGCCGATCGTCTGACTGGCCCTTCAGCGCGTCGGTGGCCGCCTGGGTCGCCAGCTCCTGCGCGCTCTTGTCGATCGTGGTCTGGACGGTGTAGCCGCCGGAGTAGTACTTGTCTTCGCCGATGCCGTGCTGCGCCAGCTCGGCCATGACCTGGCCGGAGATGAACTTGTACGGCGCGTTCGCGTCGTTCTTGGACTCCGCCAGCGGGATCACGTCCGGGAACTTCGCGTCTTTGCGCTGCTGGGCGGTGATGTAGTTGTTCTGCAGCATCCGGTCCAGCGCGGTGTTCCACCGGCTCTGGGCGACCTTCGGGTTCTCCGAACGGCCCGGCTGCTGGATCAGCCCGGCCAGCAGCGCGGCCTCCGAGTAGCTCAGCTGCCCGACGTCCTTGTGGAAGAACGCCTGCGAAGCCGCGCCGATGCCGTACGCGCCACGTCCGAAGTAGATGATGTTCAGGTACGCGGTGATGATGTCTTTTTTCTCGTACGTCTGATTCATCTTGAACGACTTGGCCAGCTCGGTCCACTTGCGGGTGAGCGTGGGCGCGTCGTTGTCGGTGGCCTTCTTGATGTACTGCTGCGAGATCGTCGATCCGCCGCCGGTGCCGCCGGTGAGGTTGTTGAAGACCGCGCGCAGCAAGCCGGTGACGTCGAATCCGGAGTTGGTCTCGAACGTCGAGTCCTCGGTGGCGATCACCGCGTGCTTCACCACGTCCGGGATCTGCTGCGCGGTGAGGATCTGCCGGTTGCCGCCGGAGGGCACGTCCTTGCCCATCGGGCTGCCGTCGGCGTACAGGTAGGTGACCGCCTGGGTCTGGGCCTGCGCGACGCTCTGCGGCGACGGCACGTCGACCATGAAGTAGGTGATCACGAACGCGATCGCCGGGATCACGATGAAGACGCCGACGAACGCGTACGAGCAGCGCCGGACGATTTTCCAGCGCCGCTTCTTGCGCTGCGCCGGCGTGCGGCCCTTCTTGTCGAGGTCCGCGTCCGCCGGGTAGCCGTCGTCCGGGTCGCCGTAGCCGTCGCCGCGGTAGTCGCGGAAATCGGCGTCGCGGTAGTCGTCCTCGACCATCCGGTGCGTCATCAGCTGCGGCTCGCGCTGCGGAGGAGGCGGTTGGACCGGCCGTCGGCCAGGCGGCGGCGGGCGGTACCCCGGCGGCGGCGAGCCGCCCGGCGGAGTCGCGGGCCGCTGCGGGCCGCGTGCCCACGGCGGAGGCGCGGGCTGGGAACGAGGTGGTTGCCGCGGATCGGGATCGCGGTCGGGCCAGTCGTTCACGGTGCGGATCCTCTTCTCGAAGACGGGCGCGCTGCGGATGCAGAACCCCTCTGATGACCAGGACGCTTCGCCCGGGTCAAGGTTCACTCTGCTGGCGATCCCCTTTCCGGGGGATGACGGCCGTCGCGAACCTACCGCACGCGGCGGTGAACGGAACCCGGCAAAAGGGGCCCCCGGCAGTACAGCCGAGGGCCCCTTCGTCTTCCGCGCAGGTCAGCCGGTGCGTCTTGGCGGTTCGCCGTTCACCACGGGACTGCCTCCGGTGCTGCCCGAGCCAGAGCCGGTGCCGTTGCCGAAGATGCCGCTCGGCCGGGTCGGGGTGGTGGTGTCCGACGGCGGGTGGTGCGACGAGCTCGACGGCGGCGCAGACGAGGACGGCGGCTCCGACGAGGTCGGCGGCGGGGCGTCGCTGGAGCTGGTCCGCGGCGGCGCGGTGCGGGTCGGCGTGACGATGTCGGCCGCGTCCTTGCCGATCGGGGGCACCTGGTCGAACTTCTCGGACGGCTTGTCCTTCAGGTAGCTGTCCATGAAGTCCTGCCAGGTCGGACCGGCGATCGTCTTACCGAAGATCGGCCTGTCGTTCTTGTCGTGCAGCGGCCGGTTGCCGTCGCCGCCGACCCAGACCGCGACCGACACCGAGGGCGTGTAGCCGACCATCCAGGTCTGCGCGTTGCGGTCCTTGTACGAGCTCGGGTCGCTGTCTTTCGGGTCGTACTGCTGGGTACCGGTCTTGCCCGCGCAATCGTGGCCGTCCGGGCACTTCAGCTTCGATTCGGCGATGACCGGGACGAGCGCCTCGGTCACGTTCCCGGCGATCTGCTTGCTCTTGTCCGCATTGTCGTCGAAGGCCGGTTTGCCCTTGTCCGTGGATTCGTCGAAGATCACTTCGTCCTGGGCGTTCGTCAGCCGGGCGACGAAGTGCTGGGTGCGCCGGACCCCGCCGGAGGCGAACGACGAATACCCGGCCGCCATGTCCTCGGGGGTGACCGAGGTGGCACCACCGCCGAGCGCGATGTTGGCGTCGCTGGTGCCGAGCTTCGCCTTGCCCTGCGGGGCGGGGACGACGCCCGCCTCCTTCGCGGCTTCGGCGACCCGGGCCGGCTTCGTCCAGTTCAACACCATGTCGTAGAACACGGTGTTCGCCGAGACCTCCATGGCCTTCTTCACCGTGCACTGCGGTCCGCAGCTGGCGCTCTCGCCCGCGTTGCGGACGATACGGCCGCCGAGCTCGCGGTTGTTGGTGCCGTCGAAGGTCTCGCCGAGGCCCTTGCCCATCTTCAGCCAGGCGGTGAGGTCGTATGCCTTCATCGACGAACCCGGGTTCTGCGCGGTGTTCGCCCAGTCCACCCCGAGGGTGTCCTTGCCGTTGTCGCCCTTGATCGTGTTCGGCCCGCCGTAATAAGCGAGCACGCCGCCGGTTCTCGGGTCGACGGCGACCAGCGCTCCCAGGATGCTGGGGTCGGTCTGGCCCTCCATGTTGCTTTGGACGGCCTGGATCGCCTGCTTCTGCGCGTTCGGATCGATCGTGGTGTAGATCTTCGCGCCGGTGGAGTAGAGCTTGTCCTCGTCGTAGCCCTTGCTCTTCAGCTCGTCCATGATGCGCTGCTGGATGAAGTAGTCCAGGGTGCCGGCGTCCTGCTTCTTCTGCTGCCCGCGCGGGATCAGCGTCGGGAACTGCGCGGCCTTGCGGTCGGCGGGCGAGAGCCAGTGGTTGGCCACCATCTGGTCCAGCACGTAGTTCCACCGCTTGTGCACGTACTCGGTGTCGCGGTCACGGCTCGGGCCCTGGATCATGCCGGCGAGCAGCGCCGCCTCGGACGCGTTGAGCTGTGAGACGTCCTTGCCGAAGTACGCCTTCGACGCGGCGGCGACGCCGTTCGCGCCGCGGCCGAAGAAGACGATGTTCAGGTAGCCGGTGATGATGTCCGATTTGGACGTCTCGTTGTTCAGCTTGAACGACTTCGCCAGTTCGGTCCACTTGCGGCTGAGCGTGGCCTGGTCGTTCTTGGTGGCCTGCTTGATGTACTGCTGCGAAATGGTCGAACCGCCGCCGGTGCCGCCGGTCGCCTGGTTGTAGACCGACCGCAGGATCGCCATCACGTTGAAGCCCGAGTTGGTCTCGAAGGTGGCGTCCTCCGCCGAGTACACCGCGTGCTTGATCACCTCGGGCACCTGGTTGGGCTGCAGCAGCTGCCGGTCGCCGCCCTGCGGCACCGAGCGGCCCATCAGCGATTTGTCCGCGTAGTAGAAGGTGATCGGCTGGGTCTGCTGCGCGAGCACGTCCTGCGGCGACGGGACGCTGACCGTGAAGTAGGTGATCACGAACGCGATCGCGGGCACCACGAAGAACAGGCCGAACATCGCGTACAGCACGCGCCGGATGATCTTCCAGCGGCGCTTCTTGCGCTGCTTCGGCGTGAGGGCCTTCTTGCCGTTCTTGCCGTCTTCCTCGCCTTCGGGATCGTCCTCGAAGTCGGCGTCGTCCGAGTACTGCGCGAGGCTGGTTTCGTCGTCGTACGGGTCGTAGCGGTCGTCGTCGTACCGGTCGTCGTACGGTGCGTAGCCGTTGTGCGCGGCGTGCGTGATCAGCTCCGGCTCGCGGTCCGGATCCGGCTCGGCGTAGGCGGGCGGCGGCGGAGGCGGGACGCGCCGGCCCTGCGGCGGCCGTCCGTTGGGCGGCGGCTGCCGGAAGCCCTGCGTGCTGTTTCCGTTGGGAGCGCCTTCGCGACGGCGCTCCCCCGGCATGCCGTTGGGAGCGCCGTTGGGACCGGGACGTCCGCCGGGCGGCGGCTGCCGGCGCGGCGGCGGGGCCTGGCCGTCGAGGATCTGCGACGTGCGGGTGGGGTTGCCGCGGTTCTGCTGGCCGGGTCCCTGCGGGGACCGGCCTTGCGGACCGCGGTTCTGCGGCGGGCGGCGCGGCTCGTCCGCACCGGGCCACTGCGGGCCGGGCTCGTCGCCGCTGGGCCACGCCGGACCGGAGTCGGCGGGCGGGCGACGAGGTGGCCGCGGACCGCCGGCGGGGGGACGGCGGGGCGGGGCAGGGCGCCGGGGGGCGTCTTCGGCGGGCCAGGCGGGACCGGAGTCCTCCTGGGGCCGGCGGGCACGGCGAGGTGCATCTGGCTCCTGGCTGGGCCAGGAGCGGTCGCGGTCGTCGTTCACGAATGGGCCTCCGAGAGCTGCACTGCCGGCACTGTTCGCACTGCCGGTGCCGTCGTCCGGGAAGGACAGCGGCGAGCCGCCCTGCGTTCTGCAGCGGTTGTCGTACTCGTCACTGGCCCGCTGTCCTCCGAGGCCGGGCCGGGCGGGGTTCGCCGGTGCCGAGCACGTAGGACAGGACCAGGTGGTTCCAATGGCACGTCCGGCACACCTCTACGTCATAGACGGTGAACTCGCTGAAAACTCCGGCCATCTGGGCCAGTTGCTCCGGCGTGCGTGCCGATCCCGAGACGTGCTTGAGCTCATCGCCGTACACCCAGGAGACCAGGTGCAACGGCGTCCGGCGGCACATCGGACAGGCCCGGTCTTCGGTCCTGCCGTGGAACTGGGCCGCGCGGAGCAGGTACGGGCTCGCGTCGCAGACCTCATGGTCCCCGACGCGTCCGGAGCGGACGCCGGCCAGCAACGCACGGCGTTGCAAGGCGTAGTCCACTACCTGCCGCTGGTTTCGCACGAGGACAGAGTACGGGTTCTCGCCGCGCGGGCGGTGCCCCCTGCTGAGCGGCGCCCAGGGCAATCGCTCGGACACGCCGAAGGTTCGATAACGCTCTGGTCAATTCTGGCGAGCCGGACATCGGCCAGCGGGTTACTTACGCCACTTCGATGTATCGGCGCGATATACTCGGCCACTAGGTTGATCGGGCCGGTGCAGTGAGGTCAACGCCACCGGTCGTGGTGTGTTCCCGGAATGGGGTGCGGTGTGCTCGAACTCGCGATCCTCGGATTGCTGCACGAGGCCCCCATGCACGGTTACGTGCTGCGCAAACGTTTGCACGAGACGCTCGGGATGTTCCGGACGTTCTCGTACGGCTCGCTGTACCCGACCTTGCGCCGGCTGCTGCGGGCCGGATATCTCGTCGAGGAGCTGGACGAGGCGGACGACCGGGCCTGGTCCCGGCGCGGCCGTCGCGTCTACCAGCTCACCGCCGAGGGCAAGGAACGCTTCGCCGAACTGCTCGGCGACGCGGGCCCGGAGACCTGGGACGACGAGGGGTTCGGCGTCCACCTGGCGTTCTTCTCGCGGACACCGGCCGACGTCAGGATGCGAATCCTGGAAGGCCGTCGTCGCCGGGTGGAGGAACGGCGCGAGGGTTTGCGGGACGCGCTCGCCAGGGCCGAGGAGAAGATCGACCGCTACACCCGCGAGCTGCACCGGCTGGGGCTGGAATCCAGCGAGCGGGAGGTGCGCTGGCTCAACGAGCTGATCGCGCACGAACAAGCCGAGCAGCGCGGCCCGGAGCAGCCGGGCGGCAGCTGAGCGGCGGCCGCAACGGCGCGGCAGACCAGCTGAAGCAAGAGAACTGATTGAAGGAGAAACCGGCATGGGCGAGAACCGCCGCGTTCGGGTGGCCATCGTGGGCGTCGGCAACTGCGCCTCGTCGCTGGTCCAGGGTGTCCAGTACTACCGGGACGCGGATCCCGCCGCGCGGGTGCCCGGTTTGATGCACGTCCAGTTCGGCGAGTACCACGTCCGCGACATCGAGTTCGTCGCCGCGTTCGACGTGGACGCCAAGAAGGTCGGCCACGACCTCTCGGACGCGATCTTCGCCAGCGAGAACAACACGATCAAGATCGCCGACGTGCCGCCGCTCGGCGTCCCCGTGCAGCGCGGGCACACCTACGACGGGCTCGGCCGGTTCTACCGCGAGACCATCTCCGAATCCGACGACGCCCCGGTCGACGTCGTCGCCGCGCTGCGCGACGCCAAGGTCGACGTGCTCGTCTCCTATCTTCCGGTCGGCTCCGAAGAGGCCGACAAGTTCTACGCGCAGGCCGCGATCGATGCGGGAGTCGCGTTCGTCAACGCGCTGCCGGTGTTCATCGCGTCGGACCCGGCGTGGGCGAAGAAGTTCGAAGACGCCGGCGTCCCGATCGTCGGCGACGACATCAAGTCCCAGGTCGGCGCCACCATCACGCACCGCGTGCTGGCGAAGCTGTTCGAGGATCGCGGCGTGCAGCTCGACCGGACGATGCAGCTCAACGTGGGCGGGAACATGGACTTCCTGAACATGAAGGAGCTGGAGCGGCTCGAGTCGAAGAAGATCTCGAAGACCCAGTCGGTCACCTCGCAGGTCGACCGCGAGCTCGGCAAGGGCAACGTTCACATCGGACCGTCGGACTACGTGCAGTGGCTGGACGACCGCAAGTGGGCCTACGTCCGGCTCGAGGGTCGCGCGTTCGGCGACGTGCCGCTGAACCTGGAGTACAAGCTCGAGGTGTGGGACTCGCCCAACTCGGCGGGCATCATCATCGACGCGGTGCGCGCCGCGAAGATCGCGCTGGACCGCGGCATCGGCGGGCCGATCCTGTCCGCGTCCTCGTACTTCATGAAGTCGCCGCCGGAGCAGTACGACGACTCGACCGCCCGCGACGCGGTCGACGCGTTCATCCGCGGCGAGGTCGAGCGCTGACCCAGGCTTGAAGTCCGTGAAGGGGCCCTGGAGGGAATCTGATTCCCTCCAGGGCCCCTTCACTGCGTTGGGCCGGGCAAAGCGGCGGGCAGGGCGGCGAGGCTAGGCAGCACGGTGGTCTCGCGCAGCACGACCGGGTCCGGCGGGAAGTGCGGGTTCGGCACCGCGTAGACCGTCATGTCCGCGGCGAGCGCGGCGCGCAGGCCGTTGGTCGAGTCCTCGACCGCGGCGCAGCGGCTGGCCTCGACGCCGAGGAGCATCGCCGCGCGCAGGTAGACGTCGGGCGCGGGCTTTCCGGCGGCCACTTCCTCGCTCGACACCGCGACCGGGACCAGCGAGGTCAGGTCGCAAGCGGTCAGGAACGAGTGGATCAGCACCGGCGGCGACGAGCTGGCGATCGCGACCGGCCAGCGCCGGGAAATCTCGCGGACGACCTGGTCCGCGCCGTCGATCACCGGCGGCTGGCCGGCGTAGCGGGCGGCCATTTCGTCGATCACCGTGCGCGCGATTTCGTCCGGCGTGAGCTGTGCGCCGAGGGTTTCCACCAGGTAGGCCGCCCATTCCGGGGTACTCATCCCCTGCTGGGCGCGGGTCGCTTCGGGTCGCCAGGTGCCGCCGTGCTCGGCGACGACCGCGCGGCGCACCTCGTCCCACGTCCGCTCGGAGTCCACCAGTACGCCGTCGAGGTCGAAGATCACCGCGTCCACGTCCTCAGCCTAGACATTTCGGATCCGGCAGGCTTGTGAGCCAAATTACTTCGAGTGCCTAACTAAATTTGTTAGCATAGCTAAGTGATTTCGGTGGAGAGCGATCTGGCGAGCCGGCTCCGGCCGGTGGTCTTCCGGCTGTACTACGTGGTGCGCCGGGAGTCCTCGCAGTTGCTCACCCTCACCCAAGGCTCGGTGCTGTCCGAGCTGGTCGGCCGCGGACCCAGCCGGATGAGCCGGCTCGCCCGGCTGGAAAAGGTGCGGCTGCCGTCGATGACCGACGTCGTCGGCAGGCTCGAACGCCTGGGCCTGGTCACCCGGCGGCCCGATCCGGCGGACGGCCGCGCGGTGCTGGTCGAAGCGACAGCCGAGGGCGAGCGGTTCTACGCGGACCTGGTCGCCGACCGGGAAGCCGGCCTGCGCGAGCGGCTGGCCCGTCTCGACGGGGGCGAGCGCGCCGCGATCGACGCCGCGCTTCCCGCGCTCGCCAAGTTGATCACCGACTTTCACCAAGATCCGGAAATCCCGAAGGAGGAACTGATCCGCGATGAGCGCTGAGCACCACTCGAGCTTGCTGGACGCGGTCAAAGGCCAGCCCAAACAGGTGTGGATCACCGCGTTCGCCGCGGTCATCGCGTTCATGGGCATCGGACTGGTCGACCCGATCCTGTTGTCCATCGCCAAGGGATTGAACGCCTCGCCGTCCCAGGTCACGTTGCTGTTCACGTCGTACCTGGGCGTGCAGGTGATCGCGATGCTGTTCACCGGCGCGATGTCCGCCCGATTCGGCGCGAAGCGGACCGTGCTGGTCGGGCTGACGCTGATCGTCGCCGCGACCGCGCTGTGCGCCGCGGCCGGTTCGATCGAACAAATCGTCGGCTTGCGTGCGGTGTGGGGACTCGGCAACGCCTTCTTCATCGCCACCGCGCTGTCGGTGATCGTCGGCGCGGCGACCGGCGGCCAATCCGGCGCGATCCTGCTGTACGAGGCGGCGCTCGGGGTCGGGCTCGCGGTGGGCCCGCTGCTCGGCGCGCTGCTGGGCACCATCTCGTGGCGCGGCCCGTTCCTCGGCACCGCGGTGCTGATGGTCGCCGCCCTGCTGCTCTGCTCGATCTTCCTGACCAGTGACTCGCGGCAAAAACGCGATCCGGTCAAGCTCCTCGACCCGATCCGCGCGCTGAAGCACCCGGGCCTGCTGCGCACGTCGCTCGCTTCGGCGCTGTACACCGCCGCGTTCTTCGCGGTGCTGGCCTGGTCCCCGTTCGTGCTCGGCTGGAACGCCATCGCGGTCGGCCTGATCTTCTGCGGCTGGGGCCTCTGCGTCGCGATCGCCGGCGTGGTGTTCGCGCCGAAGCTGGCCGCGCGCTTCGGCGAACGGCACGCGGCGGCGCTCGCGGTGGTCGGCTACACGGTGCTGATGCTGGTGATGGCCATCCCGAGCAAGCCGGTCGTGGTCGTCGGGATCGTCGTGTCCGGCCTGGTGTCCGGGCTGCTGAACACGCTCTTCACCGGCACCGCGATGTCGATCTCCGACGCGCCGCGGCCGGTCGCGAGCGCCGGGTACAACTTCTGCCGCTGGTTCGGCGGCGCGATCGCGGCCACGCTGGTCGGGCACGTCGCCGAGTGGATGGGCTGGGAACAGGGCCCGTTCTTGATCGCCGCGGTGCTGTGCCTGATCGCCGCCGTGCTCCTTTCGCAGCGGGAGAAGAAGGCCGATCCGCGCGAGGTGCCGCGCGAAGCCGCGCTCGTCGGCGACGAAGAGTTCTGATTCACTCCCCGCGACCGCCCCTGGACTGTCCGTTCAGGGGCGGTTGTGCTGTTTATCCCTCCTGGGGCAAATACACCTGCTGTTCATCTTTATGTCCGGTTAAGGGGGCTTTCGCCGCATACGGTCGCTCCGTTCCCACCTAGAAGCGACCTGGAGGCCCCGTGTCCCTGGAGCCCGGACGACTGCTGCCGCTGTTCGCCAACCACAACCCTGGCCGGTCCGCGATCACCTGCGAATACCGGTGCGGCAACGCGTGCGCGCACGAGGCCCCGAACCCGACCGGCAACGAGTACTTCGGCGACGTCGCCAAGAGCGTCTCGCGGCGCGGCGTGTTCAAGGCGGGTGCGGTGATGGCCGCGGCGGCCGGCGGGTTCGCCGCGCTGTCCGGCACCGCCGCCGCCGCTCCGGTCCCGAGTGCTCCGGCTGTCCCGGCCACGCCGGCTCCGCTGGCGAAGGGCCGTCCGGTACCCGGCACCGACTTCACGCCGGTGCCGCCGAACAAGCTCGACGTGGTCAGCATCCCGGACGGCTACGCCCAGCACGTGGTGATCCGCTGGGGTGACCCGGTGGTGCCCGGCGCGCCGAAGTTCGATTTCCGCCAGCAGACCGCGGCCGCGCAGGCCAAGCAGTTCGGCTACAACAACGATTTCGTCGGCCTGATCCCGCAGGATCCGCTCGGCCTGCGCAATCTGCTGGTGGTCAATCACGAGTACACCACCGAGGTGCACCTCTTCCCGGCCGATCAGTACGACCCGGCCAACCCCACCGAAGAGCAGGTGAAGATCGCCTGGGCGGCGCACGGGCTTTCGGTGCTGCAGACGCTGCGCGACCCGATCGGCGGCGCGCTGCGCACCGTCTCGAGCCCGCTGAACCGGCGGATCACCCTCGACACGGTCTTCGAGGTGCGTGGTCCGGCGGCCGGGTCGAAGTACCTCAAGACGTCGGCTGATCCGTCCGGCAAGCGCGTGCGCGGCACGCAGAACAACTGTTCCGGCGGCGTCACTCCGTGGGGCACCGTGCTGTCCGGCGAGGAGAACTTCCACCAGTACTTCGCCAACGCGGACAAGGTGACCGACCCGGCGGAAGCCGCGCGGCTCAAGCGGTACGCGGTCGGCACCGGCGAAAGCATCCGAAAGTGGGAGCGGTTCGACAAGCGCTGGGACGTCTCGCGCGAGCCGAACGAGCCCAACCGGTTCGGCTGGGTCGTCGAGATCGATCCGAACGACCCGCGTTCCACCCCGGTCAAGCACACCGCGCTCGGCCGGTTCAAGCACGAGGCGGCGAACGTCAAGATCACCGCGGACGGCCGGGTCGCGGTCTACTCGGGCGACGACGAGCGGTTCGAGTACATCTACAAGTTCGTCTCGAAGGGCAAGTACAAGAAGGGGAACTCCGCGCTCGCCCGCCGGCACAACTCGGCGCTGCTGGACGAGGGCACCCTCTACGTCGCGAGGTTCACCGGCGACAGCCCGGGCGAGATCGACGGCTCCGGAAAGCTGCCCGCCGACGGCGAGTTCGACGGCGCTGGCGAGTGGATTCCCCTTGCCAGCGGGGATAAGTCCTTTGTGGACGGATTCACCGCGGAGGAGGTGTACGTGTTCACCCGCCAGGCCGCCGACCGGGCCGGGGCGACCAAAATGGACCGGCCGGAGGACATCGAGCCGAATCCGGTCAACGGCCGGATCTATGCCGCGCTCACCAACAACTCCGACCGCGGCGCGGCCGGCAAAGCCGGTCCGGACGAGGCGAACCCGCGCACTCGCAACAAGAACGGGCACCTCCTGGAGTGGGACGAGGAACGCGGCGACGCGGCCTCGACCCGGTTCGCCTGGCGGCTGCTGCTCGTCTGCGGCGACCCGGCGACCGCCGACACCTACTTCGGCGGGTTCCCCAAGGACCAGGTCAGCCCGATCTCCTGCCCGGACAACGTGGCCTTCGACCCGCACGGCAACCTGTGGATCTCCACCGACGGCAACACCCTCGGCGCGAACGACGGCCTGTTCTCGGTGCCGGTCTCCGGGCCGGAGCGCGGGCACGTCAAGCAGTTCCTGTCGGTACCGGTCGGCGCGGAGACCTGTGGCCCGGTGGTGACCGAGAACCTAGTGCTGGTCGCGGTGCAGCACCCGGGCGAGGACGCGGCCAGTTCGGCGAACCCGACGTCGCACTGGCCCGACGGCGGCGCGTCGCAGCCGCGGCCGGCGATCGTGTCGGTCTGGAAGAAGGGCGCGTTCGGCCTGCCTGGCCGGATCGGCCACCGGTAACACTTTGGGGTGTTTCTTACCGCCGACGCTCAGGAGTGGGTCTAGCTTCACCGCGTGAGGCGGGTAAGGAAAGTCGCGATCGGACGTGCGGCGGGCGCGGCGACTGGCACTGCGGTGCTGGTCGGCGCGCTCGTCGTCGTTCTTCCCGGATCGGCTCCGGCGGCGGGAGTCCCGGACTGCGGAGGCATTGCCGCCAACCCGAGCGTCGAGGCGGCCGGCACGCCGGGCGGTCCGCCGCAGGGCTACCTGTTCACGCCCGCCGCGCCAGTGCCGCGCAGCACGCCGGCGGACCGGGTGCCGAAGCTGTCCACCAGCACCGCGCACGCGGTCGACGGCCAGCTCAGCGCCCAGATCCAGACGCCGGAGGGCCGGGTCAGCTCGGCCAGCCAGGACCTGAAGGCAGTGCCTGGCGGGCAATACACCCTGTCGGTGTGGGCAGCCACGGCGCAGTCGCCGCTCGGTTCGCGCGCGAGCGCCACCACCGGTCTGCGCTTCGCCAACCGGGATGGCCGGGCCCTGCTGGAGAAGCCGCTGGACGTGACCCATGATGTCGCCTCGGACGGCAAGCTGGCTCGGCAGGACCTGCCGCCGGTCACCGCGCCGGACGACACCTCGGCAGTCTCGTTTTTCGCCAGTGCCAACCACAACTGGGTCATCTGGGACTGCGTTCGAGTCGATCTCGCCGCGTACACGGCGAAAATGGAAGTGCAGGACGCGGCCGGGAAATGGGGTCCTTCGGCGACTCTGCCGGCGGGCGAGGCCGCGCACTTCCGGATCGCGCTCGCCAACACGGGCACGCAGCCGCTCACCGCGATCACCGTGAAAGACCCGTGGTGCCAGGGCTTGCCGGGCGCGTTCGACCTGGCCGCGGGCGCGACCCGGGAGCTGACCTGCGAGCACCCCAACCTCACCGAAGACGACAACGGCCACGTCAACACCGCGAAGATCGCCGCCACCGGTCCCGGCGGCCCGCTCGCCGAGCAGAAGGCGACCGCGACGGTCACCGTCACGCCGCAGCCGGCGGTCGGGAAGATCGGCGACCGCGCGTGGAAGGACTTGAACCGCAACGGACTGCAGGACGACGACGAACCCGGCTATCCGGACCTGCCGGTCACACTCAAGGACGGGGCAGGCGGCACGGTCGGTACCGCTCGGACGAACGCGGACGGCATGTACCTGTTCGACCAGCGGAAAGACGGCACCTACCAGGTGTGCTTCGACGTGTCCTCGCTGCCCGACGGCCTGACCGTCACCCCACGCGACGCCGGCGAACCGGGGCTGGACTCGGCCGTCGACCCGGCGACCGGCTGCACCTCGCCGTTCACCCTGGGCGGGAAAAGCCGGGAACGGATGGACCTGGACATCGGGCTGGCGCCGCCCGCTCCGCCGTCCTCCGCTCCGCCGTCCTCGGCCCCGAGCCGGTAACCGCCGCGCGTCCGGCTGCGCCGGATGCGAGACTGGGCCGGACATCTCAAGTCTCCCAGGAGGTCCCGGCCCATCATGTCCGCCGCGGAGTCAGTCGGCGACGACCCGCCTCGGTGGCACCGCCGCCCGATGACCTGGACCTGGGCGGCCACCGCGGCCGTGCTCGCGCTGTACGCGGTGCTCGGCTGGCAACGCCGGTGGATGAGCGACGACGGGTTGCTGGTGCTCCGTACGGTCCGGCAGATCCTGGCCGGTCATGGGCCGGTTTTCAGTGTCGGCGAACGGGTCGAGGCAAGTACTAGTCCACTGTGGACGTGGCTGCTGGCCGCGCTCGGCACGATTCCCGGCCCGCCGCTGGAATGGGTCGCCGTGCTGACCGGTTTGGCATGCGCGGTCGGCGGGCTTTTCTTCGGTCTGGACGGCGCGCGCCGGCTCTACGCCGGTCCGGTTGTCCCCGCCGGGGCGCTGGTGGTCTGCGCGCTGCCGCCGTTCCGGGACTTCGCCACGTCAGGTCTGGAAACCGGACTGTGCCTGCTGTGGCTCGGTCTTGGCTGGTGGCTGCTGGTGCGGGGCACCGCGCCGATCGCCACGGCGATCATGCTCGGCCTCGGTCCATTGGTTCGTCCGGATCTGGCGCTGTTCAGCGTTGTCGGATTCGGCGCCTTGGTGTTGCTGCGGCGGCCGGGCTGGCGGGCCGCGGCTGGCTGGCTGGCCGCGGGTGTCGCGTTGCCGGTGGCGTATCAGGTGTTCCGGATGGGCTACTACGGCTTGCTCACGCCGAATACCGCGTTGGCGAAGGAGGCGGCCACCGCGGACTGGCCGCGCGGGTACGCCTACCTGCTGGACCTGATCAATCCGTATCTGCTGTGGATTCCGTTGCTGCTCTTGGCAATTGTCGCGGTACTGGAGCGGCGCGCGCGAATTCTGCCGCTCGTGCCGGTGGTGTCGGCGGCGTTGCTGGCGCTGTACGTGGTCCGGGTCGGCGGGGACTTCATGCACGCGCGGATGTTGCTGCCGGCGTTGTTCGCGGTGCTGCTTCCGGTGCTGGCGGTGCCGGTGACCCGGCGGACGGTCGCTCTGGTCGCCGGGACGGCGGCGTGGGCGGTGCTGGCCGGCGGGTGGCTGCGAGTGCCGTACGCGGGCACGCATCTCGCGGTGGGGGTGACCGACGAGCGGGCGTACTGGTCGTGGGCGACCGGGCACGAGCACCCGATTCTGGCCACCGACTACCTGGGGCAGGACGTCATCCGCAACGCGGTCGCGGCGATCGAGGCACCGGGGCCGCCGGTCGTGCTCGTGAACGGTTATGGCGCGGCGAAGCAGTGGTTCCGGTTCCCGACGGATCGGCCGTACGTGACCGTGGCTGCCGACAGCATGGGCGCGATCAGCAACATCGTGTCGCTCGACGTGCGGATTCACGACGGCTACGGGTTGGCGAGCGACCTGGCCGCGCACTCGTCGGCGATTCCCGGGGGACGGCCAGGCCACGCGAAGTGGCTGGTCGGGTCATGGGAGGTGGCCGAGGCCGGACGCGGCGATTACGCGGTGGACGGGCAGATCCGGCTGTTCTCGCCCGCGGAGATCGACGCGGCTCGGCGGGCGTTGCAGTGCCCGGACGTGCGGGAAGTGCTCGCCTCCACGCGAGAGCCGTTGAGTTGGAGTCGATTTATCGACAATCTAACCGGCGCGGTGGGCCGGACGGGGATCCGGTATCCGCGCGATCCCTGGCTGGCGGCGCGGTGCGGCGGCCAGTCGGCTCCGGGGCAGCGGTAGCGGCCGCTGACCGGCGGTCCCGGGCAGAGGTAGCGGCCGCGACTGGCCCCTGACTGACGGCGCTGGCGGGGACGCCTACCGTGGCCGGTATGACCGACCTTCCGCTCGCCTTGGTCACCGGTGCCTCGCGGGGCATCGGCGCCGCCATCGCGCATCAGCTTTCCCCGACTCACCGGCTGCTCCTCGGCGGACGGGACGCGGACGCCCTCGCGAAGGTGGCCGCGGAACTGCCCGGCGCCGAGCCGTGGCTGGTCGACCTGACCGACGCCGCGTCGCTTGAGTCGGCGGCGAGCCAGATCGATGAGCTGGACGTTCTCGTGCACTCCGCCGGAACAGCACAGCTGGGTACGGTCGCGGAGGCACCGTCGTCCGCGTGGCGGACGAATCTCGAGGTGAACGTCATCGCGGTGGCGGAGCTGACGCGGCTGCTGCTGCCCGCCCTGCGCTCGGCGCGGGGCCACGTGGTGGTGATCAACTCCGGCGGCGGGTACCGGGCCCGTGCCGGGTGGGGTCCGTACGCGGCGAGCAAGTTCGCGGCTCGGGCGTTCGCGGATTCGCTGCGGGAGGAGGAACCGGATCTGCGCGTGACGTCCATCTTCCCGGGGCGGACGGACACGGACATGCAGCGGGCAGTGCGCGAGCACGAGGGCGGAACGTACGACGCCGCTGCGTATCTCCGGCCGGATTCGGTCGCTACCGCGGTGGTTACCGCGGTGACGGCCACGCCGGAGGCGCACTTCACGGAGATCCAGGTCCGGCCTCGGTAATCGCCGGGCAAGCGGGTCGGGGAAGGGAACATCGAGGGAAGCGGATTCCCGTGAAGTTCCCTTCCCGGACGTCCGAACCTGCCCAGCGAACCGCCCGGCTCAGGCCCGCAGCCGGGCCGAGGTCTCCGCCACCGTCGCCTGGATCTCGCGCCGGTCCACCCGCGTCGGCTCCGCCTCGGCGACGACCTGCTCCCCGGCCACCCACACGTCCCGCACCCGGCGGGACCCGGCCGCCCACACCAGGTTCGCCAGCAGTTGCTCGTCCGGCACGTCCAGGCCCGCGGCGAAGGCGGGATCGTCCAGATCCACGTGGACCAGGTCCGCCCAGCGGCCCGGCTCCAGCGCGCCCAGGTCCTCCCGGCCCAGCGCCTCCGCGCCGCCCCGGGTGGCCATCAGGAACACGTCCTTCGCGGTCACCACCGTCGAATCGTCGTTCGCCAGGCGGGCCAGCATCGCCGCGAGCTGCAGCTCCTCCCACAGATCGATGTCGTCGTTCGACGCCGGGCCGTCGGTGCCCAACCCGACCTTCACACCGGCTTCGCGCAGGTCCTTGATCCGGGCGATACCGGACGCCAGCTTCGCGTTCGAACCGGGGCAGTGCGCCATGCCGACGCCGCGCGCGGCGAACAGGATGATGTCCTCGTCCGACAAATGAATCGAGTGCGCGGCCAGCGTTCGCCCGTTGAACATGCCTACCGAATCCAGCAGCATCGGCACCGAACCGTGTGCCTTTCGCTGCTCCAGGTCCTCCGCCGCGGCTTCGGCGACGTGAATCTGCACCAGCGCACCTCGTGCGGCCGCGGATTCCGCGGTGGCGCGGAGACCTTCCGGATTCAGCATGTACGCGGAATGCGGGCCGTAGCCCAGTTCGATGCGTTCGCCGGGGCCGAACCGCAACCCGTCGGCGTCGATCCAGCGGTCGATCCCGGCCAGGGATTCGCGCCAGTCCAGCCCGGGCAGTTCGATCACCGGCGGCGCGACCAGCACTCGGCCGCCGGTCGTGAGGACCGCGTCCACCAGCTGTTCGCCTTCGAAATACATTTCCGCGCTCGTGGTCACCCCGTGCCGGAGCATTTCCACCGAGCCGAGCATCATGCCGGTGCGGATGTCGGCCGGCTTGAGCTTCGCTTCGGTCGGCCAGATGATCTCGCGCAGCCAGCGCAGCAGCGGCAAGTCTCCGCCCATCCCGCGCAGCAGCGTCATCGGGCTGTGGGCGTGGGTGTTCACCAAGCCGGGCAACAGGATTCCGGTCAGCCGGGTGACTTCGCCGGCGAACTCCGGCGCGCTCGCAGCCGGTCCAGTGTAGGAAATCCGGCCGTTGTCGTCGACGTCCACGACGGCGTCGCGGAGCACCGCGCAGGACGGGTCGGCGGGAAGGACTACGGGGGCGTGGAAGCGACGCGACATGCCAAGATAGTACGGGCGTCCCAATCGTGCCCGGCGGGCGGCAACGCGGGCCGCCCCCGGTTGCCGTCCGAAACGGGATTCAGTCGACGATTCCGCTGCGCCACGCCCAAGCGGCGATCTCGCCGCGATTGCGGGCGCCGATCTTCCCCTGCACCGACGCGAGGTGCGTCTTCACCGTCGACAGGGACAAGAACAGCTCCGCCCCGATCTCGGTGTTCGTCAAGCCCTGCGCGGCCGCCTTCACCACGTCCATCTCGCGCGCGGTCAGCGGTTCCGACGGTGCCGGCGCCTCGCGTTTCGTCGCGTTCCCGCTGTTGAAGTGCTTCAGCAGGCGCACGGTGATCTGCGGCGACACCAGTGCGTCGCCGCGGTCGGCCGCGCGGACCGCTTCGATCAGCAAGGCCGGTCCGGCGTCCTTGAGCAGGAATCCGCTCGCGCCGTTCTGCAGCGCGGTGTGCACGTACTCGTCGAGGTCGAAAGTGGTCACCACGACCACCTTCAGCGGATCCGCCGCCCCGGGGCCGGCCAGCTGCCGGGTCACCTCGAGGCCGTCCAGGCCGGGCATGCGGATGTCGAGCAGGCACACGTCCGGACGCAGTTCGCGCGCCTTGGCCACCGCGGAGACCCCGTCCGGCACGTCCGCGACCACTTCGATGTCGTCCTGCGCGTCCAGGATCATGCGAAAGCCCATCCGCACCATTTCCTGGTCGTCCGCGATCAGTACCCGGATCACCTGTCAGTCTCCCCGTTCGCCTCGAGCGGCAGCCATGCCTCGACCCGCCAGCCGCCGCCCGGCTCGCGGCCTGCCGAAAGCCTGCCGTGCAGCAGCGCGACGCGTTCGCGCATGCCGACCAGACCGTATCCGCCCGACCCGCCGGCCGGCCGATGCGTCTGCTCGCGGCCGTTGTCGGTCACCCGAAGGTGCAGTTCGCGGTCGTCCGCCTCGGCGATCACCACCGCCTCGGTGGCGTCCGCGGCGTGCTTGCCGACGTTGGTCAGCGACTCCTGGATCAGCCGCAGCGCGGACCGGCCGACCTCGTGCGGCAGGTTCGGCGGCAGGTTCAGGTCCAGCTTCGTCGGCACGCCGTGGTTGCCTGCCTCGACCAGCCGCCGCAGGTCCGCGGCCAGGTCGGTGGTCGCCTGCTCGTTGAACTCGCCCGCGCCGGCCTGCGCGTCGCCGCGCATACTGCGCACCAGACGGCGCATCGCGGCCAGCGCCTCCACTCCGGCGTCCTCGATCCGCTCCATCGACTCCAGCGCCAGCGTCGGGTTCTTCTCGCCCATCATCCGCGCGGCCTGCGCCTGCACGACGATTCCGGTCACGTGGTGCGCGACCACGTCGTGCAGCTCCCGGGCCAGCGCCATCCGCTCGGCGGTCTGCGCGTCGGTGACCGCCGACTTCACCACCTGCGCCCGCTCGGAATCGCGCGACCGCAGGTACAGGCCGATCGCGATGGCGATGCCGAGCAGCAGCGAGGCGAGCACGGCGAGCATCGCCAGCGTCGACGCGTTGGCGATCAGCCGTCCGCTGCGGTACAGGCCGAAGTTCAGCGTGGCGGTGACCGCGACCACCCCGGACAGCACCGCGATCCGCGGCCAGGCGCGGGCGATCGGCATCGCTCGCACGATGTTCACCACGACGCCGAAACCGGCCACCACCTGGGTCGCCGGGACGCCGCCGAGGAACTGGTAGTTGTGCCCGAGGTAGAGGAACGGCGTCGCGAACGCCGACAACAGCATGATCCCGGCGACCACGAGGATCGCGTCCTTCGGCCGGCGCGGGGACGCCGCGGCCACCACCGCCGAGGCCGCGGACAGCAGCAGGGCCACAAAACTGCGGTACCCGGCCGAGTAGGTGTAGCTGAATTCGACCAGCAGGGTGAACGCGAGCAGCGCGATCAACGGCCACTGGCCGCGCACCAGGTCGTTGATCCGGCGCATGGTCTGCAGCCGTTCCTCGTTCTGCGGCTTGCGTTCCTGCCGTGGCCGCCCGACCACGCCGGCCACGACCGCGCCGCCGAGCAGCAGCACGCCGAACAGCAGCGACTGCACGACGCCGGTGCCGGACAGGTTGCGGTAGACGTCGCGGCCGAACACCGCGGTGAGCGCGGCCACCACGAGCGCGCTGATCACCGAGAAGGCGACGCCCGGCCGTGCGCGGCGGGCGAGCAGGTAGACCATTTCGACGCCGGCGACCACCTCGGTGACCGACAGGTTCGCCAGCACGCTGGAGTACGCCGAGATGTCGTAGTAGCGGATGAAGAACGTGAACATCATCAGTGCCAGCGCGCCGATCATGCCCGCCACCGCGGCGCGCTGGCGAGCCCAGAACGCACACGCGGCCATCGCGAAAATGGCCGGGAAGATGCCGAAGTCGGTGTAGCGCGGGTACTGCGTCCCGAGGATTCGCTGGGTCACGAAGACCAGGTCGAACGCCAGTGCGGCGAACAGGACGAGCACGGACATGTCGAGCCGGCGGGCGAGTTCGATCGCCCGCTCGGACCAGGTCTTCGACGGCGGGGGTTGCGGCACACCGTGACGGTAGATGATCCGCGGCCGCGCGCACCTTGGCCAGGTGGTTCGTCGGCATCGGCCGATCGGCCGATGGGTGCGCCGCCAGTACCGGCCGTCTGCCCGAAGTGCGGCCCGCACCGTTTCCGAGAAGCTGCGTTCCGTCGCAGTCGAAACCGGATACAGGGAGAGAGCTGGCGGATGACGAATCCACAGTGGAGCGCCGGAGCGGTGTTGTCGGGGCGCGGGCTGGTGAAACGCTACGGGGGGCAGCACGCACTGGCCGGAATCGACATCGACGTCCAGCCGGGCGACGCGATCGCGATCGTCGGTCCGTCCGGTTCCGGCAAGACGTCGCTGCTGCACGTGCTGGCCGGCATCCTGAAGGCCGACAGCGGCGAGATCCACTTGCAGGGACAGCGAATCGACCAGCTCAGCGAGAAGCGGCGCAGCGAACTGCGGCGCACCGAATTCGGCTTCGTGTTCCAGTCCGGGATGCTGGTGTCCGAGCTGACCGCCGAGGAGAACGTCGCGTTGCCGACGCTGCTCGCCGGCGGCAGCCGCGGCGAGGCGATCGAGGCCGGTCGCGAATGGCTCGCCAAACTCGGCTTGGCGGGCAAGGAAACCCGTCGTCCGGGCGAGCTGTCCGGCGGAGAGGCGCAGCGTGTCGCGATCGCTCGCGCGCTGACGCACCGGCCGAAGGTGATCTTCGCCGACGAGCCGACCGGCGCGCTCGACACCCGTACCGGCCGGGAAACGATGGACGCGCTGCTCACCGCGGGCCGGGAGACCGGGGCCGCGGTGCTCGTGGTGACCCACGACCGTGAACTCGCCGAATCGATGCCGCGCACGGTGGCGATCCGCGACGGCCTGATCGCCACGAGGCTCGCGGCATGAACCCGTTCCAGTTCGCCATGCGGGTGCTGCGCGGCGACCGGCGGACCCGCACCTCGGCGATCCTCACCGCGTTCGGCGTCGCGGTCGCGACCGGGCTGGTGCTGCTGCTCGCGACACTGCCCTACGCCACCCAGGCCCGCGAACAGCGCTCGCTGTGGCAGCGGAGCGGGCACTACAACAGCGGCGAGCAGAACTCGATGCTGATCAACACCACGAAGGACTACTTCGACGGTGCGCTGATCACCCGGGTCGATATCGCGGTGAACGGTCCGGCCGGCGCGCTGCGGTTGCCGGCGGGCATCCCGCAGCTGCCCGGTCCCGGCGAGGCGGTCGTTTCGCCCGCGCTGGGCAAGCTGCTCGCCAGCACGCCCGCGGAGAAGCTTGGGAACCGGTTCGGCAAGCCGGTCGCCTCGTTCGGGGACGACGCGCTGCGCTTCCCGGAACAGCTGGTGGTGCTCGTCGGGCACTCCGCGCAGGAGATGCGCCCGTCCGGCGATGCCTACTCGGGCATCCACGGCATCCCGGTGTCCTCCTTCCCGACTGGCGAGGGGCGCCCGGACAAGCTGCTGACCGTGCTGTCCTGGGTCGGCATCATCGTGCTGCTGGTGCCCAGCCTGGTGCTGGTCGCGTCGTCGGCACGGCTCACTGCCGCCCGCCGGGAACAGCGGCTCGCCGCGATCCGGCTGGCTGGTGCGACGCCGGGTCAGGTGACCGCGATGGTGGCCTCCGAAACCGGGGTGTCGGCGGTCGCCGGTGCGCTGCTCGGCCTGCTGGTGAGTCCCTTGCTGCGCGCGCTGGCCTCGTTCGTGCCGTGGGACGGCGGGACCTGGATGGCGTCCGACTTCAGCCTGCCGGTCCCGTTGACCGTGCTTTCGGTGCTCGCGGTTCCGTTGCTGGTGGTGCTGGCCGGGGTGCTCGGCCTGCGCCGCGTGGTGAGCACGCCGCTCTTCGCGACCGGCGGGCACACCGTGAAGCCGTTGCACTGGTGGCGGCTGCTGGCGCTGCCAGCTGCCGGACTGTTCTTCCTGTACAGCGTTTTCGGTGCCCGCGGCAGTGGCGGCAACCTCGCGCTTCTCGGGCTGGCGTTGGTGGTCGGCTCGGCGATGGTGGTCGGGCCGTGGGTGACCTCCGCGGTCGGCGGCACGTTTGTGCGGATGTGGCGGCGGCCGTCGTCGCTGCTGGCCGGACGGCGGCTGCGCAACGACCCGCAGGGCGCCTACCGGGCGACCGCGGGGATCGTGCTCGCGGTGTTCACCGGGTCGATGGCGCTGACGCTGCTGCCGTCGTTCGACGCACTCGCCGGCGGTGGCCGGGCTTACGTGGACTCGGCGCTGTACCTGGACGTTTCGGCGAAAGAAGCGCCCGCGGCCGCTCAGCAGACCAACGCCGCGCTGGCCAAGGCCGGCGTCACGGAGCGGGTGGTGCCGGTGGCAAGCGTCTACCTCGGCCAAGGCAGCCAGGGCTCCGGCGCCATGTCCCGCGGCTATGTCATGACCTGCGCGGACGCCGCGAAGCTGACCCGGATCGGCATCACTGAGCGGGACTGCAAGCCGGGTGTCTCGCTCTACTCGCCCTACCAGCTCGACGCGACCAGGCTGAACGTCGAGAACTTCGGTTCGAGCGACGGCAAGACCGTCCCGCTCGGGAACGTCACGACCGGCACGTACCACCCGGACCGGGACAACCACAGCGAGTACGTGCTCGACCCGTCCGCGCTGCCCGCCGGGGTGACGCCGACCTACGTCACCCTGGTGGTGCCGACCGTCGAAGCCGACCGCGAGATCGTGCGGACCGCGCTGGCCCCGCACGCGATCGGCAGTGAGATCGGCAGCCGCGACCAGTATCTCTACGGCCAGCAGGTGCAGTTGAACGACCTGCGCCGGGTCACCGTGATCGGCCTGATCGCGGCGGGCATTCTGGCCGGCTGCAGCGCGGCGGTGGCGACCGCGGGTTCGGTGATGGACCGGCGGCGCACGTTCGGCGCGCTGATGGCGGCCGGTACGCCGGTGCGGGTGCTGTCCCGCGCACTCCGGATGGAGGCCGCGCTGCCCGCACTGGTGGTGACGATCGGCGCCGGGGTGATGGGCGTGCTGGTCGGGCTCGGGTTGTTCATGGCGACCGTCAAGGCCGGCGCGGTGGTGTTCAGCCCGTGGATCGCCGCGCCGATCGTGCTCGGCATCGGCGTCGCGCTGCTCGGCGCGTCGGTCTGCACACCCGCGCTGAAGCGGGTGCAGGCGGAACCGCTCGCCGACGAATAGCTGGCCGCCGCCTCTTCGTGGGGTAGGGGCGGCACCGGGGGTGAAAGGACGCAGGGCCGTTGCCGGGGATGGGAACCCGGCAACGGCCCTGCGGCGTTTTCGGTCAGTGAAGGGCCGCTTGAGGGACTTAGATTCCCGGAAGGGGCCCTTCACGGACTTCTGGCATGAGACAGCGTTGGGTCAGCGCTTCTCGAAGATCAAGTCGTGCGACACCCGGCCCTCGAGGTCCGCGCGCTGTTCGAACTTGGTCACCGGCCGCCACTGCGGGCGTGGTGCCCAGCCGCCAGGCTCGTCGGCGTACCGGTTGCGCAGCGCGGGCTCGGCCGAGCACACCTCGAGCATCTGCTCGGCGTAGTGCTCCCAGTCGGTCGCCAGGTGGAAGGTCCCGCCGGGCGCGAGCCGCGAAGCGACCAGCGCGACGAACTCCGGCTGGACGATCCGGCGCTTGTGGTGGCGCTTCTTCGGCCACGGATCCGGGAAGAACAGCCGCACGCCGGACAGCGCACCGGGCGCGACGTGGTCGGTCAGCAGCACCACGGCGTCGCCGTGCATCATCCGGAGGTTGGTCACGCCCAGCTTCTCCGCGCGCAGCATCAATTGGCCGAGGCCGGGGTCGTACACCTCGGCGGCCACGTAGTTCAGCTCCGGGGCGGCGGCGGCCAGCTGCGAGGTGGTCTCGCCCATGCCGGACCCGATCTCCAGCATCACCGGCGCTTCCCGGCCGAACCACTGCGCGAAGTCGACCGGCCCGGCGGGCAGGTCGGCTACCGTACGGCCCAGCCGCGGCCAGTGTTCTTCCCAGGCACGCTGCTGTCCGACGGTCATCCGGCCGCCGCGTTTGACGTAACTGACCACGCTGCGCAGCCGGGGCTGGTCGTCGTTTTCCACCCGAACAAGATACGGCCGGGTCAGCGCACCGCTTCCAGCTCCCCGAGCCGAGCGCGCAGGCCGGCCAGGCCGGCCACCGCGACCGGGTCCGGTGCGGGCCCGGAGTGCGCGGGCAGCACGTCGATCCAGCCGTCGTGCCGGTCGGTGTTCAGCACCGTGGTCGGGATGGAATGGCCGGACTTCCCGCGTTCGGACGGCATGAACTCCCAGTAACCGGATTCGCCGTCGGCCGCCCAGGGCACGAACTCCCAGCCCATCCGCTTGCCGAGCAGCTGCGCCACCCGGTCCTCGATCCGGAAGCCGAGCTCGCGGGAGTCCAGCTTGCCGCTCGCGAACGCGCGCAGCCACCAGGGCGCCGGTGGCGGATCTTCGTCGCCGCCCGCGCGCCGGTACAGCGCGAGCACGGCGTCCTCGGGCGCACGGTGCACCCACGCCTGGCGCAGTTCGGCCGGCCGCATCGCGGGCCGGGCGAACCGCGGCAGTTCGATCGCCTGGGACCATTCGAGGTCCAGCATCGGCTCGAGCCGGGGAGTCGGTACCGCGACGTCGCGGGAAAGGATGAATCGATCAGCGTCCACCGTCAAGGTTCACCTCCGGAGAGCTGAGACGGGGCTCCGGCTTTGAATATCCTGGGAGTTTAACCAGTATGTCCGCTCCGTGTGAGAGAAGCCACACCTGCTTAACGTGGTCTTAATCCGTTTGCCCGCGGTACAAGCGCGACTGCACGTGCAGATTCAAGCGTCGCGCCGATTCGCGGTGACGACACCGGCCGCGAACAACGCCGCGCTGATCGCGGCGAAATAGCCGAGATAACCCCATGGCCCGAAAGGCGGCGACAGTTTCAAGGTGGCTCTGGTGAAATCTCCACCAGCGAACTGGGAAGCCGCGTAGAACGGCATCCACTGATAGACGTCGGGGCCGATCTTCGGGATCAGGATGATCAGGCCCTCCACCAGCTGCGTCCACACCAGCACGATCGACAGCGCCAGCGCGGAACTGCGCAGCAGCAGCCCGACGCCGACGCCGAGCAGTCCGGTCAGCCCGAAGGTCGCGACCTGCCCGAACACGATCCGCCAGTCCGCGCCGCTGTGCAGGCCGAGGTCGGTGTCCGGGCGCACCAGGTGGCCCATCCCCCACGAGCCGAGGCCGGCGGCCAGGCCGAGCACCGCACAGGTCGCCGACACCACCGCGCCCTTGGCGAGCAGCACCGGCACGCGCGTGGGCACCGCCTGGAAGGTCAGCCGCAGCGTGCCCCAGCTGAAGTCGGCGGTCGCGGCGAGCACCGCCAGCACCATCGCGACGGTGCGGCCGGTGCTGGTGGCGAGCTGCGTGTTGCTCACGTCCGCGGTGATCTCGGCCCCGGAAAGGCCGAGGAACAGCGCGGTGAACGCGATCGGCGCGGCCACCGCGATCAGCGCGCACCACCAGGGCGCGCGGGTGCTGAAAAGCTTGATTCGTTCCGCCCGCAGCAGGTTCACCGCGTACCTCCGCTGACGAATTCGTTTGCCTGGCCGGTCAATTCGAGATATGCGTGCTCCAGCGAACCGGCCACCGGGCTCAGCTCGTGCAGTGTGACGCCGGCCGCGAAGGCCAGTTCGCCGACCGCCGCACTGTCCATTTCGGACACAACGAACACCGGGGCGGCTTCGGAATCCTCGGTGAAAACCGCGCCTCGTTCGGTGAGTGCTTTTCGCAGCGCCTCGGCGTGCGGGGTGCGCACCCGGACTCCGCGAGATCCGGCGCGGGCTACGAAATCCGTCATGGTGCCCTGGTAAATCAGCTCTCCGCGCCCGATCACCACCAGATCCTGTGCGGTTTGCTCCATTTCCGGCAGCAGATGGCTCGACACGAACACCGTGCGGCCCTCCGCGGCGAGCCCGTGCAGCAGCTGCCGCACCCAGTGCACGCCTTCCGGGTCGAGGCCGTTCACCGGCTCGTCGAACAGCAACACGCGCGGGTCGCCCAGCAAGGCCGTCGCGATGCCGAGCCGCTGCAGCATGCCGAGAGAGAAGGTGCCCGCCCGCTTGCCCGCCACCGAAGCGAGCCCGACAAGTTCGAGCACCTCGTCCGTGCGCTTGTCCGGCAGCCCGTTGGTCGCGGCGAGGAAGCGCAGGTGCTGCCGCGCGGTGCGGCCGGGGTGGCGCCAGGTCGCGTCGAGCAGGGCACCGACGGTGCGCAGCGGATCGGTCAGCTGCCGGTACGGCTTGCCCTCGATGTGCGCGGTGCCCGCGGTAGGAGCGTCGAGGCCGAGCATCAGCCGCATGGTGGTGGATTTGCCCGCCCCGTTGGGGCCGAGGAACCCGGTGACGCGTCCCGCCTGGGCGGTGAACGTCAGGTCCCGCACCGCGACCGTGTCGCCGTACGCCTTCGTGAGTCCGGTTGCTTCGAGCACGCCTCACCCCTTCTCGTGCAGCCGAACTCTACCGGTACACAAGATCCGGGCCGCCCCCCGAACGGCGACCCGGATCTTGTTCCCCTTTTCCCTTTTTCCCCTTGTTCGGCTCGGCCGGCCCCCGCCTGACTCGTTCCGAACGCCCGTGGTGGGTCTTTGGTGTCAGGCGTCGCGCTTCTTCGCGACGCCGATCGCGATGGCCAGCATCACCACGGCCACCCCGGCGAAGTAGGCCAGCGAGCCGCCCTGAGACAGCACCGAGTCCGACGCTCCCGGCCCGGGGCCCGAGCCGCCCGCGTTGCCGAGGAACTTCTCCGCGACGTTGAACGGCATCCACTCGTGGATCTTCGGGCCGATGCTCGGGATGAGCTGGACCAGGTTTTCCACCGCCAGCACGTAGATCAGCAGCAGCGAGAGCGCGCCGGCGCTGTGCCGGATCAGCGTGCCGACCGCGACCGCGATGACCGCGGCGAAAGCGAACACCAGCCCGACGCCGGCGACGTTGATCCAGTCCGCGGAGGTGGTCAGCGCCAGCGAGTCCGACGGGCGGATCGCGTAGCCGAGGCCCCAGGCGCCGAAGGCGGCGATCTCGCCGATCACCAGCGACAGGAGTGCGACGACGACGGCCTTGGCGACCAGCACCGAGCCGCGGTGCGGCACCGCCTGGAAGGTGGTGCGGATAGTGCCGAAGCGGTACTCGGTGGTGACCGACAGCGCGGCCAGCACCATGATCACCGCGATGCCGAACTGGTGTCCGGCCTGGGTGTTGGCGACGCTGAGGGTTTCCCCGCTCGGCGCGGAGGCGGCCATCAGCGCGGCGAAGCCCGCGGTGAGTGCGATGGCGATGACGGCACACCACCACGGCGACCGGGTGGTGAAGAGCTTGATGCGTTCGACCGCGAGCAAAGTCATGGGTTTCTCTTCCTCGGCAAGGGTGGTCAGCGGGCGGTCGCGGTCTGCTGAACCGCCGCGTCGAGTCCGGTGTGGTATTCGACGGAATCGCCGGTGATCTGCATGAATGCCTGTTCGAGCGAACCGGTCTGCGGGCTCAGCTCGTGCAGCACCAGGCCGGCCGTCGCGGCGATCTCGCCGATCTTGTCGCTGTCCATTCCGGACACGATGAGCGCGTCGCCGGCGTCCACGACCTGCGCGCTGGCCGAGACCAGCTGGGCGCGCAGCGCGGGCAGCTGCGGCGAGCGCACCTTCACGGTGTTCTCCGCCGCCCGGGCCACGAATTCCTCGGTCGTGGACTGCGCGATGAGCTGGCCCTTGCCGATCACCACCAGGTCGGTCGCGGTGAGCGCCATCTCGGAAAGCAGGTGGCTGGACACGAACACGGTCCGGCCCTCGGCCGCCAGCCGCTGCATGAACTTCCGGATCCAGAGGATGCCCTCCGGGTCGAGGCCGTTCACCGGCTCGTCGAACAGCAGCACCTCCGGGTCGCCGAGCAGTGCCGCGGCGATCCCCAGCCGCTGCGACATGCCGAGCGAGAACCCGCCTGCCCGCTTGCCCGCCACGCTGGTGAGGCCGACGGTGTCGAGCACCTCGTCCACCCGCGTCGCCGGGATCCGGTTGGACCGGGCCATCCACTGCAGGTGCGCGCGGGCCGAGCGGTTGGGGTGCACCCATTTCGCGTCGAGCAGCGCGCCGACCGTGCGCAGCGGTTCCTTCAGATCGTGGTAGAGCTTCCCGCCGATCCGGACCTGCCCCGAAGTCGGGTTGTCCAGCCCGAGGATCATCCGCATTGTGGTGGACTTCCCGGCGCCGTTGGGGCCGAGGAATCCGGTCACTTTCCCGGCGGCCACGCTGAACGACAGGTTGTTCACCGCAAGCGTGCTCCCGTAACGCTTGGTGAGACCTGTTGCCTCGATCATCCCCTGCTCCCTCTACGGCGGTGCGGTCGGAATTCATCCTGACGCAGTGGCGCGCTTCCCGCGTCATCCTGTGGATCGAACTCGTCCCCCGACCTGAGTAGTACTCTGGCCGCCCCGGAGACGGAGCGCGATGGGGGATGCCCCTGACCCGACCCTGAGTTTTCCCGCCGCCGGGCACCGCCCGCGAGGGTCGAAGGTCCACACAGGACCGGTCAGCCGAGCCCCGGCCGGGCGAGCCCGGTCTCGTAGGCGAGGACGACCGCCTGCACGCGGTCGCGCAGGTCCAGCTTCGACAGAATCCGGCCGACGTGCGTTTTCACGGTCGCCTCGGAAAGAAACAGCGTCTCGGCGATTTCGAGGTTCGACTTGCCTTTCGCGATCAGCACGAGCACTTCGCGTTCGCGGTCGGTGAGCACGTCGAGTTCGCTCGGGTCGCGCATTTCCGAACCGCCCGCTCCGACGAACCGGTCGAGCAGCCGGCGGGTGACCGACGGCGACATCACCGCGTCGCCCTCGGCGACCGAGCGCAGCGCGGACACCAGGTAGTCCGGCTGGGTGTCCTTGAGCAGGAAGCCGGACGCGCCGCCCTGCAGCGCGGCGTAGACGTACTCGTCCAAGTCGAAGGTGGTCATCACGAGCACCCGCGCGGTGCCCGCGGAGACGATCTGCTTGGTCGCCTCCACGCCGTCGAGCACCGGCATCCGCACATCCATCAGGACGACGTCCGGGCGCAGCTCGGCGGCCAGCCGCACGGCCTGGGCGCCGTCGCCCGCTTCGCCGACCACGTCGATGTCGGTTTGCGCGCCCAGCACCATCCGGAACCCGACGCGCATCAGTTCCTGGTCGTCGACGACCACAACTCGGATCACGAACCCAACCTAACCGGCAGCACCGCGCGCACCTGCCAGCCACCGCCGGCGGCCGGGCCCACCTCCAGCGTCCCGCCGTACACGTTCGCCCTTTCCCGCATTCCGATCACTCCGTTCCCGCCGGCCACCGACAGCCGCGGGGCCGGCGCCCGGCCCGGCGCCGGGGCGGCGCTGACCGGTCCGGTCGCACCGACCTGTTCCAGTCGCCGCGCCCGCCCCGCGCCGTCGTCGCGCACGACGATTTCCACTTGGTCGCCGGTCAGCTGCACGCGCACCGCGGCGTGCGCTCCCGCGCCCGCGTGCTTGAGCGTGTTGGTGAGCGATTCCTGGACGATCCGGTAGATCCCGAGCGACAGGCCGGCCGGCAGGGCGCTCAGCTCTCCGTCCAGCCGCAGGTCCACCGGCACCCCGGCACCGCGGATCCGCTCGGCCAGGTCGCCGAGGGCGGTCGCGTCCGGCTGCGGCACCCGGGGTTCGCCGTCGCCGCTGTCGTTGCGCAGCACGTCCAGCAGCCTGCGCAGCTCGCCGAGCGCGCCGCGGCCGGTTTCCGAGATCGTGCGCAGCGCGCGGCCGGCCAGGTCCGGCTTGGCTTGCAGGGCCAGCGCGGCGCCGTCCGCCTGGACCACCATCACGCTCACCGAGTGCGCCACCACGTCGTGCAGCTCGCGCGCGATCCGGCCGCGCTCCTCGGCCACCGCGATGCGCGCGGCCTGGTCGCGTTCGGTCTCCAGCAGGTGCAGCCGGGCTTCCAGTTCGCGCTGGTAGGCGCGGCGGGCGTACATGAACTCGCCGAGGATCCAGCAGAAGGCGATGGCGAAGATGCTGAAGGAGAGCTGGACGCCCCAGTCCGGCTGCGATCGCGGCAGGGCGGCGGCCACCGCGGCGATGACCAGCGCGGCGGCGTAGATCAGCCCGTGCTTGCGGCCCACGTAGACCAGGACCGAGTAGAGGCTGACGGCCAGCGCGATGGCGCCGGCCGCGCCGAGGTCGAGCGCACTGTGCGCGTACGAGACCACGTACACGAGGTACGCGGCGATCAGCGGGCGTTTGCGGCGGAACACGAGCGGGGCGACCACCGCGATGTCGAGCGGGACAGCGATGTACCAGGCCGGCGGCTCCGCGCCGGATTCGCTGATGCTGCTGTAGAGCAGCAGGTCCAAGAGCAGGAGCAGGCCAGCAAGAAGCGAGTCCCCAGCCATCGGGTGGGCACGCATCCACAGGCTGAGCCGTCGCACGAGTCCACCCTAAGTCGCGCTGGCAGGGCGCGCGTCGGTCGTGGGTAGCACCTTCGGTGCGACCGGAGGATGACCGGCATGGGACGATTCGGTTCGGGAGAGGACGAGCCGGAAGGGGGCCGGGCGGTGACGGCAGCGGCGGAGCGCGGACGACTCGCCGGTCCACTGTCCGCGTCGGTGGCGGAGCTGTGCCACCGGCTGAGGTCTCAGGTGTCCCCGCGGACGGCCGCCGGGTTCGCCGAGGTGTTGCGCCGGCTGGGCGCTCCGCTGCAGGTGGCGGTCGCCGGGCGGATCAAATCGGGGAAGTCGACGCTGGTCAACGCGTTGATCGGACGCCGGGTCGCGCCCACCGACGTCGGCGAGTGCACCCGGCTGGTCACCCGGTTCCAGTACGGCACCGTCGACCGGGTCGAGGTGGTGTTCCTCGACGGCCGCAAGCAGGTGCTGCCGTTCGCCGCGGACGGGTCGATCCCGGCCGAGCTCGGCGTCGACATCGCCGAGGTCTCGCACCTGGAGGCGTACCTCACCAACGCGGTGCTGCAGGACATGACGGTGATCGACACCCCCGGTCTCGGCTCGCTCGACGCGGCGTCGGTGTCGCGCACCGAGGAGCTGCTGGGCGCGGCCGAGCAGGACGAGGGTTCCGACGACCTCGACGACACCTCGCGCAACGCGGTCGCCGGCGCCGAAGCGGTGTTGTACGTGGTGACGCAGGGCGTGCGCGCGGACGACCAGCAGGCGCTGGCCGCGTTCACCGCCGCCACCGCGAGCCGCGAAGCCGGGCCGGTCAACGCGATCGCGGTGCTGAACAAGGCGGACACCGTGGTCGCGGAGTCGGTCGAAGGCTCCGGCGGCGACGTGTGGAAGGCCGCGCAGATGCTCGCCGAGAAACAGGCCGCGACGCTGAAGCCGCGGGTCGCCGACGTGCTGCCGGTGATCGGCCTGATCGCCGAGTCCGCCGAGTCGGGCGGTTTCACCGCGGCCGACGCCGAGGCGCTCGGCCAGCTCGCCGCCCTGGACGACGACGTCCTGGAAACGATGCTCATCGCCGCTGACCTCTTCACCAGCTGGGAATGCGACATTCCGAGCGGGATCCGGCTGCGGCTGCTGGAGAAGCTCGACCTGTTCGGCATCCGGTGCGCGGTCGAGGCGATCCGCGCGGAGCCGGGGATCACCGCCGGGGCGCTGCGCCGGAAGCTGCTCGACATTTCCGGGCTCGACGCGGTGCGGCACCGGCTGTCGGTCGTGTTCGCCGCCCGCGCGGACGGGATCAAGGCGGCCGCCGCGCTGGCTTCGGTGACCGCACTGGCGCACGCTTCCGCCGATCCGGGCGAACGGCAGCGGGTGCACGACGCGATCGAGGTGCTGCTTGCCCGCCCGGAGGCGCACCAGCTGCGGCTGCTGGAAGCACTGACGCTGGTCGCGTCCGGTGCCGTCGAAATGCCCGAGGACCTGTCCGAAGAGGTGCTTCGGGTCGGCAGCAACGCCGACCTCGGCGCCCAGCTCGGCCTGCCCGGCGCGGCCCGGCCGGAGCTGGCGGCGCACGCGCTGGAACGCGCCGGCTGGTGGCGGTCCTTTGCGTCATTCGGGGCAACCCCGGCGCAGAGCCGGGTCGCACATGTCGTGCACCGGGCCTATTTCCTGATCTGGCAACAAATCCGCGCACAGTAGGAACCTCCGCCCAGCGCGTAGGGTGGATTTCGTGCGGCTGGAGGACACCACTTCGTGGCGGGTGTACTGGGGGAGCGAACACGACATCGACGTGGCGCTGTACCTCCGGGACGTTCTCGCGCTCTCCGTCGCGGACGGGCAGCTGCTGCCGCCGGTGGAGCCGGCCGTGCCGGTGCGCGTCCCGCCCGCGATCGACCGCGCGGCCGTGCAAGCGCAGTGGGCGCCGTGGTGGAACGGCCTGCTGAGCTTCCTTCGTGACGGCGGCTCGGCGCGCACCCGCCGAGAAAGCCCGGCCCCCGGCGACGGTTCGGCGATCGACCTCGCTGCCCAGCACTTCGCCCCGGCCGCCGCGCACCACTTCGCCGCGGCGCGCCGCCCGGTGTCGTCCGGCTTCCACCGCCGCCAGATCCTGGCCGGCGAACGGCTCGGCAGGCTGGTTCGCGAGACCGAGGTGGAGCTGGGCCGGCGCGCGCGCCCGTTCCGGCTGTCCGTGCTGGAGATTCCGGTGGCCGGCCGGGTGTGGCTGCGGACCGCGGAGCACCAGCTGCTGGTGTCGTCCCAGCTGGCCGCGGATGTCCCGGCGCTCGACCGCGCGATGCGTTCGCTGATCCGCGAACTCGCCTGACCCTCTCCCCCCCCCTGCCGTTCCCCCAATGCCACATTGGGTGCATCTGACGCACCCAATGTGGCATTCGTTGCGTTACATGCACCCAATGCCACATTGGGGTGGTTTGGGCCGGGTGTTGATAAACCGAGTGCTCGGTCTAATAATGATCCCATGGAGACAGTGGTCGACGAACCGGCGTGGCTGCGCCGCGGATCCTGGCTGGCCTGCCCGGCCGGCGGAGCGTTGCTGGGCTGGGGGGTGCAGGCATTGGCCGACTGGATCGCGTCGCTGCCCTGGTTCCCGGTCCAGGGCCCGTTCCGGCTGCTGCACTCGGTACCGCAGCCGTGGCGGCTGATCGGCGCGGTCGCGCTCGGCGTGCTGCTCGGGCTGGCGTTCGCCTGGATGTGGGCGTGGGACCGGCTGATCGTCACCGTCTCCGCTACCCGCGTGACGTTGGAACGACGCGAGCGTCGCCGTCGTATCGACACTCGGCTCACCGCGGTGTTCGTGGACGGCGGCAAGCTGGTCCTGCTCGGCGAGGACGACCGCGAAGTGGCCCGTGAGAAGACCGACCTGCCTCGGCGGCAGCTGGCCGAGGCGTTCACCGCGCACGGCCGCCCGTGGCTGGACGAGCCGCCGCCTGAGCGATGATGGTCTCGTGGTGAGGACCGTCGACCCGGAAAAGCACGCTGCGAAACGGCGCGCGATCCTCGACGCGGCCGCTGGCTGTTTCGCCCGCGACGGCTTCGAAAAGACGTCCACCGCGGACATCTGCCGCGCGGCCGGGATCAGCTCCGGCAGCCTTTTCCACTACTTCCCCACCAAGCGCGCGGTGTTCGTCGCCATCTTCGAGACGGACAACGCCGACAACGAGGAAATCCTCGCCGCGGCGGCGGAACTGGCCGATCCGTGGGAAGGCGTGCTGGCCGTCGTCGAGCGGATGACGTCGGCGCTGACCCTGCCCGGCGTCGTCCGGCTGATTCTCGAAGCGGGCGCGCAGGCCGCGCGCGATCCGGAGTTCGCCGAGCTGATTCGCCGCAGCGACGACCGGATGCGCGCCGGTCTCGCCGGACTGGTCGACCACGGCGCGCGGACCGGCCGCTTTTCCCCTGTACTGTCCCCGGCCGACACCGGGAACTGGATCGTCGCGCTGGTCGACGCCCTGCTGTCGCGGGCGAGCCTCGACCCTGGCCTCGACGCCGAGCACGAGCGTGCGGTCTTGCGGATACTGCTGGAAAAGATCCTCTGCCCGGGAGCGTGATCGGCCCCCGCCGCGCGTCGCATTGCCGCAGACTGGTGGAATTCCACCCAGACACGACCAGGGGAGGGTCCTTCATGGCGTGGTTCGGCCACGACGAAGCCGGTGTCGACGACGCGGCGGACGCGCCGACCGGCGAGATCACCGCGGAGCGCCTGGCGAAGATCATCGCCGAGGCGGACGGAACCGCGGCCGCCGCGGATGCGTCGGAACCCGATGTGGACCTCGTAGCTGCTCCGGGTGACCTCGAACGCGCGCTGTCCGATCGGCAGGCGCTGATCCAGCTTTGCCTGTACGCGCTGGACCGCGCCCGCAGCAGCGGCGTCGTGGAACGGCTCGAGCACGGCCTCGCCGGCATCGGCGTCACCGCGTTGCGTGCCGAAGGCCAGCGGTTCGACCCGGCCCGGCACGAAGCCGGCGGTGCGGTGCCCACCGACGATCCCGAGCTAGACGGCGTGGTCGCGGAGACCGAGGTGGTCGGGTTCGCCGACCGCGAGCGGTTGCTGCGCGCGCCGATCGTCACTGTCTACGCGAAGCGGGCGCAGTGACGGCTTTGAGTCTTCCGGCCCAGGTACAGGCCGCTCGCGAGCAGCTGCTCGGCGTCGTGCGCGAGGCCGATCCGCAGGCCGCGAAATGGGTCGAGGACCAGCGCAAGGCCCGTCCGGAGAAACCGTCCGTGGTGGTCGTCGGCGAGACCAACCGCGGCAAGAGTTCGCTGGTCAACGCGCTGCTGGCGACCCCGGGGCTGTCGCCGGTCGACGCCGACGTGGCCACCGCGACCTACCTCGTCTTCGAGCATGCGACCCAGTGGGGTGCGCAAGCTTGTTACCCCGGTCAGCTCGCGCCGGTGCCGTTCGACCTGCCGCAGCTGGTCGACTGGGTGTCCGCCTCGCACGAACTGCCCGCCGGGCAGCTGCCGCCGCGCTACGTCGAGGTGTCCGGCCCGGTCCCGCTGCTGGAGCGGCTGACCTTGGTGGACACGCCGGGCGTCGGCGGGCTCGACTCGCTGCACGGCGAACTGGCCAAGGAAGCCGCCGCGGGCGCGACCGCGCTGCTGTTCGTGGTCGACGCGTCCGCCCCGTTCACGTCGACGGAGCTGCAGTTCCTGCGCGAGGTCGCGGACCGGGTCGAGACGGTGGTCTTCGTCCTGGCCAAGACCGACGCGTTCCGCGGCTGGCGCGAGATCATGGAAGCCGACCGGCAGCTGCTGGCCGAGCATGCGCCGCGGTTCGCCGACGCGGTATTCCACCCGGTTTCCGCGCGGGTCTTCGAGACCGCCGCGAAGGCACCGAACGAGCAGGTCGCCGCGATGCTGCGGGAGAGGTCCGGCATCGCACAGGTGCAGGTCGCGCTGCAGGAACTGCTGGTCGGCCGGTCGATGATGCTCAAGGAAGCCAATACGCTCCGCTCGCTGTCGAGCGCGCTGGCCGAGATCAAGGCGAAGCTGCAGGCGGAAAGCCGCGCGCTGTCGGCGGGCGAGGCGGAGGCGGAGCAACTGCGCAACCGCCGCGACGAGCTGCAGGCCGAGCGCCGCACGTCCACCCGCGGCTGGCAGCTGAAGCTGCGCGGCGAAATCCAGCGCACCCGGGTCGAGGTCGGGCACGAGAGCAGCCGCGAAATGCGGGACGCGCAGTCGCAGTTCCGCCAGCGCATCGACGCGGCCAAACGCGACCAGCTCGCCGCGCTGCCGCAGGAAGTGGACATCGCGCTGCAGACCGCGTCGCAGCGGGTGTCCATGCAGCTGTCGCAGCGGCTCAACCAGGTCACCAACACCGCGTTGTCGGAGCTGTTCTCCGCCGCCGAGCTGGACGTGCTGCGCAGCCAGTTCCTGCGCGCCGGCGGCCCGCCGGTGGTGCTGCGCCCGCCGGAGAAGAAGCCGCCGACCGCCGAGGACAAGCTGCTCGTGTTCATGGGCATTTCCGGCGGCGTCGGCGCGGGCAAGATCGCCGCGCTGCCGCTGGCGGGCGTCGCGATCCTGAACCCGGTAGTGCTGCCCGCGACGATCGTGATCGGCCTCGGCGCGGGCTGGTGGATGGCACGCACCCGCAAGCACGCCGCGGACAAGCAGCACCTGAAGCAATGGCTCGTGGAGGCCATCGCGGACGCCCGCTCGACGCTCGACCAGCTGGTCGCCGAACAGCTCATCGAGGCGGAGCAGCAGCTGTCGCTCGCCCTCGACGACGCGCTCGGCCGCCGCATCGAGGCCATCGAGGCGGAGATGAAAGAGGTCGACCAGACGATCAAGATGAGCGCGCAGGAGCGGGCGAAGAAGATCGCGGTCGTCTCGAAACGCCTCAAGGACGTGACCGAGGGACACGGGCGGGCGGAGAGCCTGCTGTCCCGGATTCGCACGGTCCGCGATCGAACCTGACCGACCGCGTGGTCAGCTTGTGAACGGGAACCGAACCGGCCTAACGTGAGTCATACCGAGCGAGACACTGCAGACCCGGCGTAATAAGGGGGACCAACCCATGTGGGTCGACGAGAGCGGCGGCACCGACACCAGCGGCACGGAGATGACTGTCCACGTCGACGGCCAGACATACGAGGCCGAGGTCAACTACGACGCCAACCAGGACGGCCACAACGACACCGCGATCGTCGAGCACGACGACGGCACGGCGCAGGCCTTCATCGACACCAACCACGACGGCGTCGCCGACCACTACGCAGTGCTCGACTCGACCGGCCACGTGGTCGACGAGGCGGTCTACGACGACAAGACCGGCGCCTGGGTCGAGTCCGGCCACGGATCGGACGGTTCCGACGGCACCGACACCCACTCGCAGGACACCTCGACCAGCGGCCACATCCACGCGGACCTGCCCGAAGGCGAGGTGGACGCCGGCCCGGCGACCATCGACACCGACCACGACGGCCACAACGACACCGCGGTGGTCGAGACGAAGTCGGGCGGCACGATCGCGTTCACCGACACCAACGGCGACGGCGAGGCCGACGTCGCGGTGCAGGTCGACGCGGACGGCACCACTACGACCTATGAGCACACCGGCCACGGGCAGTGGACCGAAACCTCCGGTGCCGCGAACCACGCGATCGACTCGTCCGCGGCGGCCGCCGCGGACCCGGGCAGCGACTCCGCCTGGGGAGGCGAGGGCTCGCAGCTGCTCAGCGGCGTGGCGAAGATCGACACCGGCACCGGGCAGTGGATCAGCCCGAACTGATCCGGCGGTCACTGACTTCCCTCGAGCGGGTCCGGCTTCGCGCCGGGCCCGTTCGGCGTTTCCGGACCGGTGGTCGACGGATCCGCGGTCGCGACATCAATTCCGCGCTGTGGGTTTTCGGACTGCCGGCGGCGGATCGAACTCGGCCGGGCGCGTCGAATCTCTCAGGTATCGCCGAAAGGTAATCGAGATCACCAAGGTGATCGACATCAGCGGTAACTGACGTCACACGAACGGGCGGCGCGGCCGACTTTTCCGCTCGGGATATTCCATCACCGGATCCCCGCTCCGCCCTCCCCCGCGGACCGCTCGGCCAACCCGCTCTCCCGGCCCACAGCTGATCTTGGCCGACCCCGGCATCCGGCACGAATACGGCAGCGTCCGCGCGAAAGGATTTCCGGTGCTGGTCCGTTCCGGCGAAACTGAATCGATTCCCTTATCGTTCTTGTGAGAGAACCGACAGGTCAGCTCTCGGTTACCTGCCGTCCATCCGGCTACAGTCGGGGAATCCCAAAACCCGCACACCGGTCTTCCGCCGGTGTGCGAAGCCATTCGGTCGCCGGCAACGAGGCCCGCACCTGAACGTCGTTGTTCGGTGTGGGCTCTTTTGTCGTCGGAAGTCAGGAGCAGAGATGACCGCAGTCGCCATCCCCGGGCTGGACAAAGCGCCGACGACGCACAGTGGCGTGCTGTCCTGGGTCCGGGAGGTCGCCGAGCTGACCACCCCGGACCGGGTGGTGTGGATCGACGGGTCCGACGAGGAAGCCGCCCGGATCAACCAGGAGCTGGTCGACGCCGGCACCTTCGTGAAGCTGGACGCGAAGCCGAACTCCTACTGGGCCACGTCCGATCCCGGCGACGTCGCGCGGGTCGAGGACCGCACCTTCATCTGCTCGAACGAGGAGAAGGACGCGGGCCCGACCAACAACTGGATGGCCCCGGCCGAGATGAAGGCCACCATGACGGAGCTGTACCGCGGCTGCATGGCCGGGCGCACGATGTACGTCATCCCGTTCTGCATGGGCCCGCTCGGTGACGAGAACCCCAAGCTGGGCATCGAAATCACCGACTTCGCCTACGTCGTCGCCTCGATGCGCGTGATGACCCGCGCCGGCCAGGCCGCGCTGGACAAGTTCGTCAAGCCGGACGGCACCGAGGCCGAGTTCGTGCCCGCGCTGCACTCGGTCGGCAAGCCGCTGGCCCCGGGCGAAAAGGACGTCGCCTGGCCGTGCAACGAGACCAAGTACATCTCGCACTTCCCGGAGGAACGGCTCATCTGGAGCTACGGCTCGGGTTACGGCGGCAACTCGCTGCTGGGCAAGAAGTGCTACTCGCTGCGCATCGGCTCGGTCATCGCCCGCGACGAGGGCTGGCTTGCCGAGCACATGCTGATCCTCAAGCTGATCTCGCCCGAGGAGAAGGTGCACTACATCGCGGCCGCGTTCCCGAGCGCCTGCGGCAAGACCAACCTCGCGATGCTGCAGCCGACGATTCCGGGCTGGCGCGCGGAAACCCTCGGCGACGACATCGCCTGGATGCGGTTCGGCGAGGACGGCCGGCTCTACGCGGTGAACCCGGAGTTCGGTTTCTTCGGCGTCGCGCCCGGCACCGACAACCACACGAACCCGAACGCCATGCGCACCATCGAAAAGGGCAACACGGTCTTCACGAACGTCGCGCTCACCGATGACGGCGACATCTGGTGGGAGGGCATGGAGAACACGCCCGCGCACGCCATCTCCTGGAAGCACCAGGACTGGACGCCGGACTCCGAGGAGAAGGCCGCCCACCCGAACTCGCGTTACTGCGTGCCGATGTCGCAGTGCCCGATCCTCGCGCCGGAGTGGGACGACCCGAAGGGCGTGCCGATCTCGGCGATCCTGTTCGGCGGCCGCCGCAAGACCACCGTCCCGCTGGTGAACGAGGCCCGCGACTGGCAGCACGGCGTGTTCATGGGCGCCACCATGTCGTCGGAGACCACCGCGGCCGCGGTCGGCGCGGTCGGCAACGTGCGCCGCGACCCGATGGCGATGCTGCCGTTCCTCGGCTACCACGCCGGCGACTACTTCAAGCACTGGCTGGACCTCGGCAAGAACGCCGACGCGACCAAACTGCCGAAGATCTTCTACGTCAACTGGTTCCGCCGCGGCGACGACGGCCGTTTCCTGTGGCCGGGCTTCAGCGAGAACTCGCGCGTGATCAAGTGGGTGCTCGACCGGGTCGAGGGCCGCGGCAACGCGACCGAGACGCCGATCGGTCTGGTGCCCCGCGCCGAGGATCTCTACCTGGACGGCCTGTCCGAGCCGGTCGAGGACATCGAGGCCGCGCTGCGGGTCAACAACGACGAGTGGCGCGCCGAGCTGCCGCTCATCGAAGAATGGTTCCAGAAGATCGGCGAGGTGCCGTCCTCGCTGCGGGATGAGCTCGACGCGCTGACCCAGCGCCTCGGCTGACCCAACGGTCCGAAGGGGACGCCTCCACCGGGCGGTGGGCGTCCCCTTCGGCATGCGCGGGGCCGTCGCGGCGGGCGGCTAGGCTGGCGGCATGGTGTCTCGCGGGGAAAAGCCGTTCCGGTTCGGCGTGAACATGATCTCGGCGGGGACGCGCGCGGAATGGGCGGCGAAATGCCGCCGGGTCGAGGAACTGGGTTATGACGTGCTGAGCGTCGCCGACCATCTCGGCATGCCGTCGCCGTTTCCCTCGCTGGTGCTGGCCGGTGCGGTCACCGAACGGGTGCGGCTCAACACTTTTGTGCTGAATGCGTCCTTCTACAATCCGGCGCTGCTGGCTCGTGATGTCGCGGCCACCGACCAGTTCGTGGACGGAAGGCTGGAGCTCGGCCTTGGCGCCGGGTATGCGCAGGCGGAATTCGAAGCGGCCGGAATGCCGTTCCCCAGCGCGGGTGCGCGCGTCGACCAGCTGGAACTGACCGTCAAGGAACTCTCGCGGTTGTACGCGGATCCGGAGTACGTGCCGAGCCCGGCACAGCCCGGCGGCCCGCCGCTGATGATCGGCGGCCGCGGCGACCGGCTGTTGTCGCTCGCCGCCGAACACGCGGATGTGATCGCGTTCAGCGGGACCGCGAAGGTGCGCAACGGTTCTCCGCTTCGGCTGGCGACCGCGGACGGCGTCGAGGAGCGCACTCGTTTTGTCGCTGAGCGCGTCGGCGACCGCGATGTCGAATTCAATCTTCTCGTGCAGATTGCCCGGATCACTGACGATCGCGAAGCAGCCTTGCGTGAGATCCGCGAAAAGCTGGGCGGGGAACTGACTCTCGACGAACTGGCCGAGGTGCCGACGGTGCTGGTCGGCACGGTGGACGAGATCGCGGACCAGGTGCGCGCGCACCGCGCACGGTTCGGCATCAGCTACTTCACTGTCCTGGAACCGAATCTCGAAGTACTGGCACCCGTCGTGGACGCGTTGTGTCGCCGATAATCGACGCCCGCGGGCTCGGAGTGAAGGCCGGCGACCTGTGGCTGCTGGACGGTCTCGACTTCTCCGTCGACCCGGGCGAATGCGCGGTGCTCGTCGGGCCGAACGGGGTCGGCAAGTCCACCCTGCTGCGCTGCCTGTACGGCATGCAGGAACCGCAGCGGGGCCGGGTGCTGGTCGACGGCGCCAAGCCGGACGAGCGCAGCCTTTCCTTTCGCCGCAAGGTGTCGGTGCTCTTCGACGATTCGGACTTCTTCGCTGAGCTGACCCCGATGCAGCACCTGGAACTGCTTGCCGGGTCCTACGGTGAAGACCTGGGCGATTTCGCCGAACTGCTCGCCGACGCCGGACTGGCCGAGCGCGCTCGGGTCACCGCCGGGCATTTCTCCGCTGGGCAGCGACGCCGATTGCTGCTGCTGGGCGTCACCGCTCGGCCGCATCGCGTGCTGCTGCTGGACGAGCCGGAACGAGCGCTCGACACCGAGGGCAAGGAATGGTTGGTCAAACTGATCGGCCGGTCCACCGCGGCGGGCGCGGCGGTCGTGGTCGCGACGCATCACCGGCCGTTGCTGGACGCGGCGGACAGCGTGCTCGAACTGTGGTGACCCGGTTGCGCGTGCCGGGCCGCAAACGGTTCGGCGGGATCTTCAGCGGCGACAGCGCGACGTTCGTGCTGCTGTTCGGCGGCGGGTTTCTGTTCTCCGCGTTCTTCCGCACCGACTCCTGGCACAAAGTCCTCTTTGGACCGTCTGCTGTGGACTATTCGGCGGTGCTCGGACTGGTCGCGTTGTGCTGCGCGGTGGGCTGGCGGAGCCTGCTGCGCCGAGGGTTTGTCTGGGCCGAACCAGCCGAGCTGACCTGGATGGACTTCGCGAAGGTGGACCGGAAACGAGTCGTTTCGGCTCGGCTGGCCGGTGCGCTCACCGGATTCGTCGTGGTGATCGGCTATCTCGCCGCGCTGATGCTGGCGGTCGGCGGCAGTACCGGGCAGTGGTGGCTGGCGTCGGCGTCGTTGCTCGCTGGTGCCGCCATTCTCGCGTTCACGACCGCCCGCCGGACGGCTTTCCCGTTCGAAGCCGTCGGACCGATACTCACTGCCGCGGCAGGGGTAGCCGTCGCGGCCGCGCGGCTCGATGCGGTGGCGGTGCAGTACGTCGGGGCCGCGCTCGCGTTGGGCGGCCTGCTGCTGGCGTTCGGCGGCGAAGCGGTCAGCCGCGCCGGCCGGGCGGTGCTGTTCGAGGGCTGGAACGCGCGCGTGCTGCGTTCGATGGCGGTCGCTTTCCTTGACCCGATGATGATGTTGCCGGAGTCCGCCGCGGCGGGTTCGTGGTCGCTGCGCCGGCCCACCGCGTTCCGGCTGGCCTGGGTCGGCGTGATCGGCCGGGTCCGGTACGCGAGCGCGTTGTTGTTGGTGGCTTTCGCGGTAGCCGTCGGACATGTTGCCGTACCGACGTTGCCTGGGCCGGTGCTGCTGGGCATCGGAGCGTATCTCGCGCTTACTCCGTTCGGCGCTGGTCTCGGCGTGCTGTGGCGGAATCCGGGCCGGCGCCGGTGGCTGGGCTCGTCGTCGCAGGAACTGGTGCTCGCGCACGGTTTGCTGCTGGCCGGAGTCGCGGTTGGCTGGTCGGTGCTGCTCTGGGTGGCGCTTTTGGCTTTGGGTACCGCGTTTTCCGCGCTCTCGTGGGTGACTGTTGCCCTGGCGGTGCTCGCGGTGTTGCGGACCGTCACGCGGCAGCCGGTGGACTACAGCAGCGCGGGTTTCGTGGACACCCCGGCCGGCCCGATGCCGGCAAACCTTGTGCGGCAACTGTTCCGCGGCCCCGATGTGCTGGCGCTCGGCATCGCGGTGCTGATCTGGGTCGGCTGAACGGCCGAACTCGGGTTAGGCTCCGTGCCGGCGAAAGGAGCCGAAGGTGGGCGGTGGACACGCTTCCGGCATCGGGCGCAGGGCGACCTGCGAGTTCCCTCCGGAATGGAGCGACGCGCAGATCATCGCCGTGGTCGAAGACGTCGCGAACGATCCTGGCGAACCTCGGCGGCAGCAGTACAACGGACGCTGGCGCTGCGTCGGCGAGCGCTACGGCGTGAAAGTGGTCGTGCTCGTGGACGGCGACGGGAACGTGCACACCAGCTACCCGCTGCCGAGCCCGGGGGTAGTCCGCAACCCGGACACCGCGCGGGACCCGGCCAACCCGACGGTCGCCGATCGCACCGGCAACCGGATCAGCTACTTCGCCGAGAGTGTCCTTCGGCTGCTCGCCGACCGGCTGGCCCCGGAAGACCTGGACTACTACCGCGATCTGCAGTGGGCTGGCGAATGGGAGGAGCTGGCGGACACGATGGCCGCGCACTTCGGGGTGACCGGCATCCAGCTCAGCCCGGACGAGTACGCCGATTTCGAGAAGCTGCTGCGCTCGTTCGACCTGCCCGCCCGCAACTGCGCCTACCTCAACGACCGGGAACGGGTGCTGGCCGACCTGCGCGGCTGACCGGCGTATCGAGCGGGCCGCGCGGTTGCCGGTGTCCTGCGATCAGCCGGGAAACCTCAGCTGGCCTGCGAAAACGCCGACGCGTCCGGATCGCACGCGCCGCGCAGCCGATCCAGCGGCATCCCCACCGCGTCGGCGATCGCCGCGACGGTGAAGAACG
This sequence comes from Amycolatopsis benzoatilytica AK 16/65, assembly GCF_000383915.1. Taxonomy (NCBI): domain Bacteria; kingdom Bacillati; phylum Actinomycetota; class Actinomycetes; order Pseudonocardiales; family Pseudonocardiaceae; genus Amycolatopsis; species Amycolatopsis benzoatilytica. The sequence continues at coordinate 7,236,153 of NZ_KB912942.1, forward strand.
CCGGCGTCGGGATCCGGCCGGTCTCGATTTTGCGCAAGGTTTCGACCGAAATGCCCGCTTCGGCAGCCACGTCGACCATGCTGCGGCCGGCCCGGGCGGCGCGCAGCACCACTCCGAGCCGCTCGCCGCGGGAGCGTTCTTCGTCGGTGAGGGGCACGCGCACCATGCCGCCCAGTCTAGCCACAGAGTTGTCCACTGCCTGTGGATAACTCTGTGCACAAGCTGTCGAAACCGTGGACAACTGGCCTTCGGCACAACCTCTTGGGGCGTTCGCGACGGCTAAACCCCGCCGATTGGGGTATCCGACCGCCGTCCGGGCCGTCCTGGATCGGGCTGTCCCCACCGGTTGTCCACACCCTGGAGCGCCGTGGGCGAACGCTGCAGCGACGCGGTCGACCCTGTCCGAATCGATATCGAACTCGTATGACGGCGGTACTGCGGAGGTTTAGGGTCAGGCGGTCGCGTGTAACGCAAGTGTTAGGTGAGGTCCCATGTCCACTGCCAAACCAGGCGGGCGGGTACGCGGGTTCCAGTTCAGCGCGTGGAACCTGCTGTTGCTGATCCCGCTGCTGATCCTGGTCACGCCGCTGTTCAACTTCGACGGGCCCCGCCTGTTCGGCCTGCCGTTCTTCTACTGGTTCCAGCTGGCGTTCGTCTTCGCCGGAGTGCTGTGCACCGGGATCGTCTACGCGGCGACCAAGAACAAGCCGCGCAACGACGGCGGGGACAAGCTGGACGTCGACGACTTGGACGAGGGTGATGCCCGATGAGCAATATCCAGTGGGTAGAGCTGATCGTCTTCGTCTTGCTGTTCGCCGTGGTGACCGTGCTCGGCTTCGTCGCCTCGCGGTGGAAGGCCGGCGGCAGCCTGGAGCACCTCGACGAATGGGGCCTCGGCGGCCGCAAGTTCGGCTCGTGGATCACCTGGTTCCTGCTCGGCGGTGACCTCTACACCGCCTACACCTTCGTCGCCGTGCCCGCGCTCGTGTTCAGTGCCGGCGCGCTCGGCCTGTACGCGCTGCCGTACACGATCGTCGTCTACCCGATCGTGCTGCTGCCCGCGCTGCGCATGTGGTCGGTCAGCCGTTCGCGCGGCTATGTGACCCCGGCCGACTTCGTCCGCGGCCGGTTCGGTTCGCCGACGCTGGCGTTGCTGGTCGCGATCACCGGCATCGTCGCGACCATGCCGTACATCGCGTTGCAGCTGGTCGGTCTGGAAGCGGTGCTGCGCACCATGGGCATCAACGGTTCCGGCATCGTCGGGCACCTGCCGCTGCTGGTCGCGTTCCTGATCCTGGCCCTCTACACGTACCAGTCCGGCCTGCGCGCGCCGGCGCTGATCGCGTTCGTCAAGGACATCCTGATCTACCTCGTGATCATCGTGGCCGTGCTGTACCTGCCCGCGAAGCTCGGCGGCTGGGACCACATTTTCAACACCGCCAAGGCAACCCTCGCCAAGCCGAACCCGGTCACCGGCAAGCCGGCCGGTTCGATCCTGCTGACGTCGAGCAACCAGCTGCAGTACGCGACGCTGGCGCTGGGTTCGGCGCTCGCGCTGTTCCTGTACCCGCACTCGCTCACCAGCGTGCTCGCCTCGCGCGGCCGCAACGTGATCAAGCGGAACATGGTGGCGCTGCCTGCTTACTCGTTCGTGCTCGGTCTGCTGGCGCTGCTCGGCTACGTCGCGATCTCGGCCGGGGTGAAGCCGCTGAAGAACGCGGCGACCGGCAAGGCGGACGGCAACACGATCGTCCCGCTGCTGTTCGACTCGCAGTTCGCGCACTGGTTCGCCGGCATCGCGTTCGCCGCGATCGGTATCGGCGCGCTGGTGCCCGCCGCGATCATGTCGATCGCCGCGGCGAACCTGTGGACGCGCAACATCTACAAGGAGTACCTCCGCAAGGACGCGACGCCGAGGCAGGAGGCCAAGCAGGCGAAGCTGGCCTCGCTGGTGGTCAAGCTCGGCGCGGTGCTGGTGATCATCCTGATCGACCCGCAGTTCTCCATCGACCTGCAGCTCATCGGCGGCGTGCTGATCCTGCAGACGCTGCCCGCGGTCGCGATCGCGCTGTACACCCGCTGGTTCCACAAGGCGGGCCTCATCGCGGGTTGGGTCGTCGGCATGGCCTGGGGTCTGATCATGCTGTACGGCATTCCCAACCCGGTCAGCGGTAAGAAGCACTTCGGCGGGTCGGCGCTGCCCCTGGGCAACCTGTCGATCTTCGGCTGGCACCCGTTCGGCGGCACCAGCCTCGCGGTGGTGCAGATCTACCCCGGGTTCGTGGCGCTGATCGCGAACATCGTGGTCGCCGCGGTGGTTTCGGTGATCGCCCGTGCGCTGAAGTGGAGCCCGGGCCAGGACGAAACCGAGCCCGAGGACTACCACGCCGACGAGCACGACGAGGGCCTGCGCCCGATCGGCGCGCACTGAGTCCTTTTCAGACAGAGGCCCCTTCGTCGCGTCGCGGCGAGGGGGCCTCTGTCGTCCGGGCGATCATCGCTTTCGCGACGAGGTACAGGACGACGGCGTTCAGCAGGTGCCACAGGAAATGCGTGCCCACCGGGAAATCTCCGCAGACCACGCCGTCGATGCTGCGAAACGCCAACGACAGTGCGAACAACGCGGCGGCCATGGCGAAGTGCAGGCAGTACCGGTCCCGGTTGACGCCGAGCGCGACGGCGAACCCGGCCAGTCCGGCCAGCGCGGGCAGATAGAGGCCGCCGCCGAATCTGGAGATCATTGCCGTGAGCGCAAGGAATGCGGGCGCGCCGAGCCAGGCCCACTTCGCCGGTACGCGGAAGAAGATCCGCGGAAAGGCGACCGCGTAGAAGAGCGCGAAAACCAGGATCGCGGCGGAGTCGGCGACCGCGCCCCAGCGCGTCGCGACCAGGTGAAACACTGTGCTGGCCGCGAAAACCAGCCCGATCAGGGCGGCGAGAACCCGGCCGACGCGCTGGCCGTCGGCGCGCCACCAAACCATCCCGGCGGCGACGAGGAAAGCGAGATTGGCGAGGTCGTTGAGCGGCTCGGCCCAGAGCCCGGGCGCGGTGCGCTCGCAGTAACCGTCCACGTACGCGGTCCAGTTCACGCGGTAAGTGAACCTCTTTCAGGTGAACCGCCGGTGGCCGGGTCGGCTGTCGGGCATCCAGACCCCTGCCGTCTGCCGATCGGACGGGTTAGCGTGGGCGGCATGAGCGACTCGGTGAGCCGGTTCCCGGTAACGGAACTCGAAGATTTGCCTGACGATCTGCGTGCGCGGGTCGGAGCCATCGCGGAGAAGTCCGGCTTCACGCCGAACATTTTCCGGGCGCTCGGCCATCGTCCGGCCGAGCTGCGGGCGTTCCTCGACTATCACGATGCGTTGATGGAACGTCCCGCCGGGCTCACCAAGGCGGAGCGGGAGCTGGTCGTGGTCGCGACGTCCGGCGCGAACCACTGCACCTATTGCGTTGTCGCACACGGGGCGATCCTGCGGATCCGCGCGAAGGACCCGGAGCTGTCCGATCGGGTCGCGACGAACCCGTGGCAGGTGGAGCTGGACGAACGCGGCCGCGCGATCGTGGACCTCGCGCTCGCGTTGTCGCAGGATTCCGCGCTGTTCGGCGAGGGTGACCTGACGATGGCCCGCGAGGCCGGGCTTACCGAGGACGAGATCTGGGACGTCGGCGCGATCACCGCTCTGTTCGCCATGTCGAACCGGCTCGCGCATCTCACCGATCTGCGGCCGAACCCGGAGTTCTACCTGATGGGCCGTCAGAAGCGGTAGAACGGGCCGGGCAGGTCCCGGCTCAGTTCGAACCGGCCGCGCAGCCAGTCGCGCAGCCGGTGCGCCGGTTTCGTCCACCGCCGCGGCGCGGGCCCGAAGCAACGGGGGTCCGCGCGCGGGGTGAACGCCGCGCCGGTCAGGATCACCGCGTCGTGGCCGAGCGGGCAGTGCGCGAACACGGAAATCACTCCGCGCGTGAGGTTTTCCACCCAGTCGACCTCGTCGACGCCCAGCAGCGTGCGGCGGTCGCAGACGGCGCAGTACAAGACGAACATCTATAACTCCAGCCGCCAGGATTCGCTGGTCAGGTGCGGGCCGAACGCGTCGGTCTCTTCTTGCGAGACGAGCTCGAATCCGGCGCTGGCGTAGATCCCGCGCGCCGCGGTGAGATGCGAATGCGTCCACAGCTCCATCGAGCGGTATCCCTGCGCGCGGGCGAACTCGATGCACTCGCGCACCAGCCGCTTGCCGACCCCGCGCCCGCGCGCGGCCGGCTCCAGCAGCAACAGCCGAAGCTTCGCGACGCCCTCTTCACTGCTCGGCATGCAGAAAATGCTGCCGACCCGCTCGCCGTCGAGTTCGGCGATCCAGCCGGCTTGCCGCGGGTCGCCGAGTCGTTCCGCGAAACCGGCGATCACTCGCGCGACGAGTGCCTCGAACTGTTCGTTGAGGCCGTACTCGCCGGCGTACAGCTCGCCGTGCCGGTGCACCACCCAGCCAAGATCTCCTGCGCGTGGCGCGCGCACGATGACCTGCCGCTCGTGGTCGGTGTCCCGGACCAGCGCGGTGATGGTCTCCATCGCGCCGAGCAGCCGTACCTGGTCGACGTCCGCGAATTTGCCGAGCAGGCTGCCGATCTGGTGCGTGGACCGGTGATCGAGATGAGCGAAGGCGGCGTGCCCGTCGGCGGTGAGCGTGACCAGCTGCCGGCGTGCGTCGTCCTGGCAGCGTTCCCGGGCGACCAGGCCGCGGCTCTCCAGCCGGCTGAGCAGCCGGCTCGCGTAGCCGCCGTCGAGGCCGAGTCGTTTGCGCAGGTCGCCGACTTGGAGTCGGTCTTGCTGGGCGAGTTCGAAGAGGACGCGGGCCTCGCTGAGCGAGTACTCGGCGTCGGCCGGGCCCTCGTCCAGGATGCCGATGACGCCGGTGTAGAGCCGGTTGAAGGCGCGGACGGTGGCTACGCGGTCGGTGAGGACGCGGTCAGTGAGTACGGAATCCGGCATGGGGACCACCTCGGGAGATCGTTGACTAAGTCAAGGATCTCTCCGGCGGGTGGCGAGGGCAAGCGAATTCCCTCCGTCGGGGGGCGAGGGGATTCGAAGCGCGAAGGCGGGTCCGACCGGCCTGCGATGATCTGGTGGCGGGGCTGGGCCAAGCTGGTGGTTACCCGGCTGTCGTCCGGCGCGATGGCGCCGACCCGGAATCGGGCTAAGTTTCCGAACCTGGGCCAGGCATCATCCGGCATCTGACCGACGTTGCAAACCTGGCCCGGAATCGGGCTCCGACGTTCCGAACCTGATCCGGACATATGGAAACCCCGTGATGCTGCCAGGTCGGGGGTCCGCCAGCATCACGGGGTCGTAGTGGGTATCGACGCGGGTCTCCGCGGCGTTACACCTGGAACCCATTGTGGTCTAGCTCACTCTTATGGGCGACGCACGAACGGGTATCTGCGCAGGTCAGCGCATGAACGGCTGACGAGCCTGGGCGAGCGCGATGAGCTCCTGGCGCACCGTGGACGTGGCCGCGGTGTCGATCGCCCGGTTCAGCGCCCGGCGGGTGCGAGCCTCGGCGCGGCGAGCACGGAGCTTGGCGGTGATGTTGCTCATGTCTTCTGCATCCCCTTCAAAGGTCTTCGGTGGCGGCTGTGCCTCTAGTATGCCCCTTTTTTCACAAGGATGCCAACGATTATACGGTGATGTGGGGCACTTGCCGAAGAATCATCGGCAGAATCCGGAGATTTGCCGGACAGATCAAGTGTCTGCGGTCACAAGGTGCTAACGGGCTACTGCTATCTACCGCTGTCTAGCAACCAAGCTAGACAGCGGTAGGCGGGCACATAGAGGAGTAGCGACAAGGGCGGTGCCCCGCTGAACCAGCAGGGGCACCGCCTGGGCTGCCGGGCGGACTTCAACGGCGGATCAGCGGGCTCCGCACGACGTTGGCGCCGCTGGCACGGTCGGCCGCGTCGAAGAAGTCCTCCCGGTAGATGTACCGAGGGAACAGCCGGGCCTTCATCAGCGCCTTCATCGTGTCCTCGACCATCGCGGGGCTGCCGCAGACGTAGGCGACGTTCCCCGACGCGCGCGGGAAGTCCTCCGCCAGCAACGCGGGCACTCGGCCGCGCCTTCCGCCGCACTCTTCCCGCGAGACCGCCGGCCGGTAGTCGAACCAGTCGCGGGTGGCGGCCAGCTCCTCGAACCAGGCACGGTCGTAGAGACCCGCCGCCGTCGACGTGCCGTGGTAGAGGACGACCGGGCGTTCCCAGCCCCGCTCTTCCTCGAGGTCGACGATGGTCCGCACGATCGCCGCCAGCGGGGCCAGGCCGGTGCCGGTGCCGAGGAGAAGCAGCGGTTCCTCGCGGGCCGGGTTGAAGCAGAACCGGCCGTACGGCCCGGCCAAGGCGATCCGGTCGCCTACGGTCAGGCCGGCGAAGATCCAGCCGTCGGTGGCGGCGCCGCCGTCGGTCCGTTTGACCTGGAGTTCGATCCGGTCGGCTTGCGACGGCGGGCTGGCGATCGAGTACGGCCGGGTGCCGCCGCCGGGCAAGGTCAGCTGGACGTACTGGCCGGCGTTGAACGCCATCGGCGTGTCCAGCGCGATGACCAGCCGGCGGACGCCGGGCGCGATGTCGTCGAGTACCTCCAGCGTGCCGGCGAAGTCGCGGACCGGATGGATCTCGATCCCGTCTTCGACGTCGACCTCGCCTTCGATGACCAGATCGCTGCGCGGCGTGGCGACGCAGATCAGCGCCGCGCCCTCGTCCCGCTCGCTTTCCAGGAGCGCGTACGGCGAGGCGTCGCCCAGATCGGCCTCGCCGTCCAGAATCTCCGCCTTGCAGGTGCCGCAGGTGCCGTGCGTGCAGGCGTGCGGGAGCCAGATTCCCTCGCGCAGGCAAGCGTCGAGGATGGTCTGGTCCGCTCGGCAGCTGATCTCGCTGCCGAGCGGCTCGACCGTGACGGTGTAGCTCTCGGTCATCGGAGGCCTCACTCGGTCCGGAACGTCAGCAGTGCCTTGTGTCCGATCCCGAGGTCGGTGAGCGACGCGTCCGGATGGCCGGGCAGCGGTTCGTCGAACAGCTGCCAGCCGGTCACCGTCGCCGGGTCGAACTCGGGATCGGTCGCTGCCCACGGGTGTACGACGCCGGACAGGAACTCGGTGAACGGCATGGCTTTCGGCACCCGGAAGCACGCAGCCGAGCAGAACAGCGGATTACCCGCCCAGTGGACGTAGACGAGCTGGTCCTCGCCGAAAATCTCGGCGCGGTCCGCGGAAGGGAAGTCGTAGTCGTAGAGAGCTTTCACAGCCACGGGTTCACGCTCCGGTCTCGTCGGCGGGGTGGTCGGAATGCCACTTGAGCCAGTGCTGGTGATCTGGCGACCCCTGGTACTCGCCGTTGTCGCCTTCCTGGATTCCGTACCACTCAAGGACTTCCGGCACGCTCGGGCCGCCGCAGTTGCCCTGGTAGATCTGGTGCACCGGCAGCCACGCCTGGACGAACTTCTCCGGCTCCCGCTCGAAAATCCACTGGCAGCCGTCGCTGCAGGTGTGGAACGTCTCGTCCCGGAAAGTCGAGCGGCGGAACGAAATCTTGGTCGGGTCGCCGGGTTCGGTGAACGCCATCGGGATCTGGCAGACCTGGCACAGCTGCGGCAGTCCCTGGAAGAAGATCCGGCCGCCGCCGGCCTCCGCCCGGGCGTGCTTCTCCCAGGTCGGACGGTAGTACTGGTCGAAGGTTTCCGGATATTGCGCGGAAAGCCAGTCCAGATGCTTCTGGTCCGGGGTCTGGGTGGTGAAGGACGCGGCGAAGGAGAAGTTGTGCAGGATCTTGTAGACCTCGTGCGAAAGCTTGCCCTTTTCCGCGATCGCGTCCTGCACGTGCCGGGGCGGCTTGATGCCGTAGAACTCCAGGTCGGGGAACAGCCCGCCGAGCATCTGCTCCTCGAAGTAGAGCTCGAACGCCTCCCGCCAGCTCATCACCGGCTTGGGCAGCATGTAGTCCATCATTCCGGCGACCAGCGCGGACATCCGGTACGCGCGCCAGAACCACTTGTCGATCCAGTCCTGGATGATCGGCACGTTGCCCTCGTCCTGCTCCAGCAGGAACTTGATGGCCTCCAGGCCGAGCGTCATGTGCCTGCTCTCGTCGGACTGCGCGGAGAAGCCGAACGACATCGTCGGCATGTCCCCGTTGAAGCTCGCGCCGCTCATGAACGGCACGAAGAGCAGATTGGTGAGCAGGTATTCGAAGCTGAACGAGATCGAGATCAGGAATTCGAACGGGCCGGCCGTCATCGCGTCGTCGAACAGTGACTTGGGCACCGAGAGGTACCAGACCCGGTCGTGCATCTTCGACCAGGAGTGGAAGCCGCCGTAGTACTTGTTGTAGTTGCTGATCGTGTGGATCTGCGTCTGGCAGTGCCGCAGTTCGTCCACGCTCTGGCACAGCGCCGCGAAGCGCGGAGCGGGGCCTTCGAGATAGCGCGCCAGGTACGCGAAGTGGCGGTGCGCGGCGTATTCGAGCGGGGTCACGCCCTGGATGAACAGCTTGATCGAATTCAGGTACGAGGCATCCGAAAGCCCCAGGTGGCCCTGGCTTTGCGCGAAGGAGTCGAGGACCGCGTACAGCCGCTTGTCCTTTTCCGCCTGGTACTTGTAGTAGGCGTCGACGGTGAGCCGGAAGGGATCCTCCCAGCCGTCCCAGTCGTGGATCTTGATGCCCTCGTAGCTGGTGTAGGGGTAGAGGTCGGCCTTGTCTACGTAGGACGGCTCCCAGTCCAAGTCACGGGTAAGCAGCGAGTAGCGCTCCTTGAGCGGCAGTTTGCGCGGCTTCTTGGCGACGGGCTTGTCCTGCTGAACGGACATTTCAGTGCTCCCACTTCACGAGGATTTGGTCGTCGTCCCACTCGGAGAAATTGCCCGCGTAGGACACGATGGCCAGCTGGAACTCGCCGGTCTCCCATTCGCGGCCGAGCTTCTCCTCGACGGTTTCCCGGTTGATCACGATCTGACCGGGTGCGGAGAGCTTCACCAGGCCGGGCAGGTGGCGCAGGGTCAGCTCCGGGTTGTCCTGCTTGATCGCGTCGATCAGGGCCCGGTTCTCTTCCGATTCCTGCAGGTCGATGCCGACCGACCGGGCGCTCATGCCTCGGCTCCTTCGAGCTCGCGCACGATCGCTGCGATCGGGGCGACGGCCTCCGCGGCGCGCGCACCCCAGGTCCGCTCGACGCGATCGAGGACCGCCTGGTTGTTCGCGGCGTGTTCCGGGTCGCCGGTCCACGCGGCGCGCAACGCGTCGAGCCATTTGCGCTGGTCGGCGTACCAGGTGGTGAAGTGCTGTGCGACCAGGCTGTAGGACCCGGCACCGCCGAGCAGCGCGGCCTCGTCCAGACCGGCGTAGAGAAGCGGGTAGACGAGTTTGTCCACCGCATCGACCGCGAGCAGCGCTTCTGCCCAGTCGCCGAGCACCATCACCTCTTCGACCAGCCGGCGCAGAGGCTGCAGGTGGGCGGCTTCGAGCCACGCGTTCTTGGCGGTACGCAGGATGTCGGCGGTGCCGCTGCCCTGGGCGAGACCGAGCCGGGAAAGCATTTGGGCGTTGCCGATCCGGTCGAACGCGGCGTAAGTGCAGCACTGCTCGATCGAGGTGCCGTAGGCGAAGCGCGCCCCGGCGACGCTGATGAGCTGAGCGCCCGACTCGAAGTGGCGCAGCGGCACGACGACCTCGGCGACGAGATAGTGCCACTGCCGCGGCAGCCTGCTCAACAGATCGCGTTTTTCGAGGTAGCCGATGGTTTTGCCGAACTCCTCGTGCGCGTTCGCCCGGTTTGTCACGTACGGCGTGTAGTAGTACTGCCGGGGGTCCAGGAAGTGGTACGGATCGGTCAGCCGCAGGGCGGTGTAGCGCGGGTCGTAGAGCTCGCGGTCCTGAGCCCAGGTCGGCCGGTAATGGAAGTTCTCGCGGGGCTCGACGTCGAGCGTTCCCTCCAGGTAGCGGCTGGCCGGCTGGTCGCCGAACCGGTCCGCGACGTTCTGATAGGTCTGCCGCTGAGGTTCGATGACCTGGTAGCGCAGTTCGTACTGCATGGGATGGCCTTTCAGGATTGTGCGATGAGGCTGAGCAGCAGCGCCTGGACCTCGTCCTCACTGGTCAGGCGTCGACGGGTGCCGCTGGGCGTGCCGCCGATGACGAGTTCGGCGGTGGCGGTGCGGCCGGAGACGACGGTCTGCACCCGGGCGGTGCGGTCGGCGCGGCCCAGGGTGAAGGCGAGCGCGCCGGGGCCGGTCTCGTCGACCAGCGTCAGCGGCTCGCGGTGCGGGCCGAGGACCGCGTTCGCCTCGCTGACGAGCTGCTCGGCGAGAGAGCGGACCACCACCTGGGTGTCGGTGGCGGCCGCCACCTTTTCCGGATAGGCCGGCTCGGTCGCCGGTTCCGGCGTCGCCTCGCCGTCCAGGAGTTCTTGAACCGAGAGCATGAAGGGAGTCATCGCCGCCGCAGCCTCCTCAAGCCGGTGAAGCGTCTGTGGTGCGCGCCACCGTATGCAGGGCTCTCACCTGCGGCGATCCGATTCGCGAAGGCCCTGTCCAGATTGCGCACCGGCCCGGATCGAGCGGCCTCGGGGTTGCTTTCCGGTGTTACCGTGAGTGCGCCACACAAGGAGGTGCGGTGGCTACGGCAGATCTCGATGCACTGTCCGGCTCGGTGGCCGCGGCGTACTTCCCGCACCGGCTGCGTATTCGCGCGCTGCCGGAACGGAAGCCGGTCCTGCGGTCAGTCGACCTCGGCCCGGTCCGGATCGCCCGCATCGGCTGGGGCGTCGACTCGGAGGTGGAATCGGACCATCCGAGCGCCTGGGCGATCAACGTGCCGCTGGGCGGAGTGCTCGAAGCCCGAGTGCGGGGCCGGGAGGTGCGTTCGCTGCCCGGGCAGGCGACGGTCTGCCCGCCGGACACCACCACTACGATGTCTCGCTGGTCGGCCGACTGCACGATCATCGGAATGCGCGTCGACCGGGAGTACCTCCGGCAGGAGCTGCCACTGCTCGCCGAACGGTCCACGCGCCAGATGCCCGGGCAGCTCGACCTCCGCTCCGGGCCTGGTCAAGCCTGGTTCCAGCTGGTCTCCTCGGTCGGCTCGCTTCTGGTCGCCAACGAGCGGCTGGCCGGCGATCCGCACGTCGCACGGCATCTCGGGGCCAGCCTGACCGCGGCGCTCGCGGCCGCGTGCTTCCCGACGGAAGAGGACGCCGGGCCGTTGCGGCCGCGGATCGTCACCCGCGTGGTCGAGGCGATGGAGGCCGACCCGATGCGCGAGTGGACCGCCGCGCAGCTCGCCGAGGCGGCGGGCGTCGGCATCCGGCGGCTGCAGCAGGGATTCCGCGAATACACCGGCACCACTCCCCTCCAGGCGCTGCAAGACATCCGGCTGGAACGCGTCCACCGGGACCTCGTGCACTCCGCCGTGCCGACAGTCGCCGAGGCGGCCTATCGGTGGGGATTCCGACACCTCGGCCGGTTCGCGGCTGCCTACAAGGAAAAGTACGGCGTCACGCCGTCGGACACGCTGCGCCGCTGACCGGTCAGTCGCGGCCGAGCAGATAGTGCCCGAAGTGCGGCACGGTGAAGGCGATCTGGCCGCGCTCGGCGGAGTAGACCAAGCCCTTCTTCATCAAGCTGTCCCGCGCCGGCGACAGCGACGAAGGCTTGCGCCCCAGGTAGACCGCCACGTCCGCGGTGCCGGCGGGCTCGTCCCGGCCCTGTGTCAGCTCGGCCATCGCGAGCAGGTACTCGCGTTCGGCGGGCGTCGCGCGTTCGTAGCGGGAGCCGAAGAAGCCGACCGCCAGCTCGGATTCCGCCTCGGGGGCGGCGACCTGCACGTCCTTGACGGTGATCGGGTCGGCGGGGGCGGCGTCCCAGGCGGCCTTGCCGTAGGCCTGGATGAAGTACGGATAACCGCCGGACGCGTCGAAGAGGGCGTCCAGTGCTTCCGGTTCGATGCCGGCGTCCTCGCGTTCGATCGGCGCCATCACCGCGTAGTCGGCGTCTTCGCGGCTGAGCCGGTCGATGCGCGAGTAGCGGAAGAGCCGTTCGGAGTAGGACTTCGAAGCGGACAGCACCGCGGGCACGTGCGGCAGTCCGGCACCGACCACCACCAGCGGCGCGCCCGATTGGGACAGCTCGTGGCAGGCCGCGCAGAGCGCGGAAACGTCGTCGGGCTGCAGGTCTTGGATCTCGTCGATCAGCAGCGCCACGCCGGTGCCGACATCCGCCGCCAGATCGGCGACGTCGGTGAACAGCTCGACCAGGTCGATTTCGATATCGCCGGAGTCCGCCCGGCCTTGCGCGGCCGGCACGTCGATGCCGGGCTGCCAGCGGTCGCGCAGTTTCGCGTCCGGCTTGTTCGCCTTGAGCGCGAAGGCCTTGAGCACGCCGAGGACTTCTTCGACCCGGTCCGGCGCACGGTGGCGGACGGCGAGGTCGCGGATCGCCCGGTGCAGTGCGGCCGACAGCGGACGGCGCAAGTCCGCGTCCGGGCGCGCTTCGATCTTGCCCGCACCCCAGCGATGCCGGATCGCCATCGACCGCAACTCCCCCAGCAGCACCGTCTTGCCGACACCACGCAGGCCGGTCAGCACGAGACTGCGTTCCGGCCGGCCGCGGGAGACCCGTTCGAGCACGACCTCGAACGCCTTCAGCTCCCGTTCCCGGCCGGCCAGCTCGGGCGGCCGCTGCCCGGCACCGGGCGCGAAGGGATTGCGGATGGGGTCCACTCTGTCACCGTATCGAGGTATCTAGCGCAGGACCGATATTCGCGCATATACAGCTAGTACGTGTCGCGGGTCGTGCTGAAGGATGGCCGGGTCTGCAGCCCCGTCCATCCCTACCCCCAGCGCTCACTCAGACGGTGGTCTAGTCCGTCAGGTTCCGCTCCGCGTAAATTTTCATCGCGTCGCGGATGTACTCGGCGGTGCCGGGGCCGTGCTTCTCGTCGTACTTGCCGTATCGCGGATCGTCGACGTACAGCTGGCCGATCCCGGCGAAGTAGCACTTCGACACCTTCCCCGCCGCCGGTTCCAGCCAGGCGTGCAGCCGGGCGGTCACGGCCTGGGTCTCCTCCGAACCAGCGTCGTGGCCAGCCGCGCGAGCCGCTCCGTACGCGGCCGAGATGTCGAGCTGTTCCTGCTGGATGGCCTCTTTTTCGGCCTCGGTCAGCGATCGGTACCACTGGTCTGCCTTGCGGTAGGCGTCCGCGCCCCAGCGCTGGGTGACCTCCTCCTGGTACTGGGTGTGGTCGAACCCGTCGAACATTTCCTCTGCCATCAGTTGTTCACCTCCCTTCAGTTTCCGCAGCGTGGTCCGCACGGACGCGATCTGCCGCCCGATCCGCTGCTGCTCCTGCTCCAGCAGCGAAAGGTGCGTTTCGAGCGCGGCGGTGCCGTCGCGCTCGCCGTCGAGCACTTCGGCGATCGCCGGCAGGCCGAGGCCGAGTTCGCGCAGCAGCAGGATCCGCTGCAACCGGACGAGCGACTGCCCGTCGTAGTAGCGGTAGCCGTTGCCGCCGATCCGGGTCGGCGGCAGGAGTCCCACGGCGTCGTAATGCCGCAGCGTCCGGCTCGTCGTTCCCGCGATCCGGGCGATGTCCTGGATCGACCATTCCGTCCTGACCACGTCTTTGACGGTAGAGGTTGACGCAGCGTCAAGGTCAAGCCGAAAGCCCGCTAGAGATGTATACGGCTATCTAGCATCAGAACAATATTGGGCTAGGTATCGCTAGCTCGGTTTGGCGGCGAGCGTTCCGGGCGATTCCGGTTGTAGGTTCGAGGTCCAGGATTCCCAGACCAGAGAGGCGAGACCGTGATACTGCGCCGGGTGGCCCGTCCACTGCTCGCGTCGATCTTCGTGTCCGGCGGCATCGGGGCGCTGCGCGACACCCAGGGCCACGCAAAAGCCGTCGAACCGTTCTTGACCAGCACCTTCGACAAAGTCGAGGGCATGGTCCCGGACCAGATCCCGCGCGATCCGGCCACCCTGGTGCGGATCGACGCGGCGGTCAAGATCGGGGCCGGCCTCGCGCTGGCGAGCGGCAAGATGCCGCGGCTGGCGGCGCTCGCGCTGCTCGGTTCGCTGGTGCCCACCACGCTGGCCGCGCACCGGTTCTGGGAGGCAAAGGACCCGGGCGAGAAGCAGAACCAGCAGGTCCAGTTCTTCAAGAACGCGTCGCTGGCCGGCGGGCTGCTCTTGGCCGCGGGAGACACCGAGGGCAAGCCGTCGCTCGGCTGGCGGGCCCGGCGCGCGGCGAAGAAGGCCGGCAAGCGCGCTGAGAAGCTGAGCCGCCGCGCCGAAAAGTCGCTGACCGACTGAATCCCGGTTCAACCGTCCGTGAAGGGCCCCTTGCGGGAATCCAAGTCCCGCAAGGGGCCCTTCACGGACTGGTTACTTCTCCAGGATCGCGGTGACGCCCTGGCCGCCCGCCGCGCAGATGGAGATCAGGCCGCGGCCGGACCCCTTCTCGTGCAGCAGCTTCGCCAGCGTCGCGACGATCCGGCCGCCGGTCGCGGCGAACGGGTGCCCGGCGGCCAGCGAGGAGCCGTTGACGTTGAGCTTCGTCCGGTCGATCGAGCCGAGCGGCGCGTCCAGACCGAGCTTCTCCTTGGCGAACGCCGGGTCCTCCCACGCCTTGAGCGTGGCGAGCACCTGCGACGCGAACGCCTCGTGGATCTCGTAGAAATCGAAGTCCTGCAAGGTCAGTCCGGCGCGGTCGAGCATCCGCGGCACCGCGTACGCCGGGGCCATCAGCAGACCCTCGCTGCCGTGCACGTAGTCGACCGCCGCGGTCTGGCTGAACGTCAGGTACGCGAGCACCGGCAGGTTGTGCGCCTTCGCCCACTGCTCGGTCGCCAGCAGGACGGCGGACGCGCCGTCGGTGAGCGGCGTCGAGTTGCCCGCCGTCATGGTGCCGTCCGGGCCGCCGTAGACCGGCTTGAGCTTGGCCAGTTTCTCGACCGAGGAGTCCGGGCGGAGGTTCTGGTCGCGCGTGAGCTTGAGGAACGGCGTCACCAGGTCGTCGAAGAACCCGCGCTCGTAGGCGGCGGCGAGGTTGCGGTGGCTGGTCGCGGCGAGTTCGTCCTGCGCCTCGCGAGCGATCTCCCAGACCTTCGCGGTGAGCGCGGCGTGCTCGCCCATCGACAGGCCGGTGCGCGGTTCGGCGTTGCGCGGGATCTCCGGCACGATGTGGCCGGGCCGGATCTTCGAGACCAGCTTGAGCCGGTCGGCCAGCGTCTTCGCGGCGTTGAGCTGCACGAGGATCTGGCGCAGGTTCGCGTTGACGGCCAGCGGCGCGTCGCTGGTGGTGTCCACGCCGCCGGCGATCGCCGAGTCGATCTCGCCGAGCGCGATCTTGTTGGCCACGTTGATGACCGCCTGCAGGCCGGTGCCGCAGGCCATCTGCACGTCGGACGCCGGGGTGGCGGGCGAAAGCTTGCTGCCGAGCACGCTCTCCCGGGCGAGGTTGAAGTCCTTGGAGTGCTTGAGCACCGCGCCCGCGGCGACCTCGCCGATCACCTCGCCCTGCAGCGAGAACCGGCTGGCCAGCCCGTCCAGCGCGGCGGTGAACATGTCCTGATTCGAGGCGCGCGAGTACGGGCCGTTCGACCGCGCGAACGGGATCCGGTTCCCGCCGACGATCGCGACCTTGCGCACCGACGGGGTTTTCCTGGTCGCCATGCCGTCCACCTCTCTGAGTCGTACCGCTCACACTGTAACCTACTAGCGAGTAGGTTAGACTGGGACGTGACGCAGACTGCACGGGAGGCACGTGATGGCGGACAGGTACCAGCAGTTCACGAAAACCCCGTTGGGGAAGTTCGTAGTGCCGAAGCTCGGCCTGCCCAATCCCGCGACGCTGCGCCGGTACCGTCCCGGCCAGCCCGCACTCGAGGGTCCCGCACTTCTCGGCGCCGCGCCTGGCGGACGGCTGGAGAAGACCGTCCGCGCGCAGCTCACCGACGCCGGCATCGAGGTGCTCAGCGCGGCCGCTGATCGGCAGGCGGCGCTGGTCTTCGACGCCACCGGCATCAAGGACCCGGGGCAGCTTCGCGAGGTGTACCGGTTCTTCCACCCGGTGATCCGCAAGATCGGGCCGTCCGGGCGGGTGCTCGTGCTCGGCACGCCGCCGGAGCTGGCCGAGGGACGCGAGCGGATCGCCCAGCGCGCGCTGGAGGGCTTCGTCCGTTCGGTCGGCAAGGAGCTCAAGCGGGGCGCGACGGCGCAGCTGGTTTACGTGGCCGAAGGCGCGGAGGAAGCCGCCGAGTCGACGCTGCGATTCCTGCTGTCCGCGAAGTCGGCGTTCGTCGACGGACAGGTGATCCGCGTCGGCACGCACGCGAAGTCCGCGCCCGCGCCGGCGAACTGGGACAAGCCGCTGGACGGCAAGGTCGCGCTGGTCACCGGTGCGTCGCGGGGCATCGGCGAGGCGATCGCGGAGACGTTGGCCCGCGATGGGGCGCACGTCGTGGCGCTGGACATCCCCGCGCAGGGCAGCGATCTGTCCGCGGTGGCGAACCGGATCGGTGGTTCGGCGTTGCAGCTGGACATCACCGCGGCCGACGCGCCGGCCAAGCTCGCCGAGTACCTCACCGAGCGGCACGGCGGCGTGGACGTGGTCGTGCACAACGCGGGCATCACCCGGGACAAGACGCTCGGCAACATGGCCGAGGGCGGCTGGGACTCGGTGATCGCAGTGAACCTCGCTTCGCAGCTCGCGGTGAACGACAAACTGCTCGGCGACAAGATCCTGCGCGAGAACGGGCGGATCATCGGGGTCTCCTCGATCGCCGGCATCGCGGGCAACGTGGGCCAGACGAACTACGCGACGTCGAAGGCGGGCGTAATCGGGATGGTCAATGTCGGTGCGCCGCAGCTCGCGGAGTACGGCGGCACGATCAACGCGGTCGCCCCCGGGTTCATCGAGACCAAGATGACCGCCGCGGTGCCGCTGTTCATCCGCGAGGCCGGACGGCGGCTGTCCAGCCTCGGCCAGGGCGGCCTGCCGGTAGACGTCGCGGAAACCATTGCCTGGTACGCGAACCCGGCGTCGGCTGCGGTCAACGGGAACCTGGTCCGCGTGTGCGGCCAGGCGCTGCTGGGAGCGTGACATGGCCGTTCGCGAACTGACGAGCGCGCCGAGCTTGGCGACGCTCTACCCGAAGGCTCTGCTTCGCCGGGGCGGCGGTTCGACGCTGCCCGCGACGGAACTGGTGCGCCCGGAGGTCGTGGTCGACCCGGAGCACGTCGCGGCCTACAACGAGGTCTGCGGATTCCGGTTTTCGGACGAGCTGCCGGTGACGTATCCGCACATGCTGGTGTTCGGGCTGCAGATGGCGTTGATGACCGAGCCGGACTTTCCGTTCCCGCTGCTCGGCTTGGTGCACGTGGAAAACCGGATCACTCAGCACCGTCCGCTGCGCCTCGGCGAGACGTTCCGGGTGAGCGTCCGCGCGGAAAACCTGCGCCCGCACGAAAAGGGCCGCCAGTTCGACATGGTGAGCGAGGCACGGGCCGGCACCGAGGTGGTGTGGACCGAGGTGTCGACTTATCTGCACCGGTCGGGTTCCGGCTCGGCCCCGGCGGCGCGCACCCAACTGACGCCGCCGACGCCGACCGCGCTGTGGGCCATCCCGGGCGACATCGGCCGCCGGTACGCGGAGGTGTCCGGCGACCGCAACCCGATCCACCTGCACCCGCTGACCGCGCGGATGTTCGGCTTCCCGAAGGCGATCGCGCACGGCATGTGGACGAAGGCGCACGCACTGGCGTCGCTGGAGGGCCGCCTGCCGGACGCGTACACGGTGACGGTGCGGTTCAAGCAGCCGGTGCTGCTGCCCGCCCGCGCCGCCTTCACGGCCTGGCAGACCGCGGATGGCTGGGCGTTCGAGCTGTGGCACGCACGGAAGCCGAAACCGCATCTGGACGGGGTGGTCTCAGCCCTCTGAGGGCTTCCAGACCTGCCCCTCCACGAGGTCGTTGAACCCGAGCCAGACCAGGTTCATCAGCCAGGACGCGAGCACTCCGTCGGAGATCTCCGGGTGGTCAAGTGCCCAGTCGGCCAGCGATTCCGCCGCGCCGACCAGCGCCGCGGCCAGCCCGGGGCCGGAGAACTCGGTCTGCTCGCCGAGTCCCTTGCGGGTGCCCGCGGCCACCACGAGCGCGGCGACCAGTTCGATCGCCCGCGTGCGCATCGCGGTGATCTCCTCGGCAAACGTGCCGCCGACGGTCAGCGCTTGGCGGTGCAGCACGGTCCAGGACTCGCGGTATTCGGCGACGAACCGGTAGAACGAGCGCAGGCCGTGCCAGAGCTGCATGTCCGGCGGCAGGTCGGCGTGCACGCCGGCCTGGATCGCTTCCAGCAGCCGGGTCGCCTCGCGCTGGATGCACTTGCCGAAAAGGTCTTCCTTCGAGCCGAGGTAGGTGTAGATCATCGGCTTGGAAACGCCCGCGACCTCGGAGATCTCGTCCATCGACGCCGAGTGGTAGCCGTGCTGGGAGAACACCCGCACCGCGGCGTCCAGGATCTGGCGTTCACGCACCGCCCTCGGGAGCCGGCGGGCTCGCTCGGGTGGGCGCTGTTCTTCGTCGGGCACGTGCGGATTCCTCCCTCTCACTGGCCTGGACGGTACCTGGCACCAGGGGGGAGGCGTTGCTTGCCGGGCTACCTACTCGCCGGTAGCCTTAGGTCGGAAAGTTCCGGAAGGGGTAACTGATGGCGGACAACCCGGAGGCGACCAGCGCTGACCTGGCCAGCCTGCGCGGAGCCGCGCTGCTGGACGCGCTGGATCGCACCGAAGCAGTCGACGCGAGCGCGCTCGACGTGAACGCGGTCGCCGACGCCATCGACCCGCGCGAGCTGGGCCGCGCCGACATGAACCGGCTGCTGGCGGCTCTGCTGCGGCTGTCCGAGGAGGTGCCGGCGTTCTCGCTGGCGAAGGTCGACCCGGCGAAGTTCGCCACGCTCGTCGCACGCGCGTCGCGGGCGCAGCTAGAGGCGGTCGTCGCCGAGCGGCCGTTGCGTGAGCGGGTGCTGGACGAGATCTTCGAGCGCATGGGCGCGCATATCCGTGCGCGTTCGCTGCACGCGGTAGTCCACTGGCGACTGTCCGGCGGCATCGGCGACGGCGGTTACGACCGCTACGAGACGGTCCTTGCCGAAGGGACCTGCACGGTGTCCCGCGAAATGCGCGAGAAACCCCGGGTGACGATTACGCTTTCCCCTGTGGACTTCTTCCGCATCATCACCCACCAGGCGACGCCCGCGGTGCTGTTCGTGACCGGAAAACTCAAGGTCAAGGGCGACCTCGCGTTCGCGGCCGGCCTGGTTGGCCACTTCGACCTGCCCCGCCCGGCCTGAGTCATGGTGCGCAGACGCTCGCGAGCCGCGCACCCGCCCGGCGAGCACGCGGTCAACGGGTTCGCCCGGACGCTCGTGGTGGGCAAGCTGACCCCGGAGCAGTTCGTGCGGGTCCTGGAGACGCTGCACATGCTGGGCGAGGCGGGGGCCGGCATCGAAATCCCGTCGCTGACCACGCAGTCGCTGGTCGACGTGGTCGCGGCCGCGTCGCGTGAGCAGCTGAAAGGCATCGCCGACCACGCCGAGCTGCGCGCGGTGTTCCTGGACGAGATCTTCCGGCGAATGTCGGAACACTTCCGGCCGGAACGGGCCCGGCACGTGGACGTCGTGGTCTCCTGGCGCTTCCCCACCGGCACCGACGAGGAGTTCGACCGCTACCAGACGGTGATCGAGGACGGGCTGTGCGTGTCGAGCACCGACCTGGCCCGGACGCCGGACACCACCATCACGGTGGCGGTAGAGGATTTCATCCGGATGGCGACCGGCAACGCCGCGGTGGCGGCGATGTTCGTGACCGGGAAGGTGAAGGTCAAGGGGGAGTACGCACCGGCGGTCCGGTTGTCGGGGTACTTCGACATTCCCAAGCCCAGCGGGTCGGCTTAGCTGACCGCAGTTCGACCGCGCGTGTGTCGAGGCAGTCTCTCGGCCCGAAAAGCGTGCACCGAGTCGTGAGCTGCTCGTCGGATCTCTGCCTCAAGCTGTTCGTTCTCAAGCGTCTCGAAGGACATGAATGCACCGAGTCGCAGCAAGCGTTTGAGGAAGTCCTTCAAAAGGTCCGTCTCGTTCAATCCGCTGGTGTCGATCTCGTTCCACACGTAGAGGATGGCGCGGACAAGCTGAGGACTGCCGCCAAGCGTGCGTCGCCGAGCGTAGATTTGGTCGAAAGCTCCTTCTCCCAGGATATGTAGTGCTGCGTACGGAGTGGCGCTCGCCGGATCGTGGACCAGATGCGCACGCCACCAGAGACGGCCAAAAACGTGGCGCGTCAGGTCCTTGGCGAGAAACCGCTCGTCGGTCCGGCTCTCGAACCGCCAGAACGAAATGTCGGGCATTAGTATGAGAGCGAGGAACACCCAGATGTCCCTGGCTGCTGCCTCAGCCGGAGCCAGACCGGTAGTCCGATGGAGCAGTTCGCCGACTGCACGGTCGAATTCGGTTCGAGCGCTCGTCGTCGTTTTATCAGGGAAGCCTGCCACTCGTGCAACATCTACCACGGCCTGGCGCAGTCGTTTCAGATCCGTCTCCGGTACGCGATCCCCACCGGTAGCCGCGTAAACAGCGGCGTCGTGTCGAAAACTCACGTGCTGCATGAGGTCTTCGATCGACAAGGTCTTGTACTCTCCGTAGAGGTTATGCGCCTCGCGGGGTAGTAAACGTGGGTAGAGAACACTCATCAGTTCTCCTCCAGAATACGAACGGCGTGCTGCAACTCGGTGGCGAATGTGGCTGGAGACTGCTGCTGGGTACGGCGCAGGTGAGCCACGCTCTGTTCGGCAAACAGTCGCGCAATCAGACTCTGCAGGGTGCTGCCCATGCTGTCCTCGCCGTAGTCGGCGGCTAAATCGAAGTCAGGCTCATGCAACGCGTATTCGACCAAAGTGCGGGCGACGTCCGCGTGGACTGTCGACAACACCACGCGGTCGACTGGTTTCGGCTTGGCGGCGTTGCGCAGCGCATCCACTACAACTTTTTTCCGCTCGTTCACCAGTAGCAGCAGCGCTCCCATGGTGGCTGTCTCTAGGCCGCCGCCGACCTGGAGGTGCCAGCCAGCGTCTTCGGGATACTGGGTCTTCGAGAAGTCGACCACCGCTATTGGGAAGAGGGGCGCGTCGCCCTGGAGCCGAGTGCTGTAGTGATCTGCCCACAGTACCGACCCGGCCCGACGAGCGGAGGCCAACGCCCCGGAGTCGCAGTACTCCGCGAGGACCAACGAGGTCTCCAGTTCTAGCACGCCGCCAAGCTGGTCCCCGGACAACAGTGCGTCGAGCTTGACTTCGACAGTGCCCGTCTCGGGCAGCGGAATCCGAGATCCTGCTGCTTTAAGTCCCGAGCCAGTGGCGGTCCACACCATCGCGAGGGTGAGTTTGGCGGACGGAGGCAGACCAGTAGCTCGGCGTACGAGGTCCACGTCGACTCTGATCTGTCGCCGCACTGGTAGATCCATTCGATAGTCCCAGTCGCTCAGAGCGGTTGGCAATTCGACGGGTACGTCGTCGATCAGCCACTGCCAAGGTCCGGCCACTACCGAGTCCGCAGCGGCGAGACGGTATGGCGGTGCCTGCCTGCTCACGAGGTAACCTCCGCGCGTTCAGTAACCACCGTGATCTCGGTCATCGTGTCCGGTGCGGGCCGAACAAGGACTCGCCATGTTTTGCCGTCACCATCGAGTGACAGCGCCGGAGCTCGGTGCAGTGTCCCGTCCGGTCCCTCCCAGCCGAAGAACTCCGGTTCGTCTGCCCCACGCGGAGGATCGGTTTCGCGACCGCTGGTGCCCGCTAGCGTCACCCCGAGCTCCGCGACGCATCGGTGTACGCCGGGAGTGGAGATCCGGAAAGCCTGGATGAGGACCAGGTGTCCGGCGCGTATCTCGTAGTAGGGAGCATCGACGTACTCGACGCGCGCTCGCCGGCTGCTTGATGGGCTCGGGCGCAAGGCGATCGGATGGGTGTCGTTGCTCTTGTCGCGCAGGACTGGCTCGGCGGTCGAGCCACTGGTCGTTGTCGAGCCATAGAGGTCGCCGGTGTGCTGCGATGCGACCGGCTCCTGAGTCGGCGATACGGGCCTGAACGCCGTTCGGTAGTCCGATGCACCGCCGCTTCCCCAGGAGCCTGCTACCAGGTCGGAGAACGCGCGGCTGGCGGCGCCTAACGCGATCTCTGAAGAGCTAGCGCGGACGCGACCGTCGAGCTCGACTAGCTCTTCCACTGATTCCCGGATCCTGGTGAAGGTGGTCTTGACGAAGGTCTTGTCCCAACCGTCGAGGGACTGCCAGTGCCACGCGTCGTGCGTCGGAGGTTCCGACGCAGCGAATGTGCTGTCGAGTGCCGTGTCCGAACGGAAGACTCCCGCGTAGGAGACGTACTCGGCCGCAGGCTTTGGCCCCTCGTAATATGTCACGACCAGTTCGGCTGTGCGCATCAGGCAAACGTGGTGCACGGTAGTTCCGATACCTGACGCCGTACCTGCGGCTGTTTCATCGAAGGGCGGCAGGAACCGTTTCACGAGCCCCAGTTGCCCGAGCTTGGCTCTCGGTTTGCGGCACTCGATCGAACGCGCGTCCTGTGAGCGCATTGCTTCGTAGGCGGCGACGAACATGTCCAGCGGGCTGGTCTCGCGCGGGTCCGGGACTGCGATGGTGATTCCGTCGCACTGTACCGAAAATCTCATGGGAGGATTTCGATTGGGCTCTGCGAGCATTTTCGGCCAGAGGTTCCACGCGATCGTGTCGGCCAGGTAATCGCCCGCTTCCTCATTCGTGCGGTCACCCAGATCGGGATCGATGACTACGATGGTCGTACCGGTCTCATCGGGGCCGAACTGGCGTAGGCCCAGCTGTTCTGCCGCTTCATCGGCCTCGACATTGACGAGCGGTTCGACTACACCGTCCGGAGAGGGAGCTCCCCACCAGTGGCGACCAGTGAATCGGTGCCCGCACAGCCCTTCGCCTTCCGCGTAGCTTTTCCAGAGAGCGCATCCTATTAAACGGGTTTCGTATCCGGTCTCGACTCGGCACCGCGTGTGCACGAGCACGGTTCCTGGCCGGCTCAGGAGGTAGAAAACCCCTTTGCCGAAACCGTAGGTGCCGCCGCCGAGTTCAGTGTCGCGTGGTTCGCCAATATTTCGGACAAAGGAAACGAAGTCATGGTTCTCCACGACCGCGTTATCTGCTCGGGTGGGTCCGCCCAGCCCAGTCGTGCCGCGGTCCGACACAGTCAAGATACGAATGGATGGTCCCGTGAGCGACTTTCGCAGTGGCAGGTTCTCGGGCGCAGGCAATCGGCGGGCGAGTAGTTCCCGCCAGGCATGCGCGTGTGCCGCGCCCACGACTCGTAGGTCTAGGCGGTAGTCGACAGTGGCCCCGTCCGCACGGGCGTCCCAGCTGTTTTGTGCCGATTCTCGTACCAGTACAGTCAGCAGATCAAGCTCGGGACGGCCGAGTTGATTGCGGATGCCTTCCGCCGCGCTCGCCCCTTCTGGCGGAAATCGTTGGGAGTGCCAAGAAGCATCGGTCACGCGTTCTCCTCGGTGATGCGATGAACCCGACCGCGGATTCCGTCCAGGTCGACGACCGCGGGACGTTGGCCAGAGAGGTCCAAGGTGTATTCGAGGTCAGCGACGTCGGGGGGCACCACATGCGGGTCGATCCGGGGAAATTCTTCGTGCACTTCGTACCACCGCTGCTCCCGGATTTCGAAGCGTATGTCGTGGTACCGGCCGGCGTCTGCGGGCAGGTAGCCCGCCTCGGCGAGTTTGAACAGAAGACCAGTGTCGTCATCGCTGGCCTGTCGGGTCTTCCCGACGAGTTCAGCGAGGGTCATGCCTCGCTCCGGGACGCGCTCCAGCCGGATCCACACCAGGTCGAGACTCCCGTGAGCAGGCGGTTGGAGTTGGTTGATCCCGTGTATTCGGACAGTCCGGTTCCGGTCAGCTGTCGAGGTCTTCACCTCGATGCTGTGTGACCCGACCGCGAAATCGTGTCGGCTGCCCGACGGGCCTGTCCAGAAGTCGACCGCGGTGCTCTGTTCGGCCAGCAACTCGTTGAGCACGATCAGCTCGCCGAACAGCCCGGCGAGCTGACCGACGCCCAACGGTGCGGGTGCATGCCGGAATAGGTCGCGCCAGCGGTTCAGTACAGTGTAGAACGCTTTGAGCGGACGCTCGGGTGCGATCTCAACTGCGGCGAGCACATCCGAGACCAGGCCGGTGAAAACCTCGTCCAGGTCCCTCCGAAGACAGCCGAGATCTGCGTAACGCTCGTAGGTATCACCGTTCTCGAGCGGGCGCTCACGGACGGCGAGCGCTGTGCCGCCACGGTCTATTCGGACGTGTTGATTGGCGGTCAATGGCACGAGGACGTGCCGATTGCCCATGTGATCTACTGCCGCAAGAACTGCACCGGACGGGGTCGTTACCGGAAGTTCGGAGGTCCGAACGTGATCAGGTCCTGACGTCCCTTCTTCCTCGAGGCGCGTCCAATGGTCGTCGACGACCTTCCGGAGCGACTCGGTCATCAGGCGTCCACCGCGTCGAGAGCGCTCAGATCTTCCTCCTCGATACGAACCTTGGCCAGATCGGTCGCGACGTACTCCCACTCCACGGTCGAATCGTCAGCCGACGGGGCGGGGAAGACGAGGCCGACGCCGATCACGTCCTCTGCTGCGTTCAGAGCCCGCCGGTTGTCCTTGCGGTGGGCGGAGGGTTCTGAGTTCTTGTCGATCGCATATAGTGCGAGCAGCGCGGTGGTCGGGCTTTGTTCGTGGCGGAGCGCTTTGATTTTGTCCTCAGTCAGCTCGCCTTTGACCCCGGACGTATCAAGATCGATTGCCGCATCTCTGCGACTCATCAGTGTTTTTATGTCGACAACAGCGGGGTCAGCTCCGTTAAGGGCGGAGCGGGTGACCATGCGGACTGTGTATTCGTTCGCGAAGGTGAAGGTATTTGGTGCTTCTTCGCCCGCGGAACCGCCGATAAGTGCGACATTCCAGTCCCGGAGCGCGCCAGACATGGAGATGCGCTTCGCGATGTAATCAGTCAGCAGACGCGAGTTGCACTCCTGCGACTTCTTGTGGAAGCAGTAGTTGCTCAAGAACTCGACGATCAAGTCGTGCGGAACGCCCCGGATCAGTTTGTCTTGCGAGCGGACATTCTGGTCTTCACGGCCTTCGGTCGATGATTTCTCGACCAATGTGCGTGCCGCCGCCTGGTTGGCTCGCAGCCAATCACGGTCGGTGCTGAAGTACCGAGTTTGAACTCGCTGGCCACCGTACGCCGACGCGGATGGCACCGCGTTCGTCATCTTGGCCGCTGCGGTGACACGAAGCGAGGGATGGGTGCGCAGGCGTACGGCGAATGTCATCGGAGTCTTGTCTTCGACCAGATACACGTCAATGTCTCGGCGCATCTCGCTCTCGACGGTCGCGATGTGGCGGAACCAGTCGCGCAGCTCGTCAGTCATCCAGATTCTCGGCAAATCGGCATAGCCGTTCCGAAAGCCGAACCACCGGCCCATCTGGAGCAGAGTGTCGTATGCGGACACGGCACGCACGAAGAAACTGACGGCGAGACCTTCGAGCGTAAGCCCGCGAGACAACGTGTTGCCGCCTACCGCAATCGCGACGACTGGGCCATTCTCGTAGTCCAGGCGATCTTTGCTTCCCGAGTTATCCATGATGATTCGGCAGTCGCGCAGGACATCGGGCAGCGCCTGCTCCAGCTCCTCGAATGCGACCTTCTGCTCGCTGAACTGCTCTGCGGGTACCCTCGCGGCTTCATGATCCCAAATCTGTCGCAGCTCCTCGCGCAACTCTGGGTCTCCGGAGCGGAGCAGCGTTTCGCTGTCATCCCGAAGTTCGCTCAGCGGGAATTTGAAGCTGTTGTGCACAGCGGTGTTGACGCTGGTGTGTATCAGCATTGTCGAGTGCGGATTCCCGGTCTTGCGCACTCGACGTGCTGCGGTCGACAGCCAGAAGTACAAGATCGCGCCGCGGAGGCTGTCGGAAATTACCGGATGAAACCCGTCTGTGTCCGCTCGTGAGCTCGGGCGTACGAGGTCTACTTCATGCCTTGGGACCTCTCGAATCATGTCATATCCCGCAGGCACGTCCTCGGGATCCTCGCCGTCCATGACTTCGCGTCCGAAGAGTACTTCGGTACCGAAGTGGCCCTGAGGCTTGGGCAGGTTAACGATGAAGTGCTCCGGGTAGAGATCCTTGGCGGCAGGGTCGATGAGCAGGTTGGCGAAGGGCGTCGCGGTGTACCCGATGTATCCAGACTTTGGCAGGCGGTTGAGGATCTCGCAGATCAGCGGGTTGATTTTGTCGGTAGCGACCGTTGCCTGATCGGCTTCATCGTCGATGATAAGAGCTGGGCAGTCGGACAGATATTCGGCGGCTGTCTCTAGCCACGCTGAGAACTTCTCTAGCACACGCGGGTTCTTTTTGATCACGCACAGGACATGCTGTTTGTTGTTCCTGGCCAGGTACGCGGCTGCGTTGGCAGGTGGTGTGAAGTCCTTGTCTGGATCGGTTAGCTGGAGCCAACGTGACCGATTGGGGTTTACGAGCTGCTGCACAAGGCGTAGTTGTGTCTGCCGGCGCAAGCCGTTGTGGATACCAGCGAGAACGATGAAGAGTTTGTATCCGCGGTCGGCCGCCTTCGCCGTAACCGCCGTGAAATTCGTGGTCTTCCCAGACTGTACGTAGCCGACAACGAGTCCCTTGGTCGAGAACTGCCGCTCCTGCGGATGGCTCAAGAGGGAAACGACCTTGGTGGATGCGTCGTCGAGATCGGCGAGGCTCTCGCTCGACCATCCGGACTTCCGCAGCATCTCCTCGAGCGCGGGCCAGTACTTGTCCCGTGGACGAGGACCGGTGTACCAGGTGAACCGATTGCCGAGGACGACGCTGCGCGGCTCCTCCCGCTCCCTGATCCTGATCGTCTCGTGTTCGTGCCGGTCCGCGATCCTCAGCAGCAAATCCTCGGTCGCGCCGAACAGCTCCATCTTCTTCAGCGCGCTTTCAGGAGTGCCGGAGTCCACCAGGTCGAGGAACGCCGAGTACTGCTGGTCGAACTCGTTGGTCACCGGTCCTCCATCTGCATGTCCAGTCTGGGGTGCCCTCGCCGTCTTGCCCAGAGTAGGGGCACGTCGGCTGCCTCGTCAGTGCATCGCGCGAAGGCCCCTTGGCCAAGAGGGGAAAACCTGCCGCGGCCGCTCTCCACGATCACTCACGTCGCGTGGACGGCCGCCTCCGTTACCCCACTTGGTCACGAATTCATCACGGAGGGCGATAGGTCGAACTGGCGTGTCGAATGGGTGTTCGCGTCCGTCCCAGGGTCGCTCCTTATAGAATCGCATCCCATGACCGACGGACAGCCGCCATCGCCGCTGCGTGCGCAGATCGAGATGGTGGATCTCTTCGCCGGTCCAGGCGGCCTTGATGTCGCCGCGCACTGGCTGGGCGTGTCCGTCGCGGGCATCGAGTGGGACCCGGACGCCTGTGCTACCCGCGCCGCAGCCAATCTGCACACCGACGAAGGCGACGTTCGGCTTGCCAAACCAGCCGACTACCCGATGGCCCGCATTCTGAGCGGAGGTCCGCCATGCCAGACGTACACCGTCGCAGGCAACGGTGCTGGTCGACGCGCGCTCGACCAAGTGCTGTCGTTCGTCGATGCGATGGCCAGGGACGAGGATGTCACTGACGACCTGGCACTGCTCGACGATGTGCGCACCGGCCTAGTCCTCCAGCCTTTGCGGTGGGCTATCGAAGCGGGCCAGCCGTACGACGCGATCGTGTTGGAGCAGGTGCCCGCAGTGCTCCCGGTGTGGCAGGCGTTCGCGCGGGTGCTTGAAAGCCGTGGTTACGGAGTTGACTGCGGTATCCTGCATACCGAAGATTACGGGGTTCCGCAGACCAGACGCCGCGCGATTCTCATCGCGCGGCACGGTGAACCGGCGAAACTGCCGAGGCCTACCCATCGCCGATACCGCAAAGGGCAGGACCGCGCCGATGGCGATCAGCGGCTTCTGCCATGGAAGAGCATGGGTGAGGCGCTGGGTTGGTCAGATCGGTTCACCGTCGTGTCCAACTATGGCACTGGGGGAAACCCGAAAGACCGCGGGAGACGGCAGTCGGACCAGCCCGCGTTCACTGTGACCGGCAAAGTTTCCCGTAATCGGCTGGTCGGCAGGCCGCGCAACAAGCCGGACCGGTTCACCGACGAGGAAGCCGGCAAGCTGCAGACATTCCCTCCGGACTATCCGTGGGCGGGTCGGGACGTTGCCCAGCAAATCGGGAACGCGATCCCGCCACGGCTCGCTACGCATGTTCTTGCCGCGGCGCTCGGCAAGCAGGCAGATGTGGCGATGCTGGACTGGTGTGTGGAAGAGAGCTGGCAAGCCACACGTGCCGGTGTTGACGGGTTGATGAAAGACGCCGATTAACCTTCGACTAGCCGGTTTGGACTAGCCAGTGGCTTCCAGCCTCGCCTTTCCAAGCATCTCCCCGCGAGCCAACGGCATCAGGTAGTTCTCCGAAAGCCACCGCACCACCGGCACGCACACCGCGTCCCCGAACCCGAACAGCGCCTGGTTGTTCCGGAGCCCGTCCAGCGCGTACTCCCCCGCTCCCATCAGGCGGGCGTACTCGCGTGGCGTCATCCAGCGCACCCGGACCGCGCCGCGGCCGGCCTGCACCACGGCCTGTTTGGACGATCCGCCGCGCGCGGTGCGGAGGCAGCCGGAGATGTCGTCCGGGCGGACTTCCCACACCGGTTTTCCGTTGCGGGTCCGGCGGTAGGCGGTGCGGTGCACCAGTTTCTTTCCGGACTTGAGCTGCGTCAGCCGCTCCAACTGTAGTGGGGACAGGGAGCCGATGAACGCTGCGGTGCGCAGGTCGTTCCACCAGCGTTCGTCGGTGGCGGACAGGCGTTCCACCAGGTCCGATAGGCCGGTGGCCAACGGCGGCGGAGGGGCGGGCAGTGCGGCCCGGTGGGTCCGCAGGGACGGGTCCGGGCGCAGCCAGTCCGGGCGCAGTGGCGAGGGGGTGGGCGAGTCCGGGGGCGGGTTCTGGGCGCCGACTATGAACAGCCGGGGCCGGGACTGGGGCACGAAGCGGCGGGCGTCGAGGGTGAGGACGTCGGCGGAGTAGCCGAGGCGGTTGAGTTCCACGATCGCTGCGCGCAGATCGTTGCCGCCGTGGCTGGTGGCGAGGCCGACGACGTTTTCCAGGGCGACCACCGGCGGCCGTGCGGAGCCCAGTTCGGCCAGGATGCGGGTGAATTCCCAGAAGGTCGACGAGTGCGAGCCGGCCAGACCGCGGCGCCACCCGGCCAGCGACAGGTCAGTGCACGGGAACGAGGCCCAGGCCAGGCTGAGGTCGGCGGGCAGATCGGTGCCGCGCACCTTGCCGACATCGCCCAGTACGTACTGGTGAGCGCCCTGGTCGCGGAAGTGCGCCTGGTACATCGCCTGCTTCGCCGGTTCGATGTCGTTGGACCACGCGACGTCGAACCCGGCCGGTTCCAGGCCGAGGCGCACGAGACCGATTCCGGCGAAGAACTCCGCGGCGGTGGGCTGACCCGGTACAGGCATGGGGTCACATTAATGGGGGCGGCGTTGCCGGACGGTTTCGATCACCCGCGAGGCGGCGATATCCGCTGGTTCGTGTTCCCAGATGCGCACCGCGAGCCAGCCCGCCTCCAGCAGTACCGCGTCGGTGTTCGCGTCGCGGAGGCGGTTGGTTTCGATCTTGGTGCGCCAATAATCCGCGTTGTTCTTCGGCCAGGTGCCGTGTTCCGGGCAGCCGTGCCAGAAGCAGCCGTCCACGAAAACGGCGACGCGGGCCGGCCCGAACACCAGGTCGGCCTCGCGGCGGACGCCCTTGACCGGACGACGGTGCACCCGATAGCGGAACCCGGCGGCGTGCAGGACCTTGCGCAGCGCCATTTCGATCCCGGTGTCCCGGGACTTCTGCTTGCTCATGCGGGCACTCACCGCGGATGTCGTTTCCAGACGCTCCACGGCAGTCATTGTGGCCCGCGGCTTACCCCTCGACGATTCAGCCTTCGACGACGTGGCCTTCGATCACCCGGTGCTGCGCCGGCCGCGGTTCCTCCGTGACCACCTCGCTGTCCACCACCATCACCGGGCCGCGCCGCTGATTCGCGTACCGGATGGCGCGCTTTTCGGCGCGGCGCAGCCAGATCCGCCGGGCCACCGCGCGGGTCGGCGGGAGCAGGAACAGCAGCCCGAACACGTCGCTGACGAAACCGGGCAGCATGATCAGTACGCCGCCGAGCCCGACGAGCATGCCGTCCGTCAGCTCTTTCTCCGGGTTGCGGCCGGATTGCGCCGCGCCCATGAACGCGCGCATCGCCTTCCCGCCCTCCCGCCGGGCAAGCCACGAGCCCACGACCGCGCCCGCTACCAGCAGACCGATCGTGCCGAGCACGCCGACGAGCGAGCCGACCGCCCACACGGCGGCGACCTCAGCGATGACGTAGAGCAGGAACACGACAGCCATGTCTAGAGAACGCGCGACGGTGCGTTTTTGCTCCCGGAGGAGAATAACTGCAGGTCACAGGTCCTTCAGGAAGGCGTCGACCTCACGCGAGGTCCGCAGCAGCACGTGTCGCGCGGTGGGGGCGTCGGCGCTGATCCGCGCCAGCGTCCGCGCGCGGCGGTCACGGCGGTAGTTCCAGATCCACTGGACGAACTCGGCATCGACTTTCGACACGCATCCCGCCGCCTGGGTCTCCTGGCCCCACTCGCGCGCCAGGCGGCGCACCGCGCGGTACAGGCAGACGTAGCGGGACGGGTCCAGGAAGACGACGGTGTCGGCGAACGGCAGGCGCAGGTCGAAGGTCTTGCTGTAGTTGCCGTCGATCACCCAGTTGTCCGCGCTGGCCGCCTTGGCGACCGCGGTTCGGAAGTCCTCGTCCGAGTTCGGCACCCAGCCGGGACGCCAGTACAGCCGGTCCAGATGGGTGACCGGCAGGTCGAGCGCCGCGCCGATCGCGCGGGCCAGGGTCGATTTTCCGGCTCCGGAGCAGCCGGTGACCAGGATGCGTCTCCCCATTCGCCCCAGCCTAGGGCTAGACCGGCAGAAGACTCGCCGCGATTAAGCCGGTGAGCAGCAGGTCCGGTCCGCGGACCAGCTGCCGCACCAGGCCGGCCGGGATCAGGACGCCTTCGTACAGCACCAGGCCCATCGAGCTGAAGTCCAGCGGGCCCCGGGTCACCGAGCGCACCGCGGCCAGCGCGGCGACCAGCGCCGCCACGACCGCGCCGATCGTCGCCGGGATGCCGAGCAGCAGCACGATCCCGGTCCAGGCCAGCGCGAGTACGCACAGGAACGCGCAGGTCACGGAGTGCAGGTGCAGATCGGACGCGTCCAGCCAGCGGCGCAGCCCGGGCACGCGATGCAGCTGCGCGATCGGGGCGGTGAACGGCAGCAGGCCAAGGTAGCCGCCGATGCCGATCAGCCAGACCGAGGTGAGGGCCGGGAAGGTCGCATGGGTGGCGACCACGGCTAGGGCCAGGAAGACCGGCAGGCCGAGTGCGGCGCGCCGGGCGAGGACTCCGGTGAGGACGTATCGGGTGACGACGAACCGGCTGGCGAGCGCGTTCCGCCAGGGCACCGGGCGGCCAGCCGGGAGCAACGCCCAGACGTCCAGGAAAGCCGCAGAAGTCCGGCGCACCATCCGTTCGGCGTGGTGCCGGATCAGAGTGGGCCGCGTAACCATGTGCGGCAACGAAGCGGACCAGGCCAGTGGCACAGCGGCGAGAGCGGCGGCTACCAGGTATGTCCACAGTGGAACGATCAGCGGCAGTGCGAGAGTCAGCGGCAGCAGGGATTCGCCGGGGAACGGGCGGCGGCGGCCCAGCGCCAGGGCCAATGCGGCGATGACCACGACAAGCGCGATCGGGCCGGCGAATGAGCTGGGGAAGCCGATGAGCATCCCGGAAACAGCGAAGAAATACCCGGCGGTCGCGAATCGGGCGGCCCAGTCCAGCACCAGCCGTTGGGTGAGCGCGGCGGGCCGCTGGCCGTTGAAGTCGTTCCAGGTCAGCGTGGCTGGGTGGGCCCACAGGTAGCCGCGGCGCAGCGTCGCGCGCCAAGCCAGGGCGAGGCCGGTGCACAGTACGAGCAGGCTGCCGGAAGCGCCGACCGGGGCACTGCCGATCAGCTGGCCGCGCACCAGTTCGGTGTTGTAGAACGGCGATCCCAGCAGCCCGACCGCGATGACCAGGGCCAGGACCAGGTCCGGCCGCTTCACAGGTCCACCAGGTAGTCCGCGACCTCGTCCGCCAGCGGCGGGTGATGACTCGCGACGATCACCGCCGCACCGCGGCCGACGCTCGTCTTGACCAGGGTGGACAGCCACTCCCGGCCCTCCGCGTCGAGCGCGCGTTCCGGCTCGTCCAGCAGCAGCACCTCGTGCGGACGGGCGACCGCGGCATGCAGCAGCAGCCGACGGCGCTGGCCGGCGGACAGCTGCGCCGCGGGCACCTCGGGTGCGGGGATCGGGCCGTCGGCCAGTTCGCCGCCGAAGGAACTGCGCAGCAGGTCCAGATGCTGGCGCGGGGTGAGTTCGTCGAACAGCGCGGAATCGTCGAGCAGCACCGAGACCCGGCGACGGAAAGCGGCGGACCGCTCGTCGGGCGGTCCGCCGCAGATCGTCACGGAACCGGATGTGGGCACTTGGGTCCCGTACAGGCAGCGCAGCAGGGTCGATTTGCCCGCCCCGTTCGCGCCGCGGACGACCAGGCATTCGCCCGCGTCCACGGCCAGGTCGAGCCCGCTGAACAACTCGGTATCCCCGGCGATGATCCCCAGGTCTTGGGTGGTGACAAGCACGAAACCCCCTCGGCTGATCACCCCAAGATAATCACTTCAAGTACGCCTCCGCTTGCAGCGTGAACAGCTCCGCGTAGCCGGCGTCGGCCGCCATCAGTTCCTCGTGCGTGCCGTATTCCGCGACTTTTCCGTGGTCGAGCAGCAGAATGCGCTCGGCCTGGCGGACCGTGGAGAACCGGTGCGAGATGTAGAGCGTGGTGCGGCCCTGCGACAGCGCCTGCAGCCGGTCGAACAGGTCGTGCTCGGCCTGCGCGTCCAGCGCTGAGGTCGGCTCGTCCAGGATCATGATCGGCGCTTCCCGCTGGAAAGCCCTGGCCAGCGCGATCTTCTGCCATTCGCCGCCGGACAACGAAACGCCCTGGTCGAACCAGCGGCCGAGTGGGCTGTCGTAGCCGGTCGGCAGCCGCATGATGCGCTCGTCGGCACCGGCGCGGCGAGCGGAGTCCTCGATGTGCGCGCGATCGGTGAGCCGGTTCAGGTCGCCGAGGCCGATGTTTTCCGCGGCGGTGCCCTGGTAGGTCACGTAATCCTGGAACATCGCGCTGATTTTGGTGCGCAGCGCGACCGGGTCGTATTCCCGGATGTCCACGTCGTCCAGCAGGATCCGGCCCGCGGTCGGGTCGTACAACCGGCACAGCAGTTTGAACAGCGTCGACTTGCCCGCGCCGTTGCGGCCCACCACGGCGACGGTTTCGCCGGGCTTGATCTCGAAACTGACGCCGTGCAGCGCGGGTTCTTCCGCGCCGGGGTAGGTGAAGCTGACCGATTCGAACCGGATGTGTCCATCCACAGTGGACGGAAGGGGCCGCGGCCGCTCCGGTGCGGTGATCTCCGGTTCAGTGGCCAGGAATTTGTACAGCGTGTCCAGGTAGAGATTGTTCTCGTACATCCCGGAGAACGAGTTGAACAGCCCGCTGACCGAGGCTTGCACCGAGGTCGCGGCCGCGGTGTAGAGCGCCAGATCGCCGAGCGTGAGCTTCCCGCCCACTGCCTGCAGCGCGATGTACAGCGCGATCGCCGAGCCGACGAGCGTGCTCAGCAGTCCCCAGGACGTTGAGTTGACGTTCCGCTTCACGGTCAGCTTCCGCTGCCGTTCGTAGGACACCAGGCCGAGCTTCTGGAACCGGTCCACGAAGTACGGGCCGAGCCCGAACAGCTTGGTCTCCTTGGCGTAGGTGTCGGTGGTGACCAGCGAGGACAGGTAATCCATCCGCCGTTTGATCGGCGACATCATCAGGGTCAGCCAGAACGCCCGCGAGCCGTAGCGCGACTGCGAGATGAACGCCGGGATCGGGGCGATCAGGGCGACCAGCGCGAGCAGCGGGCTGATCGACACGAGCAGGGCGACCATGCTGGTGAAGGTGATCAAGGTGCGGATCAGGCCGAGCGCCGAGGTCATCATCGTCAGCGGCCGGGTCGGTGCTTCCTGCGCGGCCTGGCGCAGCATGTCGTAGGACGCCGAACCTTCGAAGTACGCCAGGTGCAGTTCGCTCGAATGCCGCATCACTTGGTGCCGGATGGTGAGCGTCATCCGTTCCTGCAGCAGGGATTGCGCGATCGTGGTGATCGCGCTGCTGATCGCGGTCCCGGCCAGCACGCCGAACTGGAACAGCGTGATGCGCACGATGTCGCCGGTTGTCCCGCGGTGCTGGATCGCCGCGACTACCGAGTCGAGCAGCAGTTTCGCGACGTACGCGGTGACTGTCGGCAGCAGCCCGGACGCCAGCGTGACGACGGCGAGCAGGATGGTCAGCGTCGGGCTGGCTTGCCAGGTCAGCTTCGCGACCTTGGGCAGGCCGCGGACCGTGCCGCCGACCGACGTGCGCATGCGTGTCAGCCGCGCCCGCAGCCCTTTCGGCTGCTCCGGTGGTTCCGGCTCCGGAATGTCGACCGGACCGGTGAGACCGCTGTCCGGCACCGTTTGCGGGATCCGCCGACGGCCGCGACGGCCGAGGGCTATTTCGATCCCGCCCCCACCGCCGGGGATCACGCGTGCACCGAACCGTGCAGGAAGACGTCGATCATCTCGGCGGTCGCCGGGCCGCCGGGCAGCTGGCGCGAGTGCGAGAACAGCAGCGAGAGGAACAGCGACGCGGCCTTGTCCACCGGCAGCCGCAGCCGCTCGGCGTCCGGGACGAACAGTTCGCGCACCGCGCGCTGCATCGCCTCCAGCGACTCGCGCCGGCTGTCCCCGGTGACCGACTTGCGGTTGCGGGCCTCCTCCGGGCTCAGCCGTCCCTTGCCGGCCCTGGCCGCGCCCATCACCGCGCCCATCCGCTGCATGTGCGCGTTCAGCGCTTCGACCGCCTCGGCCAGCCGCTTCTCCAGCGGCAGGTCGGCCGGGATCTCGCCGATCATCTCCAGTGCTTCCGCCGGGTCGAGCGCGGCTTCCACGCACGCGTCGAACAGCTCGTCCTTGTCCTGAAAGACCCGGAAGATGGTGCCTTCGCCGATGCCGGCCGCGCGGGCGATCTGCGCCGTGGTGACCCCGCGGCCGTGTTCGACCACCAACGGCAGCACCGCGCGGACGATCATCCGCCGCCGGTCGTCAGGCGCCATGCCAGGCGCTCTTTTTCTGGTTTCCATGCCGCCGACAGTACGGAGTGAGTGCTCACTCCGTCAACGGGATAAAACACGGGCCGTGCCCTGGCCTGGACACGGCCCGCGTTTTCAGTACGTGATGGCGACCGCCGGGTCGGCGAGCAGTGCGCCGACGTCGGCGAGGAACTCCGAGCCCTGCTGACCGTCGACCACCCGGTGGTCGAAGCTCAGCGACAGCTGCATCACCTTGCGCACCTTGATCTCGCCGTCGACCACCCACGGCGTGTCGCGGATGGCGCCGACAGCCAGGATCGCCGACTCGCCCGGGTTGATGATCGGCGTGCCGGTGTCGACGCCGAACACGCCGACGTTGGTGATCGTGAAGGTACCGCCCGACATCGCCGCCGGCGTCGTCTTGCCCTCGCGCGCGACGTCGGTCAGTTCGGTCAGCGCGACCGCGAGCTCCTTGAGCGACAACGAATCCGCGTCCCGGATCTTCGGCACGACGAGACCGCGCGGGGTCGCCGCCGCGATGCCGAGGTGCACGTAGTCCTTGTAGACGATCTCCTGGGCGGCTTCATCCCACACCGCGTTCACGTCCGGCGTGCGCTTCGCGGCCAGGCACACGGCTTTGGCCGCGAACGCCAGCGGAGTGAGCTTGACACCGCTGAACTCGCGCGACTTCTTGAGCCTTTCGCGCAGCTCCATCATCGGCGTGACGTCGATGGTGAGGAACTCGGTGACGTGCGGAGCGTTGTACGCGCTTTGCACCATCGCGGCCGCGGTCGCCTTGCGGACGCCCTTGATCGGCACCCGCCGCTCGCGGGTCGACGGGTCGTAGCCCGCGTCCACAGTGGACACCGCGACCGGAACGGCGGTGCCGTTGGCCGCCCGCTGGACGTCGTCACGGGTGATCACGCCGCCGTCCGCGGTGCCGGTGAGCGCGTGCAGGTCGACGCCGAGGTCCTTGGCGAGCTTGCGGACCGGCGGCTTGGCCAGCGGAACGTACCCGCCACGGGGCTTTTCCGCCGCCGGTGCTGCTTGGGCCACGGATTGCCCCAATGCCACATTGGGTGCATCTGACGCACCCAATGCCACATTGGGGTGCTTGCGGGCCCGGCGCGTCGTCACCGTCGCCTTGGAGCCGTAGCCGACCAGCGGCTTCATCTCTTCCTCGGCCGGTGCCGGAGCGGCAGCGGCCACCGGAGCGGCTGCGGCCACCGGAGCGGGCGTGGCCGGAGCCGCGGACCCGCCCGGATCCACGTCCACGGTGAGGATCGGCGTGCCGACCTCGACTGTCTGTCCCGGCTCCACGTGCAGCTCGGTCACCACGCCGGCCCACGGAATCGGCAGCTCGACCGCGGCCTTCGCGGTCTCGATCTCGACCACGATCTGGTTGACGGTGACCACGTCGCCCGGCTGGACCCGCCAGGCGAGGATGTCGGCCTCGGTGAGCCCCTCCGCCGTGTCCGACAAGGGGAATTGTTTGTACTCGGGCATTTCTGAAGGAACCCCCTTACCAGGCGAGAGAGCGGTCGACGGCGTGCAGGACCCGGTCGAGGTCGGGGAGGTAATGCTCCTCGAGCTTCGCCGGCGGGTACGGCGTGTCGAATCCGGTCACGCGCAGAACGGGGGACTCCAGGGAGTAGAAGCACTCCTGCTGCACCCGGGCGGCGATCTCCGAGGTGAGCGACGATTCCGACGGCGCCTCGCTGACCGCGATCAGCCGTCCGGTCTTGCGCACCGACTCGAACACCGGCGGGAGGTCGAGCGGCGAGAGCGTGCGCAGGTCGATGACCTCGAGCGACTTGCCCTCCGCCGCGGCGGCCGCGGCCGCTTCGAGCGCCACCTTCACCGACGGGCCGTATGCGACCACAGTGGCGTCCGTGCCCTCGCGCACGACCTGCGAGGAGAACACCTTCGCCGGCGCGGTCTCGGTGTCGACCTCCATCTTCAGCGCGCCCGAGTGGTACAGCTTCTTGGGCTCGAAGAACAGGATCGGGTCGTCCGAGCGGATCGCCTCCTGGATGCCCCAGTAGGCGTCGACCGCGTTCGACACCGAGACGACCTTGAGCCCGGCGATGTGCGCGAACAGCGATTCCGGCGATTCCGAGTGGTGCTCCACCGCGCCGATCCCGCCGCCGAACGGCACCCGGATCACGACCGGCATCTTGATCTTGCCCTGCGTGCGGTAGTGCAGTTTCGCCAGCTGCGAAGAGATCTGGTCGAAGCCGGGGAAGATGAAGCCTTCGAACTGGATCTCGCACACCGGCCGGAATCCGCGGACGGCGAGGCCGACCGCGGTGCCGATGATGCCGGACTCGGCCAGCGGCGTGTCCAGCACGCGCTGCTCGCCGAAGTCCTTCTGCAGTCCGTCGGTGATCCGGAAGACGCCGCCGAGCTTGCCGACGTCCTCCCCCATGATCAGGACCTTCGGGTCCGCTTCCATCGCGCGCCGGAGACCGAGGTTCAGCGCCTTGCCGATCGTGAGCTTCTGCAGTTCGGTCATCAGTGCTCACCTGCCGCGGCGAAACCGTCGAGATAGGACAGATACTCCTCGCGCTCTGCTTCCAGCACCGGCGAAGGTTCGGCGTACACCTGGGAGAACACCCGGTCCGGCGGCGGCTCCGGCATGTTGAACGTGTACTCGCGCAGCTCCGCGGCGAACTGGTCGGCCTCGGCCTGCACGCTGTCGAAGAACGCCTGGTCGGCGTGGCCGCCGCGGGCCAGGTACGCCCGGACGCGCTCGATCGGGTCCTTGAGCTTCCACTCCTCCAGCTCGTCCGACAGCCGGTAGCGGGAGGGGTCGTCGGTGGTGGTGTGCGCGTCCATCCGGTAGGTGAACGCTTCGATCAGCACCGGACCGTTGCCGTGCCGGCATTCCTCCAGTGCCCACCGGGTGACCGCGAGGCAGGCGAGGACGTCGTTGCCGTCCACTCGGATGCCGGGGAAGCCGTAGCCGCGGGCGCGCTGGTACAGCGGCAGCCGGGACTGGCGTTCGGTCGGCTCGGAGATCGCCCACTGGTTGTTCTGGCAGAAGAAGACCAGCGGCGCGTCGTACACCGCGGCCCAGACGAACCCTTCGTGCACGTCGCCCTGCGAAGTCGCGCCGTCACCGAAGTAGCAGATGGTGGCTTCGCCACCCTCGTCTCCGACCTTGCCCTCGAACTTCTGGCCCATCGCGTACCCGGCGGCGTTGAGCACCTGGTTGCCGATGACGATCGTGTACGGGTGGAAGCGGTGCGCTTCGTAGTCCCAGCCGCTGTGGTCGGTGCAGCGGAAGATTCCGATCAGCTCGCGCATGTCGACGCCGCGGGTGTAGGCGACGCCGTGCTCGCGATAGCTCGGGAACGCCATGTCCTTCGGCTTCAGCGCACGGCCGGAGCCGACCTGCGCGGCTTCCTGGCCGAGCAGCGGAACCCAGATGCCCAGCTGGCCCTGGCGCTGCATCGCGTTGGCCTCGCGGTCCGCGCGGCGCACCAGCACCATGTCGCGGTAAAGGTTCCGGAGCGCTTCGTCGTCGACGTCCGCGACGTAGGGGTCAAACCGCTCGGACGAGACTCGCTGGCCCTCGGGGGTGAGCAGCTGAGTCAGGTCAGCGCCACCTTCGCTGGTTGCCCGCAGCCCGGCGATCACCTGTTCGGGCGAGGGCTGCGCGGCTACCGCGGCGGGCCCGTCTCCAGGTTCCGGGTGCGTCCATTGTTCGGACGGCATGAGCTGTTCTCCTCGGTGTCGGTGCCACTGGCGGCCGCTTGTGGCGGCCACAGCGACTGCACCGGCGGGGACCGGATCCTCGGGTCTGAGGTCCCTGGTCGCCGTCGGCGTTGACGGTTCGTGCGCACATCCTGGCACGGGAACCGCCCGGATGAGGAGGCGCGGATGCTGATTTGTTGCTGAGAAAACCGGGCTGAACAGGGAAAACGTTCGGACGCCCGAGTATGGGAGAGGCGATGGTCGGGCGGCCATCCCGCGCCCGACCTGCCCGCTCGGGCCGCCCGGCCCGGCCGCCGCGGACGACGGCGGCCCCTGCTCGGTCGCCCTCGTGACCTCCGTCACCGTGGCAAGATGGCGGTGTGGAACAGAAATCCGTACGCGAATCCGTGGTCTCGACGTGGATCAACGACGTCACGCCGAGCCTGTCCGGTCTGGTCGCGATCCCCGCGCTGTCGCCGGCTTTCGACGCGGACTGGGCGAACAGCGGCCATCTCGCGGCTGCCGTCCAGCACGTCAAGACGTATCTCGAAGGGCGCGACCTGCCGGGCGCGCGGATCGAGGTCGTCGAGCTGGAAGGCCGCTCGCCGCTGCTGTACGTCGAGGTGCCGGCCACCCCGGGCGCGACCCAGCAAGGCACTGTCTTGATGTACGGCCACCTCGACAAGCAGCCCCCGGTGGGCGGCTGGTCCGACGGCCTGGACCCGTGGACGCCGGTCGTCCGCGACGGCCGCCTGTACGGCCGCGGCTCGGTCGACGACGGCTACTCCGGGTACGCGGCCAGCGCCGCACTGGAAGCGGTCCAGGCCGCCGGCGGCGAGCACGCGCGCATCGCACTGCTGCTGGAGACCGGCGAGGAATCGGGCAGTCCGGACCTGCCCGCGTATGTCGAGCACCTGAGCGAACGGCTCGGCGAGGTCAGCCTCGTCGTCTGCCTGGACGCGGGCGGTATGGACTACGAGCGGCTGTGGCTGACCACCAGCCTGCGCGGCATGGTGCACCTGACCGTGACGGTGCAGCTGCTGGCCACTCCGCAGCACTCCGGCCTGGCCAGCGGCGTGGTGGCGAGTTCGTTCCGCGTGCTGCGCCAACTGCTGGAACGAATCGAGAACGCGGAAACCGGCGAGATCAAGCTGGCCGAGCTGAACGTCTCGGTGCCGGCCAGCCGGCAGGCCGAGATCGAGGCCGTCGCGGAGGTGGCCCCGGAAGCGCTGCACGCGGCGTTCCCGCTGGTCAGCGGCGGCAAGACGGTGTCCGAGGACGCGCTGGAGCTGCTGCTGAACAACTACTGGCGGCCCACTCTGTCGATCATCGGCGGCGAAGGGCTGCCGCTGCCCGCCGAGGCGGGCAACGTTCTCCGCAAGAGCACCACCCTCACGCTCAGCTTCCGTCTCCCGCCGACCGCCGTCGCCTCCGACGCACTGGCCGCGGTCAAACGCGCGCTGACCACGGACGTTCCCTACGGCGCCCAGGTCACCATCGCCGACGACCAGCAGGCGGAAAACGGCTGGAACGCGCCGGAAGAAGCGCCGTGGCTGACCGCCGCGCTGCGCCGGGTCGACGACGAGGTCTTCGGCCGTCCGCACCGTGCCGCGGGCATGGGCGGGTCGATCCCGTTCATGGGTCTGCTCGGCGAGAAGTACCCGCAGGCGCAGTTCCTGGTGACCGGTGCGTGCGGGGCGGACTCGAACATTCACGTGCCGGACGAGTGGCTGAACCTGGACTACGCGCAGCAGGTGACCGAAGCGGTCGCGCATCTGCTGGACGCGCACGCCCGAAGCTAGTTTCGCCGGATCGCGCCGCTCGGCGGCGGGCACTGCCCGCCGCCGAGCCGCTTCATGCCAACCGGGTCAGCTGTACCGAAACGTCCAAAGTGGACTGGCTGGCCCCGGTGAAGATCCCCTTCAACGGGGCAACGTCCGCGTAGTCCCGCCCGGTCGCCACCCACACGTGCCGCGGTCCGACCGGAATCGCGTTCGTCGGGTCGTGCGCCCACCAGCCGCCGGTCCACACGTCGACCCAGGCGTGGCTTTCGCCCTCGACCTTCTCGCCGAGCTTCGCCTCCGGCTTCGTGTGCAGGTACCCCGAGCAGTACCGCGCCGGGACCCCGATCGCGCGCAGCATCACCAGTGTGACGTGCGCGAAGTCCTGGCAGACGCCCTCGCGGGCCCGCCACGAATCGGTCGCCGTGCTGTGCACACCGGTGGTGCCGGGCTGGTACTTGAGCTGCTCGTTGACCCAGCCGCAGATCGCCAGCACCGCGTCCGCCGGGTCCAGGCCTTTGCGCAGCGCACGGGCGTGTCTGGCCAGTTCCTGATCGTTCGGCGTGTAATCGGTCGGCGTCAGGTACTCGGTGCGCTGATCGCGGACCGGCTCGCTCTGCAGGTCCTTCCAGGTCGCCGTGCGCACCGGTTCCGCTTCGTCGGCCGTCTCCACCACCGATGTCGCGAGCACCGTGAACTCGGTGTGCGGCGCGTGCAGGTCGAACGAGGTGACCTCGGTGCCCCAGTAATCGGTGTAGCGGTAGGCACGCGTGGCCGGCGAGGTCTCGATGCGCGTGGCCAACGTCGTCTGCCGCCGGTCCGAGCGCGGGGTCAGCCGGGCCTCGTTGTACGACTGGGTGGCCGGCGTCGCGTACCGGTAGCCGGTTCGGTGCGTCACCCGCAATTGCCAGGTCACAGTGACACCTCCGCGCCGCTCCAGGCCACCCACGGCGACGTGTGGAAGTACTGCATCGACACCGCTTCCCCGATTTCCTTGATCGCCGTCTGCAGTCCGCGCAGCCGGCGCGGCAGATCGTCCAGCAGGGCGGCCGGGTGCAGGAACTCCAGCTCGCTGCGGGCGCGGCCGAGCAGCCGGACCGCCTCGGACTTCTCGTTGCCGCGCGCGTTGATGCCCGGATCCAGCTGGCGCAGGCATTCCTCGGCCTGGCGCAGCGCGTGGAACACCGAACGCGGGAAGAGTGTGTCCCGTAGCAGGAACTGCACCACGCGCGCGGCGTCGAGCGCGCCGCGGTTCGTGCGCAGGTAGGTGTCCTGCGCGCCGGCCGAGCGCAGCACGGTCATCCAGCCCGGCGACGAGGCGCGGTCCGAAACTCGCGAAAGCAGCAGCCGCAC
This sequence comes from Amycolatopsis benzoatilytica AK 16/65, assembly GCF_000383915.1. Classification (NCBI taxonomy): domain Bacteria; kingdom Bacillati; phylum Actinomycetota; class Actinomycetes; order Pseudonocardiales; family Pseudonocardiaceae; genus Amycolatopsis; species Amycolatopsis benzoatilytica. Next base: position 7,278,487 of record NZ_KB912942.1, read on the forward strand.
CACCATGTCCGCCCGCTCGACGGACCGGCCGAGCACCAGGAACAGCCAGCCGTCGTCGCGGCTCATCGTGGAATCGGCGAGGCCGGCGAACATCGCCGCGCGTTCCTCCACAAAGGACAGAAAAGAGTGCGGACCGGCGCGGCGGGCGTAGCGTTGCCGGTCCGGCACCGCGTTCCAGGTCGCGTTGAGGCATTCCCACAGCTCGGTCGAGACGACCTCGCGCGCCCCGCGAGTGTTCTCCCGGGCGGAGTTGATCGAGCCGACGATCGACGAAGGATTGTCCTTCGCATACGCGACGAGCTCGGTCAGCTTCCACACGTCGAGCGCGTCGCCCGCGTCGAACGGGATGCCGAGCACGGCGAGCAGCTGCCGGCTGACGTGGTCCGGGTCGACGCTCGCGTCCTCGAGCAGTTGGTGCACGGAAACGTTCAGGATGCGGGAGGTGTCGTCGGCGCGTTCGACGTAGCGGCCGATCCAGTACAGCGACTCCGCGTTGCGGGCCAGCATCATGGTCTACCCTCCCTCAGCTTTGCTGTTGCTGTTGCTGCTGCTGCGACGTGGACAGCTCCGGGCCTTGCTCCGCGGCGACACCGTCCACCACCGACATCTCGCCGAGCGCGGGCCGGTCCAATTCCTGTTCCGACGTCGAGGACCGGGAAGCCAGCACCCAGGTGTCCTTCGAACCGCCGCCTTGGGACGAGTTCACCACCAGGCTGCCCTCGGGCAGCGCGACCCGGGTGAGACCGCCGGGCAGCACGAAGATCTCCTTGCCGTCGTTCACCGCGAACGGCCGCAGGTCCACGTGCCGGGGCGCGAGCCGGTCGTCCACCTTGGACGGAACGGTGGACAGCTGCACCACGGGCTGCGCGATCCAGCCGCGCCGGTTCGCGCGCACCTTGCGGCGCAGCGCGTCCAGCTCCTTCTTGGACGCGTCCGGGCCGAACACGATGCCGTACCCGCCGGATCCTTCGACCGGCTTGATCACCAGTTCGTCCGCGTGCGCCAGCACATAGTCGAACTCGTCGGACAGCCAGCACCGGTAAGTGTCCACATTGGGCAGAATGGGTTTCTCGTTCAGGTAGTAGCGCACCATCTCCGGCACGTAGGTGTAGACGAGCTTGTCGTCGCCGACGCCGTTGCCGACCGCGTTCGCCACCACCACGTTGCCCGAGCGGGCGGCGTTGAGGATGCCCGCGACGCCGAGCACCGAGTCCGGCCGGTGGTGCACCGGGTCGAGGAACTCGTCGTCGATCCGCCGGTAGATCACGTCGACCTGGCGCTCGCCCTCGGTGGTGCGCAGGTAGACCACGTTGTCGCGGCAGAACATGTCGCGGCCTTCGACCAATTCGACGCCCATCAGCCGGGCGAGGAGGGAATGCTCGAAGTAGGCCGAGTTGTAGACGCCGGGCGTGAGCACCACGACCATTGGGTCGGCTACGTTAGGCGCCGCCGCTGCTCGCAGAGCGCGAAGAAGGTGTGACGCGTAGTCACCGACTGGGCGGACCCGGTGCCGCGCGAACAGGTCCGGGAACACCCGCGCCATCGTCCGCCGGTTCTCCATCACATACGACACGCCGGATGGGTTGCGAAGATTGTCCTCGAGGACGCGAAACGTGCCCTCTTCGTCCCGCACCAGGTCCACTCCGGACACATGGATCCGCACCCCGTTGGGCGGTTTGATGCCGTACGCCTCGCGGTGGAAGTGCTCGCACGAGGTGATCAGCCGCCGGGGCAGCACGCCGTCGCGCAGGATCTGCCGGTCGCCGTAGACGTCGGCGAGGAACGCCTCCAGCGCCCGCACCCGCTGCGTCACCCCGCGTTCCAGCCGGGTCCATTCGGTCGCCGGGATGACTCTCGGCACGAGGTCCAGCGGAAACGGCCGCTCCTGTCCGGACAACGAGAAGGTGATGCCCTGGTCCACCATCGCCCGATCGAGCGCCTGCGACCGGTTGGTGAGGTCGCTGGCGTCGAGAGCGGCGATCGAGCCGTACAGCGCGCGGTACGGCCCGCGCACAGTGCCGTCGGGCGCGAACATCTCGTCGTAGGCGCCAGCGTGCGGCCGCTCCGGCGCGAGATAGCCGTCGAACTGCGCGCCGGGCCGCGCCGCGCGGCGGCCCTTCACTGTTCGCGCACGTCGTCCCGCTGGCGGCAGCCGGGGAGCGGAGTTGCTGTTCATGGAGGACATCCTGACTTACCGCGACGAACCCGCGCGAGACGCGTCAACCGCCTAGCCCTGTGCGAAACTTCCCCGTAACGCATCAGTGCTGGGCTTACCCGCGTGAGGGTGGCAATATGCGTGCTCTCGACCCTTGAGAACTACGAGGAGTGACGAAGTGGCCAGAGGACAGCAGATGAAGGCACTCGCCCTTCTCCCCGCTTTCGCGCTCGTCGGCATGACGGTCGCCTGCGGTGCGGGTGGCAATGGTGCAGGCAGCAGCGGGAACGCGCCTTCCAGTCAGGGCGCCGGTGCGGGCACTGCGCCCGCTGCCCAGAAGGACGCCGCGCTGGCCGGGCTCGTGCCCGCCGACATCAAGGCGGACGGCAAGATCGTGATCGGGCAGGACCAGACCTACCCGCCGAACGAATTTGTCGACAATGGCAAGGCGACCGGCTTCGACGTGGACCTCGGCACCGCGATCGGGCAGGTGCTCGGCCTGCAGGCGGAGTTCCAGAACTCGTCATTCGACGGGATCATTCCGGGTATTTCGGCGAAGAAGTACGAAATGGGCATGTCGTCGTTCTCGGTTACCGCCGAGCGGATGCAGACCGTCGACATGATTTCGTACTACCGCGCGGGCACCTCGCTCGCCGTGCTCAAGGGGAACCCGGACAAGCTTTCCGCGGATGACCTGTGCGGCAAGAACGTCGCCGTGCAGAAGGGCACCACGCAGGTCGACGATCTCGACAAGAAGAACGGTGCCTGCACGAAGGCCGGCAAGCCGGCCATCAACATCACGCAGTTCCAGGCGCAGACCGACGTGAACCTGGCGCTGACCGCCAAGCGCGTGCAGGCCGAACTGGCCGACTCGCCAGTGATCGACTACGCGGTGAAGCAGACCGGTGGCCAGCTGGAGACGGTCGGCGCGCCCTACGACACCGCGCCGTACGGGATCGTGGTCGCGAAGGGCAGCGAGCAGTTCGACAAGGCGCTGCAGGGTGCCGTCCAGAAGCTGATCGACAGCGGGGTGTACAAGCAGATTCTCGACAAGTGGGGCTTGTCGGGTTCCGGCGCCGTCACCAAGTCGGAGATCAACCCGCCCGCTTCCTGACGAAACTGAGGACGTAGTAACTCGTGTCCAGTCTCCCCGGCCCCGCCGAAACCCGGCTGGAGGTCGACACCACCCCGATCAAGGCGGTTCCGGTCCGGCATTACGGACGCTGGATCGCCGCCGTGATCGTCCTGTTCATTGCCTTCATCGTGATCCGCAGTGTGGTCACGAATTCCGCGTTGCAGTGGCCGGTCGTCGGCCAGTACCTGTTCGACGACCGGGTGCTCAACGGGGTCCGCAACACCTTGATCCTCACCGTGATCTCGATGCTCATCGGGATCGTCGGCGGCATCCTGCTCGCGGTGATGCGGTTGTCGCCGAATGTGCTGATGTCCGGCGCGGCATCTATTTATATCTGGTTGTTCCGCGGCACCCCGGTGATCACCCAGCTGATCATCTGGAACTTCCTCGCGCTGGCGTATTCGCAGATCGGCCTCGGCATCCCGTTCGGGCCGACCTTCATCAGCTGGAGCACCAACACGCTGATCACGCAGTTCGTCGCTTCGTTCCTCGGGCTCGGGCTCAACGAGGCGGCGTACATGGCGGAAATCGTGCGCGGCGGTATCCAGTCCATTGACAGCGGTCAGCTCGAGGCAGCGTCCGCACTCGGCATGAGCCGGGGCAAGACGTTGCGTCGAATCATCCTGCCGCAGGCGATGCGGGTGATCATTCCGCCTACTGGCAACGAGACCATCTCGATGCTGAAAACGACGTCGCTGGTGGTCGCCATCGGCTACACCGAGCTGATGGTGGCAGTGCAGGCGATCTACGCACAGAACTACAAAACCGTTCCGCTGCTGATCACGGCGGCGGCGTGGTATCTGTTCATGACGTCGGTACTGACGGTGGTGCAGTACTACATCGAGAAGCATTTCGCGCGCGGCACGTCGAGGACGACCGCGCAGAAGAAAAAGTGGGGTTCCCTGTTGCTTGGTACCCGTTCTGGCCACGGCGGGGGTGTGGTGGGGTGACCCCGGTCGTTTCCGCGCAGAAGGTGTGCAAGAGCTTCGGCTCGCTCGACGTGCTGAAGGGCATCGACCTGGAGGTGCACGAGCGGGAGGTGCTCTGCCTGATCGGCCCGTCCGGTTCCGGCAAGTCCACGCTGCTGCGTTGCATCAACCACCTGGAGAAAATCGACGCCGGCCGGCTGTATGTCGACGGCGTGCTGGTCGGCTACCGGGAACGCGGCGGTCGCCTGCACGAGCTGCGGGACAAGGAAATCGCGGCGCAGCGCAAGGACATCGGCATGGTGTTCCAGCGGTTCAACCTGTTCCCGCACATGACGGCGCTGGAAAACGTCATGGAGGCCCCGATCCAGGTCCGGGGCGAGCCGAAGGCGCAAGTCCGGCAGCGTGCCCAGGAGCTGCTGGACCGAGTCGGCCTTGCCGACAAGGCGGGTGCCTACCCGGGCCAGCTTTCCGGCGGGCAGCAGCAACGCGTCGCGATCGCGCGGGCATTGGCCATGCAACCGAAGCTGATGCTGTTCGACGAGCCGACGTCCGCCCTGGACCCGGAACTCGTCGGCGACGTCCTCGGTGTGATGCGGCAGCTCGCCAAGGACGGCATGACGATGGTCGTGGTGACGCATGAGATGCAGTTCGCTCGCGAGGTCGCCGACAAGGTCCTGTTCATGGACGGCGGCGTGGTCGTCGAGGCCGGACCGCCGGAGCAGGTGATCGGGGATCCGAAGCAGGAACGGACCAAGGCGTTCCTGGCGCGGGTGCTGAACCCGAACGCTTGAACAGAGCCGAAGAAGGGCCGCCCGGACATTTCCGGGCGGCCCTTTCGCTGTCTCAGGCGGCGACGGGCGGCGGACGTGTCCTCAGCGGCTCGACCGCAGATCGTTCTCCAGCTGCTGCAGCTTCTTCAGCAGATCCTGCGGACCGGCACCGGAGAGACTGATCCACCCGGACTTGTCGATCCCGAACAGAATCCGGCCCTCCTCCAGGTCCGCCCAGCCCGGTGGATTCTCGTTGCGCAGCCGTTTTCCGCGACTGTCCCGGACCGCGACATACAGTCTTCCGAAATAGGTGTGCGGTTTGTCCAGCCACTGGATGACCTGCTTGGCGTCTCGGATGCTCGGCCCGGTGTGCCCGACCGCCTGGCCGGTCTTGACCAGGTTCAGGTCCGCGTCCGAGCAGTTGAGCGAGAGGAGCCGAGCAGCCGGCGCTTCCGGTAGCAGCGCGACGAACTCGCGCGCCAAGGTATCCGCGGAACACGGCGCGATGTACAGCTTTTGGTTCACCGCGACAACAGTCGCCGCTTCCCGGCCGCTGGCCGACGCCCGGACGGTGCGTTCTCCGCTCTCCGATTTGACCCACGAGTAGTACTCGATGCCGGGCCGCTGCAGCAGATGCATCGTCTCGACTAACTCGTCGTCAAGCCGGCCGCGCTGCATCAGTCCGCGCTCGTGCAGCTCGCGGTCGGTGTCGGCGGCGAGTTGCCGTCGCTCGTCCGGCGAGTACCAGAGCGCACCGCGGACCAGTGTCGGGTGAATGTCGCCGAGATTCAGCCGGTCCAGCAGTACTTCGAAAGTCTGCAAGCTCAGCTCAACGGGCTTGCGCAGCACCGATCTTCCCTCCCCCTCGCGCTTGCGCTACGCCCCGATGACCGGTGGCGTCGGCCGATTTCCGTCGTAACCGCCGAAAATCGAGTCCGGATCCTCCTCGGTGAGCAGGATCTTGCGCTGGTGTTCCTCGTCCTCGGGGCCTTTGCCGCCCTTGCCGCCGCCGCCCATGCCGCCCATGCCGGCCTGACCTTTCGCGCCGGCCGCGCCCGCACCGGCACCCATGCCCGGCCGCGCCGCACCCGCACTTTCGCCAAGCGCGCCGGCCCCGGTCCCGGCCCCGACGCCGCGCGGACCGCCAGGCCCGCTGCCCGCACCGCCTGCTCCTCCGCCGGAAGCCGACCCCGAACCGCCCGGCCCGAAGCTGCTCCCGCCACCGCCACTGCCGCCGCCGATAGGTCCGAACCCGCCGGCGAAGCCGCCCATCGGCCCGAAGCCGCCGCCGGCGTTGCTGGTGCCCGGATTGCCGACCGGCGGCTGCCAGGCCGGAGGCGTCGTGACCGGAGGCGTGGGGTTGGCCCAAGCCGCGGCGGTGCTGTCGTTCTGAGGGACCGTCACTGGCGGAGCAGCGCTATGGCTGGGCGGCGGAGGTGCCTGCATGCCAGCCGCCCCGGGAGGAGCGGAGTAGCTGCTGGGGCCGCTGCTGTAGTTGTGCGAACCGCCGCCCCCGCCGGAGTGATGGCTGACGCCGGAGCCGATTCGGCCGCCCACCTGCCCAGTGTCAGCTGGCGGCACTGGGTCGGGGGTAATGCCGGTCGCCGAGACGTTGGGGTCGTGCGCGGCCGGGTAGTCCATCGGCATGGTCTCGGTCCGCGGAGTCGTGCTCTGCGTGTATCGGTCGTAGGCTTCTACGTTTTTCTTGGTCTTGTCGTCAAATTCGGCTGCGGCGATCTCGTCATCGCTTGCGCCAATCGAAAAATAGTCCGAAAACTTCTGGTCATCTGGCCTGGCTTCAGCGACCGGTACGACCGCGTTCTTCACGGAGTTAAATGCAGAAGATTGTGCCATGATGGACTGCTGCATTGATTCCATCTTTTCTGCAGCAATTCGAGAAGTGGTGATCAGTGGGCTGAGGCCGGCTTTTCCGGTGTCGGCGGCCTGGCCTTTCCAGAAGGTGTCTAGTGCCTTTTGGCTGTCGGTGAGCTTGTCGGCTACCTGGTTGTGGATATCTTTGATTCGCCCGCACCCGTCGCCAGCGGCGTCGATCGCGGTCGTGTCACCTGGATCATGCAGCTGATTGTAGATTTCGAAGCCGCGTAATGGCATGTCAGCTGGCCTTCAATCGATTGATCGCTGCGGCGGCCAGTTTGTCCGCCATTGCGCATGGGTCGGCCATTGCCGGGTTCCCGTCTCGCAGCTGGGTGTGCACGGTGTAGGTGAGTTCGTCGCGCACGCCGACAGCCAGGATGCACGAGCCCGGACCTTCATCGCCTTTGCTGTAGACAACCGAGGGGTACCCGATGACCGGCGCATGCGGCTTGAACGTGCTCAGCGCGCCCCGTTGATTCTGGAGGTAGATGCCGTTGAGGCCCTCCTTGTTGCTGACATAGAATCCTGCATTAACGTTTCCGGTGCTTCCGTTGAACGTCCACTTGCAGCCTTTGTCGTTGTCTTTGAGTGAAATAGTCGAGCTGTTTTTCACTGCGCCACCCGCGCTTTCGACAACACTGTTCGGGAAAATCGCGCAAGGGTCAGATTCGAACGGGGTCGTGTTCGTCAACGGTGCCGGCACTCTGGGTGCCAGCATGGCGGGAGATTCTGATGAGCCGGCTGGTGCTGGCGAGCTGGCCGCTGCGGGCTGCCCCGGCGCGGTTCCTCCTCCGCAGGCCGTCAGCGTCATCACGCTCGCGCCGAGCAGGGCGAGGCGGGGCAGGCTACGGATTTGCATTCAGTCAACCTTCGGGGTCGCGCGAAGTGCGTCAATCGCGGCATGATCTTGGTTTACATATGCAGTTCGGATTTGCTTGAGCGTGCTGACGTAGGAGGCCAGGTAATCGACCGTGCCGCGAAGGAACTGGTTGTAGGCGATAGTGGCGCGGCCCGCTGCTTTCATGTAGTCCGCGCTGATGGTGTCTGACCCTGGCGGACCGGCCTGAGCAAAATCGCCGGCGATGGTTCGGGCGTCCGCGTATTCGCCGTCCAGGCTGTCCTCGAGCTGCCCGATCACTTTGTCCATCGCGGCCGGATCGAACTTCCAGCCGCCGTTCGACGATGCGGCGGCGAAGTCTGCTTTTGCTTGGTCGGTGCCTAGGGCCTTGTAGTCCGGCGGCGGAGGTGGCGGCGCAGCCGCGTTCGCGCCGGGGATGATCCCCGACCCTGGCGGCGGAGCTTGCGCGCCAGGTGTGATCAGCTCGTTCTGGAAGCGCTGCAGTCCGCTGTTCGGTCCGGTTCCGTCTGGCATGTCGTGCCTCCCCGCACGGGCCGCTTGCTCTCGGGTGCGGCCTACCCTCTGTTCTTGGTCGGTTCCGGGAAGTGACTCTATCAGGGCGTAACCGGGCAAAGGGCGTTGTTCGAGGAAGATCAACCAGCTCAGCGTCGCGTGTCGGTAAATCCCCAAGTCGTTGCGTGGAGGTGGGCCGTTCAGTGTCTGTCCGTGTTCGCTCGGTAGTCGACCGTGCGGCCGTCGTTGCGCTACTCCGTTAGGCCCCTTGCCCATCCGCCGTTGATCCGATTCCCTGAGGGCCGACGAACGTGGGGAGAACCGGGCTCGTGCCGACCGATACGACCTTGCCGCCGCTTGATCCGTTTGCCGGGGTGCCGGACAAGCGGTACGAGGTGAAGGCCGCTGACCTGCTCAAACCTGGCCAGGGTGGGATTCTCCGGTGGCGCAGACAGGCCACCAACGCGCCGATAGTGCTGGTCGAGGACGCCTACATCACCGGCACCTTCGACCTGCGGGCCGCGGATCTCAACTTTCTCTTCCAGTTCGAACGCTGCCGGTTCGAGCATCCGCCGGACGTGCGGGAGGCGACTGTTCTCGGGCTGGTCTTCCGGAAGTGCTGGCTGCCGGGTCTGCGGGCGCGGAATCTGCGCAGCCGCAACGATGTGCGGCTGATCCGCAGCGCGGTCGAGGTCGCGCCGGACGGGTTTGAGATCGACACGACCACGGTGCAGCGTGGGGACGACCGGGAACGGGGGATGCCGAACGCCGCGGTCAATCTCACCGACGCGGTTATCGACGGGTCGGTCGTATTGACGCGGACGACGATCAGCCATCCGCACGGGAAAGCCATTCAGGGCGACCGGTTGGTGATCACCGGGGCGTTGCTGGCGTATCGGATGGTCGCGAACGGCGAGGTGCGGCTGCCGGGTATGCGGACTGGCGGCAACGTGAACTTCTCCGGGGCCACGTTCAACAATCCGGACGGGTTCGCGTTGAACGGCAACGGGTTGCACATCGGCGGCAGTCTGCTGTGCGAGGTGGACAACTACGGTCCGGCCAATCAGCGGAAGCGGTTCTCCGCCAAAGGTGTGCTCTACCTTCCGAGCGCCACTGTGGACAGTGACATCGTGCTGCGCGAGGCGCAGCTGTCGGTCAACCAGAACGGGCCGATCGTGGTGGACGCGTGGAAGTCCGGCGATCCGTACCTGGATCCGCGGCCGGCGCTGGTCGCGGACCGGCTCAAGGTGGACGGGAATGTCGAGCTGTCCGACGGGCTGCACGCGTTCGGCACGCTGCGGATGGTCAACGCGCGGATCGGCGGGTCGCTGCGGCTGGCCGGGGCCGAGATCACGATGGCGCGCGGGCAGGCGCCGCCGTACTACGACCGGGCGTTGCATCTGGACGGGTCGACGATCGGCGGGGACATCGAGGCGACCAGCCTGCGGGTCCCGATCGGGCAGCTGCGTCTCTCCGACATCACGGTCGGCGGGAATTTCCTCGCCTGGAATTCGATGTTCCAGCATCCGGGCCGGGACGCGTTTTCCGCGCGCCGGGCGAAGATCTCCGGGAATTTCCAGCTCACCGACGCCACCGTGCAGGGCACGCTTCGGTTGCAGGGCGCGGAGATCGGCGGCAGTGTCAACATGTTCGGCACGCTGCTGACCGATCCGGGGCAGCGGACGTCCAGCAGTTTCTCGCTCGACGTGCGTACCGCGCGGATCGGGCGCGACCTCGTGCTGACCGAGCACAAGGACCGGCCGTTTCTGGCCGAGGGCGGCGTGAACCTCGACGGGGCGCAGATCGCGCGGCGCCTCGACCTGACCGGAGCGAAGATCGGATCGCTTGCCTCGCACGGGATCGCGCTCGACGCCAGCGACGTCACGGCGGACGAGTTCGTTCTCGCTCCCACCGAGCCGCCGGCCGGATCGGTGCGGCTGCGGCGCGCGCATTGCGGTGCGCTCTCCGACAACGAGGAGATCTGGGCGGCCAGTGACGGCCTCGAACTGGAAGATTTCCGTTACGACGCGCTGAAAAAAGGCATCGCGCTCGATGACGACCGCGCGCTGGACCGGCGGATCGAGCTGCTCAGCAAGGCGATGCGCGGCTACCGGCCCGGGCCGTATGACCAGCTCGCCGCCACCCTGCGCGCGGCCGGAAACGAGGAGCACGCCTCGACCGTCGCGTTGCGCAAGCAGCAGTTCCGGTACGAGGCGCTGGCCAAAGGCTTCAAGATCTTCGGCCCGGGCGTCCGCGTGTGGAGCTGGCTGCAGCGGTCGATGGTCGGCTACGGCTACCGCCCGGTGCGGGCACTCGGCTGGCTGTTCACCCTGCTGGTGCTGGGCAGCCTGTGGTTCGGCCTCGGCAAGGACGACTGCGTCAACGACCATTCCGGCCGGTTGATGGCCAACGGCCCGCGCTGCGTCGTCAACCAGCAGGACACCGGCCTGCAGTGGAACCCGGTGATCTACACCGCCGATCTGCTGGTGCCGATCGTCGACTTCGGCAACAAGTCGCGCTGGTACATGCACGGGGCCGACAACTGGATGTCGGCCGGCTTCACGGCGTCCGGCTGGATCCTGGCCTCGACCGTCGCGGCCGGCGTAAGCCGGATGCTGCGCCGGGAGACCTGATCGCATACTCTGGGTATGTGAATCCTGATGCGAGCGGTGACATCGAGGTCAAAGCTACTCCGGAACAGGTATACGCGCTGGTCAGCGACCCGGGCGCGCTCGCGGGCGTGACCACCGAGTACTGCGGGCACCGCTGGCTCGGCGGCGCTACTGGCCCGGCGGTCGGCGCGCGCTTCCGCGGCACGAACCGGCGCGGGATCCGGCGCTGGTCGACCACCGTCACGGTCACCGCGGCGGACGAGGGCCGGCGGTTCGCCTTCGACGTCGCGCTCGGGCCGATCCCGGTCTCTCGCTGGGAGTACCTGATCGAACCGGCCGGCGACGGCTGCCGGATCACCGAGAGCATGTGGGACACCCGGCCGGGCTGGTTCGCCCCGCTCACCGTGGTGGCGACCGGGGTGAAGGACCGTTCGGTCACCAACCGGGTCAACATCGAGCAGACCCTGGCCCGGGTGAAGCACCAGCTCGAATAGCGCTCACTCCACGAAACGGGACCAGAACTCGATCTCGCGGACGCCGCCCGCCGGTTCCTCGCCAAGCGGCTCGCCGCCGAACTCGTGGCGCAGGTAGCTGCGCAGGTCCCAGCCGTAATAGACGATGTCCGTCTGGTACACGGACAACACCGGATACCCGGACCCGGCGCCGGCGGGCAGATACCGGTGCCCGCACACCGGCACCAACTGCGGCACCGTCGCCAGGTGGCGGCGGGCGACCGCGAGCGCGTTGCACATCGAGCGCGGCTGTTCGCCCCATTCGGGCAGCCACAGGTGGTTGTGCTCGACGTCGTAGAGCACGCCGTCGACCGGCCAGTCGAGGCGTTTGCGCAGCTGGTCCGGGTCGCCGCGGCGCCAGTCCGGCCAGCGGTCGCCGACCGGCACGCCCGCGGTGAGGAATACCCGGTGGTCGTCGGAAAAGGTGAAGCCGAACTGGTTCTCGACGTCGCTCAGTTCGGCGGGCGTGAGGCCGGGCCGCACGGGCTCGCCGAGATTCTGCTGCAGGATGCGGGCCTCCTCCGCGGTGAAGGCGTCGGCCGGCTGAACTCGTGACATGCCTGAAGCGTACGGAGCCCGAGCCCGCGCCCGCGCGTCCTTTTTCGGAGGAATCCGCTCCCTCGGCGGGGTGAGGTTCTTCTCTCCGACCGCGATTGACGGAACACAGCGTCACCAAATGTAGTTCACTCGTTCCGTGACTTCCCCACCGCAGCCGCCGCGGCAGGCTCGCGTGCGCGCGCCCGAACTGACCGGCGACGTCTGGCTCAACACCGGCGGCCGCCCGCTCAAACTCGCCGAGCTGCGCGGCCGCGTGGTGCTGCTGGACTTCTGGACCAGCGGCTGCATCAACTGCCTGCACGTCCTGGACGAACTGCGCCCGCTGGAGCAGGAATTCGCGGACGTGCTGGTCACCGTGGGCGTGCACTCGCCGAAGTTCCTGCACGAGGGCGAACGCGCGTCGATCGAAGCCGCGGTGCGCCGGTATGAGGTGCACCATCCGGTCGTCAACGACCCGAAGATGCAGCTGTGGTCGCAGTACGCGGTCCGCGCCTGGCCGACGCTGGTCGTGGTCGACCCCGAGGGCTACGTCGTGCACGTCGCGGCTGGCGAGGGCCACGGCGAAGCGCTACGCCGGGTGATCGCCGACCTGGTCGTCAAGCACGAGGCGAAGGGCACGCTGCGCCGTGGCGGCAGCCCGTACGTACCGGTCGAGGAACAGCGTTCGGAGCTGCGGTTTCCCAGCAAGGCCGTGGTCACCGCGGGCGGGCGGATTCTGGTCGCGGACACCGGGCACCACTCGATCGTCGAGTTCGCGTCCGACGGCGAGACGGTCATCCGCCGGTTCGGCCGCGGGGTGCGGGGCACTCAGGACGGGCCGTTCGACCTGGCCGAGTTCGCCGAACCGTCCGGGATCGCCTTGCTGCCCAACGAGGTCGCCGAACGGGCCGGCTATCACGCGATCGTCGCGGACACTGCCGGGCACCGGCTGCGCGGCTTGGACCTGAACACCGGCGAGGTGAGAACCGTTGCCGGCACCGGAAACCAGTGGCGCGACGGCGTCGACACCGGAAAAGCGCTGGACATCGACCTGACTAGCCCGTGGGACGTGATCTGGTGGGGACCGGCCGGCGGCGTGGTCGTCGCGATGGCGGGCAACCACACGCTGAGCGTCTTCGACCCGGTGTCCGGCGACGTCCGCCGGTTCGCGGGCACCACCGTCGAGGGCCTGCGCGACGGCGACGTGCACGAGGCGTTCTTCGCGCAGCCGTCCGGGTTCGCCGCGGACGGCCAGAAGCTCTGGTTCGTCGACGCGGAGACCTCGGCGCTGCGCTGGATCGAGCCGTCCGGCGAGTCGTTCGCGGTGCACACCGCGGTCGGCGCGGACTTGTTCACCTTCGGTCATGCCGACGGACCGGCCGAGCAAGCGTTGTTGCAGCATCCGCTTGGCCTAGCGGTGCTGCCTGACGGCCGGATCGCGATCGCGGACACCTACAACGGCGCGATTCGCCGCTACGACTCGTTCACCCGCGACGTTACGACGCTCGCCACTGGCTTCGCCGAGCCGCAAGGACTGGTGCGCCATGACGGCGAGCTGTACGTCGTCGAGTCGGCTGGCAACCGGCTGACGCCGCTGGGCGGTGACGGGCGGGCCACCGCGGTCGCCGGCACCCGCCAGGCCGTGCAGCGGCCGCCGACCGTGCTGGCCACCGGCGACGTCGAGTTCTCCGTCATCTTCGCTCCGCCGCCGGGCGAGAAGCTGGACGAGCGGTACGGCCCGTCGACGCGGCTGGAGATCACGTCGTCCCCGCCGGAACTGCTGGCCGACGGCGCGGGGGTCGGTACCGATCTGACCCGCCGGATCCGGTTCGCCGAGGGCGCGACCGAGGGCGTGCTGCAGGTGGTGGCGCAGGCCGCCAGCTGCGACGAGGGCGGTGAGCACCCGGTGTGCCGGATCACCCGGCAGGACTGGGGCGTGCCGGTGCGCTTCGAGAGCGAAGGGGGGCGGGTGCTGAGCCTGATGATGGCGGGCGAACCCAAGGCCGCCGCGGGTAAGTAGCATGGTTGGCGTGCCGGACACGCCCAAGCTCGAGATTCAGATGCTCCACGACCGCGTGCTCGTGCGCTTGTCACCGGAGGAAGGCGAGCGTCGCAGCAGTGGCGGAATTGTGATCCCCGCGACCGCGCAAGTCGCGCGCAGGCTGTCCTGGGGTGATGTACTGGGTGTCGGCAACAGCGTGCGGAACGTCAAGCCGGGCGACCGGGTCCTCTTCAATCCGGAGGACCAGCTCGAGGTTGAGATCCAGGGCGAGGGCCACTTGGTGATGCGCGAACGCGACATCCACGCGGTGGCCACGGAGCGGACCGAACACGGCACGGGGCTCTACCTGTAGCTCCCGTACCCGGGGAGGCAGGCGTTGCGCGAGGAAGACCGCTCGTCAGCGTTTTTCGCCGACGACCTGCTGAGCGACGACCTGCTGGGCGACCCGGGCCTGGCCGGCGAATCCGACCTGGCCACCGAGATCTTCTCGGTGGCGGACGCGCCCCCGCCGCCGGACACCGCCTTCCGCCGTTTCCGCAAACGCGTCGGCAAGAGCTTCATGATCGTCGGCTGCCTGCTCGGACTGTTCGTCCTGCTGTACGCGATCGACCTGATGACCAGCGCCGGCGACGTGCCGCGCGGCGTGCAGGTGGCCGGGATCGACGTGGGCGGCCTGAGCTACGCCGACGCCGAGGCCAAGCTGCACTCCGAACTCCAGCCCCGGCTCACCCAGCCGGTGCAGGTGCACGCGGGCGATGTCACCGCGCCTCTGGTGCCCGCCGATTCCGGGCTCGGCCTCGACTGGCCGGGCACGCTGGCCCAGGCCGGGCACCAGCCGTGGAGCCCGATCACCCGGTTCTTGTCGTTTTTCACCACCCGCGACGTCGGCATCGTGAGCCGCAACGATCAGCTGCAGGTCGCCGACGCGGTGCGCGGACTCGCCGCCCAGAAGCTCAACCATCCGCTGGTCGAAGGCAGCATCAACTTCATGCCGAACGGCCCGGACCTGGTCACCGCGTCCCCGGTCGAGCCGCGCCAGGGCCAGCAGCTGGCCGATGTCCCGGCGGCCGTGCAGGCGGTGGTGACGGACTGGCTTTCGCCGCGCGGGGTAACCCTCAAGATGGCGGTGACGCCGCCGCGGACGACCTCGGCGGGTGTGCATTCCTTGCTGGACAGCGTGGTCAAGCCGGCGGTGTCGGCACCGGTGGTGTTGCACGGCGAAGGCCGCGACAGCGTCCTGCAGCCGTCCGCGATCGCGTCGTCGTTCCAGTTCGAACCGGGACCGGGCGGCAGCCTCGACCTGCGGATCGACCAGGAGAAGTTGCGTTCCGTCGTGCAGCCGGAGCTGGCGACGACCGAGACCGACGGCAAGGACGCGCAGATCACCTTCGCCTCCGGCGCGCCGACCGTCACTCCGTCCGAGGACGGCCGGAAGATCAACTGGGCCACCACGTTTCAGGCGCTGACCGGCACGCTGGCGAAGCCGACCGGGCGTGACATGCCGGTCGCTTACGACGTGAAACACCCGGCGCTCACCACCGACGGCGCGAACGCGCTGGGAATCAAGGAAGTCGTCGGCGAATACACCACTGGCGGCTTGACCGGCGACGCGGCGGGGAACGTGGCGTCGCTGGCCAGCCGGATCAACGGTGTGCTGGTGAAACCAGGAGAATCGTTCAGCCTCAACGCTTATCGGGGCGGCGGCTACGCGTCCGCGCCGGTGGACGAGGACGGCACCGGCCCGTCCGTGGCAGGCGGTGGCTTGTCCCAGCTTTCGTCCACTTTGTACAACGCGGCTTACCTGGCCGGTTTGGCCGATGGCGGCCACGCCGGGCACGACCACTTCGTCAACCGCTATCCGGCCGGTCGCGACGCGGCCGCGGTGGACAGCTCCGGCAACGCGATCGACCTCAAGATCACCGCCAGCGACCCGACCGGTTTCGCGATCCAGGCCAGCTCGAGCGGCGGTTCGGTGACGGTGAAGATCTGGGGTACCAAGCACTATCGCGTCGAGGGCCGTACCGGCGCGCCTTCGAACGAGGTGCCGCCGACGGTCCAGGTCGGCCCAGGCCAGGGCGGCACGTGCGTGGCTTCGCCAGGCGAGTCCGGGTTCACCGTCACCGATACCCGGGTGTTCTACGACCTGGCCAGCGGGGCCGAGGTCCGCGAGGAGAGCCGCACCACGACGTATTCGCCGCAGCCGATGGTCATTTGCTGAGCCGAGGCAGGGGCAGGCGCCGGAAAGCCGGGAAGGGCCCCTTGCGGGACTTAGCTTACCGCAAGGTGCCCTTCCCGGACCTGCTCGCCGAAGTTACGCGGCCGCGGTGATCCGGTCCGCGGGCGGCGGCGCGAGCTTCGGGTGCGCCCCGAGGTAGGCGAGGAACGCGTCCAGGTCCACCGGGCCGCCGGCCAGGTCGGTGCCCTTGGTGAACTCGGTGAAGCCGTCCCCGCCGGCGGCGAGGAAGTTGTTCACCGACACCCGGTACTTGCCGGCCGGGTCGACCGGGGTCCCGTTGACGGTGATGTTCGAAACCTTCGAGCCGACCGCGGCCGAGGCCGAGTAGGTGTAGTGCAGCGACGACGAGATCTGCAGGATCTTCGTGCCGCCGGACTGGCCCCACTGCTGTTCCAGCACGCTTTTCAGGTTCGCGCCGGTCAGCGTGATCGTCTGCATGATGTTGGAGAACGGCTGCACGGTGAACGCCTCGCCGTAGGTGACCACGCCGTCGCCCTCGCCCGCCGGCGAGGACTTGTAGGTGAGGTCGGCGCGGATGCCGCCGGGGTTCGTCATCGCGATCACCGCGTTGTTCGACTTCGTCGCTTCCAGCTGGCCGTCCGCGAGCACGTCGCCGAGCGGCGATTCGCCGGACGGGCCGCCGGCCGCGGGAAGGTCCGCGGTGATGGTGCCGACCTGCTTGTTCGCGATCGGCGCGGCCTTGGTCCGGGCCTCGTCCACCAGCTTCTGCACGCCCGCGTCCGGCGTGACGTCGCGCGTGACGATCTCGTTGTGCGCCTTGGTCTGCGACCGGATCACGTCGCGCGTGCGCCGGTCGATCTTCAGGTCGACGACCGAGAGCAGCCGGCCGAACGAGGCGCCCTGGATCACCGGGCGCGGCTGGCCGGCCGGATCGTTGATCACACAGTTGTACTGCTGGTGGCTGTGCGCGGTGAAGATCGCGTCGACCTCCGGCGTGACGTTCTTCGCGATCGTCGCGGCCTCGCCGTTCGGCTGCACCTTGCAGTCGTTGGGCCCGGCGCCGGGCTGGTCCTCGTCGCCCTGGTGCAGCAGCACGACCTGGGCCTTGACGCCGAGCTTGTCCAGGATGTTCGCGGTCCGGTTGATCGCCTCGACCTCGTCGCCGAACTTCAGGCCCTTGATCGCCGCCGGGGTGACCACCGACGGCAGGTCCTTCAGCGTCGCGCCGATGATGCCGACCGGCACGCCGCCCGAAACCTGAATGCTGAACGGCAGCAGCGCGGGCAGCCCGTTGTCGAAGTACACATTGGACCCGAGCAGCGGGAAGCGCGCGCCGTCGTAGGTCTTGCGGAACTGGCAGCCGTCGGTCTTGTTGCAGCCGCCGAACTGCATCCGCATCAGTTCCTGGTAGCCCTCGTCGAACTCGTGGTTGCCGACGACCGACGCCTTCACGCCGATGGTGTTGAGGAAGTCCATCGTCGGCTCGTCGTGGAACAGCGCCGAGATGATCGGCGACGCGCCGATGTTGTCGCCCGAGGACAACACCATCGAGTTGCGCACCTGGGATTCGAGCTGGTGCACGTGCGTCGCGAGGTACGCCGCGCCGCCGGCGTCCACCTTGCTCCCGTCCGGCAGCGTGATCTTGCCGCTCGAACCGGCCGGTGGATCGAGGTTCCCGTGCAGGTCGTTGAGCGCGATGATCCGGACATCAGTCGTTTGCGCGGCCTCCGCGGGCACGCTCGTGACGGCGGCAGCGGCCAAGGCGGCCGCGGCGGTCGCCGCGAGCCGGGTAAAAAGCTTCATGTTCCCTCCGGTGTTCGCGTCCGATTCCCCTGTACGGACGCCCGGCGGAGCAGTCTGCCCAAAATGGACGGTCCTGGCCAGGGCAGAAAGCGGGGTAGCGGTAAAAGTTTCGGTAACTTTGGACCGCTTTGCGTTGCTTTGCGAAGGCCGGTGCGGCCGGGGTGAGCTCGGCTGGCCGATCGGACGGCAGGCCCTCGGCCATTCGGCCGACCCCTGCCCCGACGCCTCCGGCTCTTCGACCGAAGTGCTCGACCGGCAAGATCAATAGCGTTCTCGGTATGACGAACGCACAGGTCACCGCCCTGCAGTACGGGTTCATCGGGTTCCTCGCCGTGTGGGCGACGATCCTGATTCCGCAGCTGGTGCTCCAGTTCGCGCGGCACGGCCGGCCGCAGCTGCGCAGCCTGGTCACCACGGCGGCGGTCGTGCTCTACGGCTGCATGACCCTGGCGGTCGTCTTCCTTCCGCTGCCCGGCCCGAACAGCCGCCGGCTGGAGCAGACCGTGCAGCTGGTGCCGTTCCAGTGGGTCACCGACATCCACACCGAGCTGGCGAAGCACGGCCTGTCCGCCGCGCACTGGTTCACCACTCAGACCTTCCAGCAGGCAGCGATGAACGTGCTGCTGTTCGTCCCGCTGGGCTTCTTCGCCCGGGTGCTGTGGCGGCGTGGCGTGGTCGGTGCGGTGGCGATCGGCGCCGCGGCCTCACTCGCCATCGAGATCACCCAGCTCACCGCGAACTTCGGGACCGCGCCGTTCGTCTACCGAATCTTCGATGTCGACGACCTCATGACCAACACCTTCGGTGCCGGTCTCGGCTGGCTGGCCGGTGCGCTGCTGCTCGCCATCCGGCCGATCTCTTCAACGCTCCGCTTGGAGCCGGCCCGGAGCGAGCGGGTCGACCTCGCCCAGACGCGCTAACCGAGCCCGGCGGGCGATCGCCGCCTGCTTCGCGGCGCGACGATCTTCGAGGATCACGATCAGTGAAGCGACGGCGATGATCAGGGCTACCAGCCCGAGCACGAGCCAGAGTTGCATGTGCTCTCCTCGTCGACGCCGTTGTGCGAGAGATCACAAAGGGTACCGAGGCCGATGGTCGGGGCGCTACCCCGCGAGCGGAGATCGTGCGGACAACGCGGCGGTCGGGGTCTGACCACAGCTGTCGCGGCATCGGTGTCCACCAGACTGGGCACATGCTCGAGAAACCGACCAAAGCCCAGCAGGCCGCCGCCTACGGCAAGACCATCCCGGACGTCCTCGCCCCGGGTCTCGACGTGGTCTTCTGCGGCATCAACCCGGGCCTCTACTCCGGTGCCGTCGGCTTCCACTTTGCGCGTCCGGGCAACCGCTTCTGGCCCGCGCTCCAGGCCAGCGGCTTCACTCCGCGGCTCCTCCGCCCCGAAGAGCAGCGCCAACTCCTCGACCTCGGCTTGGGCATCACCAACGTGGTAGCCCGGACCACCGCCCGCGCCGACGAGCTCACTGACGACGAACTCCGCGAAGGCGGCGAGATCCTCGCCCGGAAGGTCGAGAAGTACCGGCCGCGCTGGCTCGCTGTGGTGGGCATCACGGCCTATCGGGTCGCGTTCGGCGAGCGGCACGCCGAAGTCGGACCACAGAATCGGACAATAGGGACCACGAAGGTCTGGTTGCTGCCCAATCCGAGCGGCTTGAACGCCCATTGGAGTCCGCAAACCCTCGCCGAGGAGTTCGCTCGGTTGCGGGTACGGGCAGTGACCGCAGATTCACCTGAGCGGTTAAACCCTCAGTAGAGATAACCCGCTGGATGGCCGCCTCGCTGGGCTGAAACCCCGCAGCTCGAGGCCAAAATTCTACTCAGAGTTTGCTGAGACCGGCCGTTACGGCCATGAGGGGGAAACCGCGTCACAAGCTGCTCTCGGCGGAGTCGAACCAGGGACAAGGTGTCGCTCCCGGCCGGTTCCGGCAGGGGGGACCGGTCGGTACGCCGAGGGGGTGTGCCGGTCACCGGGAGCGACCACGAGGACGGAGGACCGAGATGCGTGGCATCGAGTCCCACCGAACGCCCATGACGGCCGGGCAGCCGGCCGGCGGACGCAGCCTGGGAGTCGCCGTGGTCGACCCCATTCCGATTTTTCGCGAGGGGATCGCTTCGATGGTGCACCGCACTCTCGGGTTGCACTGGTCCGGACAGGCGGCCAGCCATCACGCCGCCATGCAGCTGTGCGAGCAGGTACGCCCGGACGTCGTCATCCTGGACTCCGCGCTCGACCCGAACTGCCACCTCGCCAAACTGCTCAACGCGGGCGACCCGGCGCTGGTTCTGGTCACCCTCGTGCGCGACACCAACCGCACCCAGCAGTACCTCGCGGCCGCGATCGGGGCCGGGGCGCACGCGATCGTGCCGCGCGCGGTCGATTCCCGGCGGCTGGCCGAGGCGGTCCGGCGGGCGCACCACGACCGCCGCTACATCGACCCGGCGTTGTCCGCGCTCACTGCCCGGCCTAAACGCGAGCCGTCGCCAAGAGCCGCGCCGACCGGCACGAACATCGTTCCGGCGAAGGGCGGCATGCCGCTCTCCCGGCGCGAATACCAGGTTCTCCAGCTCGTCGCCGAAGGGCTCGAAAACTCGGCGATCGCGAAGCTGCTCTTCCTGTCCGTAGAGACCGTCCGGACGCACGTGAAAAGCATTCTGCGCAAACTTTCCGCCCGCGACCGGACACACGCGGTGACCATCGCGTTCCGCAGCGGCATCCTGGTCCCCCAGCTTGACGACAGTGCCGGCTCCCCGGCCGTGCAGGAGGCCGTGGCGCGCAGCACCCGGTGATCTCGTCACGCTGGTCGGCACCGTCATTTCGAGCGAATCGGCACTACTGGAAGGGCGGTTTCGCTTGCTCTGGTTACTCGTAGGTAATATCCTGATGTTACCGGCGAGTAAGGGAGCCAGTGCCCGGCCGGAAAGCCGAACACGACACGGAGTGACGACATGGGCCACTACAAAAGCAACGTCCGAGACCTGGAGTTCAACCTCTTCGAGGTACTCGGCGTGCAGGACCGGCTCGGCAAGGGTGTCCTCGCCGAATCGGACGAGGAAACCGCCCGCGGCGTCTTGTCGGAGCTGAACAAGCTCGCCGTCGGCCCGCTCGCCGAGTCTTACGCCGACGCGGACCGCAACCCGCCGGTCTATGACCCCAAGACCTTCAGCGTGACGATCCCCGAGTCGTTCAAGAAGAGCTACCAGGCGCTGGTCGACGGCGAATGGTGGCGGCTGGGTCTCACCAACGAGCTGGGCGGCTTCGGCCTGCCCCCGACGGTGCAGTGGGCCGCCGCCGAGCTGATCCTCGGCGCGAACGCCCCGCTGTTCATGTATATGGCGGGCCCGAACTTCGCCATGATCGTGGACAAGAACGGCACCGAAGAGCAGAAGCACTGGGCGCAGCTGATGATCGACCGCGGCTGGGGCGCCACCATGGTGCTCACCGAGCCGGACGCCGGTTCGGACGTCGGCGCCGGTCGTACCAAGGCCGTCCAGCAGGAGGACGGCTCCTGGCACATCGACGGCGTGAAGCGGTTCATCACCTCGGCCGAGAACGACATGGTCGAGAACATCATGCACCTGGTGCTGGCGCGTCCCGAGGGTCCCGGCATCGAGACCAAGCCGGGCACCAAGGGCCTGTCGCTGTTCCTGGTCCCGAAGTTCCACTTCGACTCGAAGACCGGCGAGCTCGGCGAGCGCAACGGCGCTTTCGTCACCAACGTCGAGCACAAGATGGGCATCAAGGCGTCCACCACGTGCGAGCTGACCTTCGGCCAGCACGGCACTCCGGCCAAGGGCTGGCTGCTCGGCGAGGTGCACGACGGCATCGCGCAGATGTTCCAGGTCATCGAGTACGCCCGGATGATGGTCGGCACCAAGGCGATCGCCACGCTGTCCACCGGCTACCTCAACGCGCTCGAGTACGCCAAGGAGCGCGTGCAGGGCGCCGACCTGCCGAACATGCTGAACAAGGCCGCGCCGCGGGTCACCATCACGAACCACCCGGACGTGCGCCGGTCGCTGATGTTGCAGAAGGCGTATGCCGAGGGCCTGCGCGCGATCTACCTGTACACCGCGTCCTTCCAGGACCAGCTGTGGACCGGCGAGGGCGACGAAGCGTCCCTGAAGCTGGCGCACGGCGTCAACGACCTGCTGCTGCCTATCGTCAAGGGCGTCGGCTCCGAGCGCGCCACCGAGCAGCTCGTGCAGTCGCTGCAGACCCTCGGCGGGTCCGGCTTCCTGCAGGACTACCCGATCGAGCAGTACATCCGCGACGCGAAGATCGACTCCCTGTACGAGGGCACCACGGCCATCCAGTCGCTGGACTTCTTCTTCCGGAAGATCGTCCGGGACAAGGGCCAGTCGCTCGCGTTCGTCGCCGGCGAGATCACCAAGTTCATCGAGTCTGAAGCGGGCAACGGCCGGCTGAAGAACGAGCGTGCGCTGCTCAAGCAGGCTCTCGAGGACACCCAGGCGATGCTGGGTTCGCTGATCGGCTTCCTGACCTCGTCGCAGGAGGACCCGCAGAACATCAACAAGGTCGGTCAGCACACCGTGCGGTTGCTGATGTCGGTCGGCGACCTGCTGGTCGGCTGGAAGCTGCTGCAGGCCGCCGAGGTCGCGCTGGCGAAGCTCGACAACGGCGCGTCGGCCAAGGACAAGCCGTTCTACGAGGGCAAGCTGGCGGTGGCGTCGTTCTTCGCGAAGAGCGTGCTGCCGGAGCTGACCTCGCGCCGCGCCATCGTGGAGGCTGCCGACAACGCGCTGATGGACGTGGACGAAGCCGCGTTCTGAGCGCACTGACGAACAATGCCCCGGTCCGGGTTCGGGCCGGGGCATTTTTCGCGTCTGCGGTCGCGGTGGCGGGCCATTGGGGGTATGCCGGTTCCGAGGGGGTTTGACACGGCACGTGCCGGGATATCCCGGTCCGAGCCCCTTCCCAGCAGAGGAGTTCGAGATGGCGGTTTCCGGCATCATCAGCGCGGTCGTGATCGGGTTGATTCTCGGTGTGCTCGGCAAGCTGGTCGCGCCCGGCAAGCAGTCCATTCCGTGGTGGCTGACCATCCTGGTGGGGATCATCGCGGCGTTCCTGGGCACCGCGATCGCGCGCGGCCTTGGCTACGCCGACACCAAGGGCATCGACTGGCTGGAGATCATCACCCAGGTCGTGCTGGCCGCGATCGGCGTGACGCTGGCCGCCAGCCTGTACGGCAAGCGGCAGGTCAAGGGATAGCTCAGTCGTTCAGTTCGGGTTCGAGCAGGCTCATCAGGTACATGTCGTGGTACTTGCCGTCGGGGCCGCGGTGGCATTCTCGATGCCGCCCGTCCTCGACGAACCCGACCTTGCGGTACACGTGCCGGGCCCGCTCGTTCTCGGCGACCACCCACAGCGCGATCAGGTGCAGGCGCATCATGTTGAACCCGTAACGGCACATGAGTTTCAGCGCCTCGGTGCCGTATCCGCCGTTCCAGTGGTCGGTCTCGCCGATGTAGATGTCGAGTTCGGCGCGGCCGGTCTCCGGGCTGGCATCGCGCAGGTCGACGATGCCGATCAGCTTGCCCGCTTCAAGGGATTCGATGCCGAGAACGACGGCCTCGTAGGAATTCGCCGGACGTTCTTCGCCCTTCTTGCGGAGCTGGGCGAGCGAGCGCGGATAGCCGCCGGTCATGAACTCGCCGACCGCCGGGTCGTGGATCCACTTGTAGATCGACTCGGCGTCGGACGGCTCGATCGCGCGCAGCCGCACCAGCTTCCCGGTGAGCATCCGTTCTCCCTCATTCTCGTTTCAGCATCAGGAAATCCGTGACGCCAACGAGCCCCAGGAACTGCCGAACCCCCGGCGGCATCGGTCGGCGGGCCTCATCATGCACGAGTTCTGGATCACGCACGCGGTATTTACGGCCGCGCGTGATGACCTCCGCGCCGCCGGCCGCGAGGACGTTGCGCACCCAGTCGGTGTCCGGGCCGTAGGTGAGGGCGACGACGAAGCCGTCGTCGGTGCGGAAGATGTTGAGCGGCGTACGGAATTCCCGTCCGGACTTGCGTCCGCGGTGGAGGAGGATTCCGAAGCCGGGCAGCTTGTCGGCGAAGGGTTTCGTGACCCGGTTGGTGACCACGCGGTTGAACCGGGCGACGTTCTTGGGCAGCACCATGCCGTCGAGCATAATCCAACGTTCGTGGAATTTCCTGCCGGAAGGACGCGCTGTCCGGTCGGCCCGGCCGGTCTGGTGGGATGGGCGCGCACACGCGGACACGAGGCGGGAGCGGGCATGTCCGAGGATTGGCCGATGGAGCAGGAAGCGCACACGGCGGTGCTCGTCGCACGGAGCCTGCTGGACGATCCAGGGAAGCTGGACCACGTCCTGGCCGACGACGAGGACGGCTGGCTCGTCGGCGACGACGCCGAGCACGACCTCGACGAAGAACACTACGCGTCGATGTGCCTGCACGACGTCGTCGACCTGCTGCCGCAGGTGACCGCGCTGGCCGGGCTGCCCGCTGGGATGGGCGCGATCTGGGACGCCGAGCGCACGACTTGGGTGCTGCTCTCGCCGGACGAGCCGGACGGCGACGCCGACGCCCGCGAGTACCGGGAGGCCCGGCTCGCCGAGTGGGTGCACCCCGGCTCGCCGATGGCGGAAGCGAACGTCAGCGTCGGGCTGACTGAGATTTCCGCCGCGGCCGACGCGCCGGCCCGGGCCGTGCGCTACCTCAGCCGCGAGGACGACGGGACGTGGTTGTTCGTCGGCTTCGAGGTGCCGGATCCGGATGAGCAGTCCGATGTCGAGGTCGACACCCTGGAGCTGGGCCACGTCGCCGCGCTGTATCCGGAGGTGGTCGAGCTGCTGGACGCCGAACCGGGCGAGGTGTTCTACCGCGAGGCGCCGGACGCCGAGTGGATTCAGATGATCGAAGACGGGAAGTGAACATGTCCGAGGAATGGCCGCTGCGACAGGACCCGCAGTCCCCGGTGATCATCGCGCACGAGCTGGTGCAGCACCCGGACCGGCTGGCGTTCGTCGTGCTCGACGATGACGACGATTGGTTCATCAGCGACGGTGCCGAGTTCGAAGAGGACATGGCCGTCAACCGCGAGCTGTTCGGCGCGATGGACCTGCGGGAGGCGCTCGCCCTGCTGCCGCAGCTGGCCGTGCTCGGCGACGTGCCGGCCGGAATGGCCGCCGACTGGGACCCGGACCGGTCCACCTGGCTGCTCAGCTCGGTGTCCGATTCGGACGACGAGGACGAGGACCGCGAGCACCGGGACGCCCGCGTCGCGGCCTGGACACACCCCGGTTCCCCGGTCGAAGAGGTGCAGCTGAGCACCGGACTGACCGAAATCGCGGCGTCGGACGGCTCGGCGCGGGCGGTGCGTCAGGTCGTGCGCGAGCAGGACGGCACCTGGCTGTTCGTCGGCTTCGAGGTCCCGGAGGCGGAGGACTTCGAGGTGGAGGGCCTGGAACTGGAGCACGTCGTGCGGCTGTACCCGGACGTCGCGGAGGCGCTGCTCGCCGCACCCGGGCAGGTGTTCGACCGGGCGGAGCCGGGAGCACCCTGGGAGCTGGTCGAGGGCTGACGCCGCTTGGTCCATTGTGGACCGTCTGAGATGACAGACGCTTTCCCGGTGTCGCCGGTTGGGCGGCCGTGGCCGGTTCGGTTCTACTGTGCCGACCCGCCGCGCGCAGATGCGCTGCGGGGCCGCCGAAATCGGGAGGTGCGTCGATGACGACGAAGTCCGGGGAAACCGGGCCGGAGGGGCTGAGCCGTCGGTTGAACGGCAGGCATATCCGGTTCATCGCCTTGGGTTCGGCGATCGGCACCGGGTTGTTCTACGGCTCGTCGGACACCATCGCCAAAGCCGGTCCGTCGGTGCTGATCGCCTATCTCATCGGCGGCGCGGCGATCTTCTTCGTGCTGCGCGCGCTCGGCGAGATGGCGGTGAACGACCCCGCGCCGGGTTCGTTCGGTGAGTACGCGCGTAAGCATCTCGGCCCGCTGGCGGGGTTTCTGACCGGTTGGACCTACGCCTTCGAAATGGTGATCGTCTGCGTCGCGGACGTCACCGCGCTCGCGGTCTACATGGGATTCTGGTTCCCGGACGTGCCGCGCTGGATCTGGGTGGTCTTGACCATTCTGGTGATCGCCGCGGCGAACCTGGTGAGCGTAAGGGTGTACGGGGAACTGGAGTTCTGGTTCACGCTGGTCAAGGTGGTCGCCATCGTCGCGATGATCCTGGGCGGCGCGGCGATTCTGGCCTTCGGTGCCGGCACCGCGTCGGCCGGCGGCGGCGTCAGCAACCTGTGGTCGCAAGGCGGCTGGTTCCCGAACGGCTTCGCCGGTTTCCTCGGCTCGTTCGCCCTGGTGATGTTCGCCTTTGGCGGCACGGAAATTCTGGGCCTGACCGCGGCCGAGTCGGAAGACCCGCGCACCGCGATGCCCAAGGCGGTCAACACGGTTCCGGTGCGGGTACTGCTGTTTTACGTGGCGACGCTGGCGATCATCATGATGCTGAACCCGTGGAACACGATCAGCACCACCGGCAGCCCGTTCGTGCAGATCTTCGCCGGCCTCGGCCTGCATTCCGCCGCGACGGTGCTGAACATCGTCGTGGTGACGGCAGCGCTGTCGGCGATCAACAGCGACATTTTCGGCGCCGGCCGGATGATTTACGGTCTGGCCAAGCGCGGCCAGGCCCCCGCGGCAATGGCGCGGGTGACGCGCAACGGCATCCCGTGGATGACAGTTCTGGTGGTCGCGGCCGCGCTGAGCCTGGCGGTCGTGCTGAACTATTTGCTGCCGGACAGCGCCTTCCTGCTGATCGCGTCGGTCGGCACCTTCGCGACGGTGTGGGTGTGGTTCATGATCCTGCTGACCCACTACCAAGCCCGACGCCACCTGCCCGCCGCGGACCTGGAGTCGCGCGCGTTCCCGGTACCGTTCTGGCCGGTCGGCCAGATCCTGACCATGGTGTTCATGGTGTTCATCTTCGTGGTGATGGCATTCGCCGACGACACCCGGCTGGCACTCGCGGTCGGTGTCGGCTGGCTGGCAATGCTGTGCGGGCTGTACTGGTTTCACCGCAGGGCAGCGGAACCGTCCGCGAAGGTCATGGCGGATGCGGCATAGCCGGGCCGTGGTGCGGCGGGAACGGGCAGGCAGCACGGGCTGAGCTGAGGCTGGTCCGGGGGTAATGCGGTTGTGCTCGCTACCGGGACAACGGTCGTGGCTGCAACAACGCCGGGACTACTCCCGGCTAGCGACTCCGGCCATCCGCGCGACGGCGTTGCGGGCGGTGAGGTTGTCCAGGCTGAGCCGATCCGCCGACATAGTGAAGCCCCATGTCCACAGTAGACACTGTGTGACCTGGGGCTTCGCTCTGAGAGCGGATGACGGGAATCGAACCCGCGTATTCAGCTTGGGAAGCTGATGTTCTACCATTGAACTACATCCGCAGTGCTCCGCCAGCATACACATTCGCGCCTCCCCGGTGTCCAGCGGGGCACTGGTTGACGTCCGCGGCCGATGTGACAACACTCATTGTCAGCTACGGCGCGGAGGTGTGCGATGGACGAGCCCGAGTTGTTCCGCCAAGGCGGATTCCGGCTGGCCGCGCGGGCGCGGACGGCCAAGGCCGATGCAGCCCAGGTTGCCCGGCTGCGCGAGTTCGCTCAGCAGGAAGACGCCCTTGCCGACGCGGTAGTCGAGTGGCTCCACCAGCAGGACAACCGGCACGGCAAGAGCCAGGACAATGGCCGACCCGGCGCCAAGCGACCCAGCAGCGACCCCAACGACCTCGTCGACAGAGTCCTCGCCGGCCGGACAACTCCTGATCTCCCGCCTGCCCTCCGAGCCTTCCGGGACCAGACCGAAGCCACCCCGTACTGGGTCGACCCGGTCCGTCTGGACCGTGGCGCGCGGGCGATCACCCGGGCCGGGCTGCTCGGTCTCTTCCCGCTCGGCGACATGTCGCTGATGGGCGGCTATCTCGCCTCGCGTGCGACGAAGTCCCTGGTCGGCACTGGTGAGATCGAGCACCGTGCTCCGCGCCGGCTGGTCGAGACCGCTGCCTGGTGGATCGACGTCACCACGCCGGGCGCGCTCGTCCGGCACGGCACTGGCTACCAGGCCGCGCTGCGGATCCGGCTGGTGCACGCGCAGGTCCGGCGCGCGATGAACCGTCGGCCGGACTGGGATTACGAGCGGTGGGACCGGCCCGTCAACCAGGTGCAGACCGCGGGCACGTTGCTGCTCTTCTCCCTGGTTTACGTCTTCGGCACGCAACTGCTCGGCCTCCGCTATTCCGCCCGCGAGAAGGCCGACATCCTCCACCTCTGGCGCTACGTCGGCTGGCTGATGGGCGTCGCGGACGAGCTGCTTCCCGCCGACGAGGACGACGCGTGGCGGCTGCTTTGGCTGCTCGCCGTCACCGAGTTCGTTCCGGACGACGATTCGAAGCGGCTGGCGCGCGCCCTGGTCGACACGCACGCGGCGATCGGCGAGGGGCGCGGTCCGCTCGGCAAGGTGCTGGCCCAGGTCAATGTCGGGGTGCACTCGGCGATCAGCCGGCTGGTGCTCGGACGGTCCAACGCCGACTTCCTCGAGTTGCCGGACAACCCGGTGGCGCAGGCCGCGGTGCTGGCCGCGGCCGGGGTGAACTACGCCGCGGAGACGGTCCGGCTGCTGGTGCCCGGGGCCACCGCGCTGCAGGAAGCGGTGGGTGCGTTCGGTCGCCGGCGGTACCTCGCGCGGATGAACGCGGTGTTCGGCCGCGCCCCGCGCGGGAGGGGTTCTGGGGCCGCGGCGAGCGGCCCGATAGGCTCTATCCGTGCTGCTCAGTGACCGTGACCTCCGCAAAGAGCTCGAAGCCGGCCGGCTCGGCATCGACCCCTTCGATCCCGGCATGGTCCAGCCGTCCAGCATCGACGTGCGGCTCGACCGCTACTTCCGGGTGTTCGACAACAGCAAGTACACCCACATCGACCCGCAGCTGCAGCAGGACGAGCTGACCTCGCTGGTCGAAAAAGAGGGCGACGAACCGTTCGTGCTGCACCCCGGCGAGTTCGTGCTCGGGTCCACGTTCGAGCAGGTCAAGCTTGCCGACGACCTGGCCGGACGGCTCGAGGGGAAGTCCTCGCTCGGCAGGCTCGGACTGCTCACGCACTCCACCGCGGGCTTCATCGACCCAGGTTTCTCCGGGCACATCACGCTCGAGCTGTC
This sequence comes from Amycolatopsis benzoatilytica AK 16/65, assembly GCF_000383915.1. Classification (NCBI taxonomy): domain Bacteria; kingdom Bacillati; phylum Actinomycetota; class Actinomycetes; order Pseudonocardiales; family Pseudonocardiaceae; genus Amycolatopsis; species Amycolatopsis benzoatilytica. Next base: position 7,307,598 of record NZ_KB912942.1, read on the forward strand.
GAACGTCGCGAACCTGCCGATCACGCTGTGGCCCGGGATGAAGATCGGCCAGCTGTGCATCTTCCGGCTGTCCAGCTCGGCGGAGTTCCCGTACGGCTCGACCGAGGCCGGCTCCCGCTACCAGGGGCAGCGCGGGCCGACGCCGAGCCGGGCATACCAGAACTTTCACCGCGTCGACACCTGGCGCTAGCTGACGACGCCGGCCGGTCGATGAGCCGCTGCTGAACTCGAAGGGCGACTTGGCCGGTGGCCCGCGAGCAACTCCAAACGGTGATCGGTTTTCTCGAACGGGCGGCAGCGATCACCCACGAGTCAACCGGGCGCATCACTCATCGCTCAGCGGAGTGAGGTAATCCCACTGCCGGGTAGGAAATCGCCGCGGCGTCACCGGATGGTGGAAAACTCGCGGGCATGGTTTCGGCCGGGAAACGTCTGCTCTTAGTCCTCGGCCTGATGGCCACTTTGCTGACGCCTGCCGCACATGCAGAGTCGTTCACGCAGAACGCGCGGCAGGTGGCGTACGGCGATTTCCTATACGCCAGCACGGCCGTGGACAAGTGCGCGGATTCCGACTGCCGCACGAGTGCGGCAGTCACCGTTCCGTCGGGCTCGACGGTGGCCTACGCTCGCCTGGCGTGGGGAGGGGCAGCGACGCCCAAGTGCGCTTCGACCGCGCGGCCAGTGCGGTTTTCGGTCGACGGAGGCGCTGCGACAACGGTTTCACCGGGCTCGGCCGACGGTGGCAACGGATTCTACTCGGCTGGCGCGGATGTCACGTCGTCGTTCGCCGGAGTCGCGACCGGACGTCCGGTGCAGCTGTCGGCGGCGCGCGTCACGGCTGGTCCGGGCTGTTCCGGCGGCTGGTCGGTCGCGGTGATCTACACCTATCCGCAGCGGAATCCGGAGTATGCCCCGGAAAAGCGCGCGATCTACCTCTACGACGGCCCGGGTTCCGACGCGGTGATCAGCGGTTTTCGGGCAGCGTCGCCGGCTGTACGGATGGGCGTGACCCGGTTCAGTGCGGGCGAGCCGGTGCTGCTGAACGGGCAGCCGGTTTCGCCTTCGTCGCCGGGCGAGACGGATTCCTTCAGCGCTCGAACGTTCTCCAGCCAGGCGGTTCCCGCGGGTGCCACCAGTGCGCGAGTTTCGCTGCCGGGGGCGCGAAACCTGGCTTTTTCGGTTCCAGTGCAGGACTTGCAGGTGTCGATGACCGCTGAGCCGCGCCGGGTGCACGCTGGTGACCAGGTCTCCTTCACGGTCAGCGTGACGAATCCAGCCGCGGTCGCACTATCTGATGTGGACATTGTGGACGAGCAGAACCCACAGTGCAGCAAGAAGATCGGTACCTTGGCGGCGGGAGCGACTAGTCGTTACCAATGCGGCTTCGCGGCTCCTGACCACGGCTTCGCCTCGACGGTGCAGGTCACTGGTGTGGGGTCCGGCGGCGACCAGCTCTCGGCGTCGGCGAGCAGCCGGGTGGACGTCCTCCGGCCCGCTGTCACCTTGAAGCAGCAGGTCGACAAACCGGCTTACCGGGTGGGCGATCAGGTGACGTTCGCTCTCAAGACCACCAACAGCGGCGACGTTCCGCTGCACGACGTAGCCATCGCCGACCCAGGGGTCCCCTCGTGCGCCCGAGTACTGGGAACGCTCGCACCAGGGCAGACCGTCGTGAGCACCTGTACTGCGACGGCACCATTGCCGAACGGGGCCAGCGCGACCGTGCGCGGCAGCGATCCGCTCGGCAAGGTCGTCGACGCGACCGCCGACGTGCCGGTGCCGGTGATCGCGCCCGCGTTGTCCGTCTCGAAGACCCCGGTGCCGCCGGTGGTGCACGGCGGCGACAAAGTCACCTGGAACGTGATGGTGCGTAACACCGGCGACAGTCCGGTGGATCAGCTCACCGTCGCCGACGACGGCACGCCAGCGTGCTCCCGGCCCATCGGCCGGCTCGCACCCGATGCCGAGCAGACCTACTCCTGCACTGCGAATCCGGACTCCACCACGACAAATACCGTCACCGTGGCTGGGACAGACCTGTCCGGACGGCCGGTCACCGCCAAGTCTTCGGCAACCGTCACGGTGATTCACCCGGCATTGGCGGTCACCGCGGTTTCCTCACCGAGGCAGGTGCGCGAAGGAGACCGAGTCACCTTCACGGTCACCGTGCGCAACGCTGGAGATGTGCCACTAGACGCGGTAGCCGTGGCTGACGACCGTGTTCCGGGCTGTGTGCGCACGTTCGGCACGATGGTGCCCGGCGATGTTCAGACGTACAAGTGCGAGCAACTCGCCCCGGCCGAGGACGCGACAAATACCGTTGTCGCGACTGGAAAAGACCAGCTGGGAACCGTCCAGCGGGCAACCGCGGACGCCCGGATCGACGTGCTTCACCCGGCCCTCGCCCTCACCGCGGCCGCCGCGCCCGCGCAGGTTCGCGAGGGCGACCAAGTGACCTTCACGATCACGGTACGCAACAGCGGCGACGCCGAACTTCACGACGTCGCCCTGGCCGACGATCGGCTCCCGGATTGCGCACGCCAGCTGGGAACGCTTGGTGCGCAAGGCAACCAGACTGTCACCTGCAAGACGACGGCCGGGGCGCAGGGCTTCACGAACGACCTGACCGCGACCGGAACCGACTCAACCAGACGACCGGTTTCCGCGACCGCCAGTGCGTCTTTCACCGTGCAGCACCCGGCGGTAAGCCTGTCCGCGACAGCCCAAAATGGACCATTCCGGGAGGGTGACTCCGTCCCGATGCGCATCGTCGTGACGAACACCGGTGACGTTCCGCTCGCGGGTTTGGCTGTCACGACGCTGGCTCGTGCCGAAGGCTGCGCGCAGCACCAAGACGGCCTCGCGCCGAGAGCGACCTGGACGTTCGACTGCACCACCACTGCCCCCGGCTCCGACGTGACGGAAGCCGTCCAGGTCACCGCGAAACCGCCGGTCGGTGCACCAGTGACTTCGGCTGCCGAAGCGGCGATCGATGTCATTCATCCGCTCGTCACGCTCACGCACAGCGTCGCCCCGGCTGTCGTGCGGCCCGGCGAACCCGCGACCTTCACGCTGACCGTCGCCAATGCCGGCGACACTGAACTCCACGACGTCGAAATCGCCGACCCAAATGTTCCGGAGTGCGGCAAGCGGCTGGGAACCCTTGCCCCGCACGTGAACCAGACCTACACCTGTGTGCACGCCGCCGCCGACGACGTGACGAGCGCCGCGACGGTGACCGGCACCGATCCTTCCGGCCGTCCGGTCACCGCGGCGGCCGAAGCGAAGGTCGACGTCATCCATCCGGCAATCGCGATCAGCCAGACCGCTGCTCCGGCGCAGGTGCGCGAGGGAGACCAAGTCACCTTCACCATCACGGTGCGCAACAGCGGAGACGTATCGCTGGCCAAGCTGTCCATTGTGGATGATCGGACGCCGGCTTGTGCGCGAGAGTTCCCCGCGCTGGCGGCCGGTGCCGAGCAGAAGTACAGCTGCACCATCAAAGCTGGTCAGGACGGCTACTCGAACACCGCGAAGGCCACCGCCGCCGACCCGCTCGGCGGCACGGTCGCGGCCGCCGCGGATGCCACGTTCAGCGTGGTGCACCCCGGGTTGGCGCTGACCAAGACCGTCCACGGTGGTCCCTTCCGCGCCGGTGACCCGGTCACCTTTACTCTGACTGTCGCCAACACCGGGGACGCCCCGCTCGCCGCGGTCGCGGTCGCCGATCAGGGCCCGTGCGCCCGGGCACTCGATACGATCGCCCCCGGTGCGAAGAAGTCTTACGACTGCACGATTCCCGCCCCCACCGACGACGCTGTCAGCACCGCGCACGCGACCGGGACTCCTCCTGCCGGTCCGCCGCTCACCGCCGCCGCGGACGCGAAGATCGACGTCATCCATCCCGCGCTGACCATCCGGACCACCGCGACCCCGTCCGTCGTCCGGGCCGGCGACCAGCTGACCGTCACGGTCGCGGTGACCAACACCGGAGATGTCCCACTGACCGGCGTGACCAGCAATGATCCCGGCTGTGTCAAGAAGTTCGAGCAGCTCGCGCCGGGCGCCGCGCAGACCTACCAGTGCCTGGTGAAGGCCAAGCCGGACGATTTCACGGTCACCGCCGGCCTCACCGGCACTGATCCGACCGGCCGCCCGGTCACCGCTTCCGCGGCGGCGAAGGTCGACGTCATCCACCCCGACATCGCGATCATGAAGGACGCCCAGCCCTATCAGGTCCGGCAAGGCGACCGGGTCACCTTCTCGCTGCTGGTTCGCAACGTCGGCGACGTGCCGCTGACCGGTGTGTCCGTTGTGGACGATCGAACCAAGTCGTGCTCGCACACCGTCGCGGTCTTGGCACCGGAGGCCGAAGACCTCTACAAGTGCACGATCACCGCCGGCTCGACCGGGTTCACGAACACCGCGAAGGTGACTGGCACCGATCCGACGCAGCGGACCGTCGACGGAGCCGCGCAGGCGTCTTTCGAGGTGAAGAAGCCCGCGATGGCGGTGGCCAAGCGCGCGACCGGCGGACCGTTCCGCGCTGGCGGCACGGTGCCGTTCGAGGTCGTCCTGACCAACACCGGCGACCAGCCGCTGCACGACGTCCGGGTCGCCGACCAGCGCGCGGACGAATGTGCGCGGACGTTCGCTGACCTGCCGGTCGGCGGAATCCAGCGCTATCCGTGCATGGCCCCGGCCGATGCCGGATCCTCCGCCGCGACGGCGACCGCGGCCGCCCCCTGGGGCCCGCCGGTCACCGCGACCGGCCCGGCGGACTACACCGTGCTGCATCCGGCCGTGGAGCTGCGTCGCGACCATCTGCGGCAACCGATCCGCCCGGGCGACCCGGTCACCTACATCAGCACCGTTCGCAACAGCGGCGATGCGCCGCTGCACGAGGTGGCCGTCCGGGATCCAGACCCGGCGTGCTCGTTCACCCTCCGGTCGTTGGCACCGGGTGAGCAGACGTCGCGCGCCTGCACCCTTGTCGCTCGCGCGGACGCGACCACGACGACCACCGTGACCGCGCTCGACCAGACCGGTCGTCCAGTCGAGAAGGCCGCCATGACGACCACCGACGTCACTGGTCCCGGGCTCACCGTCACCGCGAGCGGGCCGCCGCAGCCGGTGCTGGCCGGTCGGCCCACGCCGGTGCAGGTGACGGTCACCAATACCGGCGACGTGCCGCTGACCGACGTGCGGGCGGTGGGGCCTGGTTGTTCAAGCGCCCCGGCGGACCTGCTGCCGGGCGCCTCGGTACCGGACTTGACCTGCGCGGTCACCGCGCCGGGCACGGTCACTGCCACCGGCCGGACGGTCAGCTCCGCTCCGGCCGCGAGCACCGCGGTCGCGGGCGGCAACAGCCCCGCCGGAGCGACCATGGTCCGGGCGGAAACCACAGTCTGGCCCAACACCGCGCAGCCGGGCGTGTCGTTGGTCGAGCGCGGCGACGACACCGTCGCCCCGGGCGGCCCGCTCACTTTCGTTGTCACTGCCGCGAACACCGGGACCGCCCCGCTGAGTGTGGCTGGTCATCGTCTCCTGCCGGGCGATCAATGGCAGTGGACCCGGACTGCCACCGCGCCCGCCGGCGGGCAGGCAGTGGACACCGTCATGGTCCGCGTCGAGCCCGCGGTCACTGGTGCGTCGGCGTTCACGGTCTGTGCTGGGGCGAGCGTCCCGGTCGGCGTCCTGGCGGCCGCGGAACCCAGGCCGCTGCCGGCCACCGATCTGGACCTCTTGGCCGCGGCGCTGGCCGCACTGGCACTCGTCGGCTCGGGCGCACTGCTGGTCAGGGTCACTCGCCGCAGCAGCTAGTGGCGCACATGGCACTGCGCCATTCGGAGGTAACGATCGTAACCAGTTCGTGATAGTTTTCGCGGCTGTGTCCTCCATTAGTGTGCGCAGGCGAGCCGTCAGTGTGACTCTCAGTGTTCTCATCGGCGGTCTGTCGGCGGCGGGCGGGACCTTTTTCCTCCATCCAGGTCAGCACCCGGGCAACGCCACACAGGTCGACTCGCTCAGCCTGGCCACGCAGGATCCGCTCGGCCGGATGCCGAGCGACTCCACCGCCGCGTCGTCGGCGAGCGCTGCTTCCGCCGCGCCCGGCAGCAGCGCCAAACCCACGCCGACGACGTCGGAAGCGACAAAGCCGCCGGAGCCGCCGGAGTCGCCGAGTTCGACACCCGCGCCGACCAGCGAGTCCAAACCGGCCCCGGCGGCCACCAGCAGCAGCCCGCCGCCGAAGAGCGCTCCGTCGCTGGCCGGGCAGGTCGTCGACCTGGTCAACGGCGAGCGCGACAAGGCAGGCTGCGGGCCGGTCGCCGAGGAACCGCATCTCGACCGGGCAGCGCAGGGGCACAGCGACGACATGTCCGAGCGCGACTACTTCTCCCACGACACCCCGGAAGGCGACAGCTTCGCGGACCGCATCACGGCGGCCGGCTACCCGCGGCCGGGCGCGGAGAACATCGCGAAGGGCGCGACGACCCCGGACCAGGTGATGCGGATGTGGATGAACTCCAGCGGCCACCGCGCGAACATCCTCAACTGCTCGTTGAAGAAACTCGGCGTCGGCGTCGCGACCGACGGCTGGTACTGGACCCAGGACTTCGGCTACTGAGACCGAGGCCGCTGAGCCGGTGGAGCGCCGTACCGGGCCAGCACCGCCGCGCGCAGTTTCGGATCCGTCCGTGGCACTGGCTCGATGAACACCTCACTGACATCCGGGAACAGCTCGGACAGTTCCTCCGCCAGCCGCACGCAAGCGTGTTCGACGTCCGCCGCGCCGAGTGCGTCGTCGAAGTCGACCCGAGTGCACACCAGGACGTTGTCCGTTCCCATCAACATCGTCTGCAGGTCCACCAGCGCCTCGATCTCCGGGGCGGCGGAGAGGTGGTCCCGCACCCCGCGCACCAGCTGCGGATCCGCCTGCCGTCCGACCAGCAGCCCGCGATTCGTGCTGCCCAGCAGGTATGCGACGCCGGCCAGCAGCACACCGATCAGGATGGACGCGATGCCGTCCCACACGTCCGAACCGGTGATCTGGTGCAGCCCGATCCCGGCGAACGCGAGCAGCAGCCCGACCAGTGCCGCGGAGTCTTCGAACAGCACCGTCTTGGGCGCCGGGTCGTCGATCAGCCGCAGGTAGCCGAAGAACGACCGCTGCTCGGCCGCGGCGTCCCGCTTGACCTGCCGGACCGCCTGCGTCCACGACACCGATTCGAGCACGAACGCCAGCGCCAGCACGAGGTACCCGACGATCGGCTTCGTCTGCTCGCCGCCGGTGCCGAACACGGTCGCGAAACCCTCGTACAGAGCGAAAACCGCGCCCGAAGCGAAGATCGACACCGCAGCCAGCAACGACCAGAAGTACCGCTCCTTGCCGTACCCGAACGGATGGCGGCGATCGGCGGGCCGTTCGGACCTCTTCAGCGCGGTCAGCAGCAGCACTTCGGTGATCGTGTCGGCGACCGAATGCGCGGCCTCGGACAGCATTGCGCCCGATCCGGTGACGATGCCCGCGACGAGCTTCATCACCGCGATCGCCAGGTTCACCCCGCCGGCCAGCAGGACGGTCAGGGTGCTTTCGCCGCCCTCGGATGGGTCGCTCACCCAGGGAAGGGTAGCGACCGCAGACGAAAACGGCCCTCCCGGCGCGATGCGCGGGAGGGCCGTTTCGTTGAGCAACTGCTCAGTCGTCGCCTTCGGGCAACGGCGTGCCGGTCGGCTTCTCGTCGGTCGGGACGTCCGGCGTAGCGGACAGCTCCGCGTCCGATTCCCCGAGGGCCGGCGCACCGGCGGCGACCAGCGTCGGCTCCGGCTTGCGCTTCACCGCGGTCAGCAGCAGCTGGGCGACGTCCACGACCTCGACCTTCTCGCTGGCCAGGCCGTCGCTCTGGCGTGCGGTGACGCCGTCGGTGAGCATCACGCGGCAGAACGGGCAGCCGGTGGCGATCTTCGACGGAGCGGTGCCGAGCGCCTCGTCAACGCGCTCGACGTTGATCCGCTTGCCGATCTTCTCTTCCATCCACATCCGCGCGCCGCCCGCGCCACAGCACATCGACCGGTCGCCGTGCCGCGGCATCTCGCGCAGCTTCGCGCCGGAAGCGCCGACGAGCTCACGGGGCGCGTCGTAGACCTTGTTGTGCCGGCCCAGGTAGCACGGGTCGTGGTAGGTGACGTCTTCGGCGACCGGAGCCAGCGGCGTCAGGTGCTTCTCCCGCACCAAGCGGTTCAGCAGCTGCGTGTGGTGCACGACGTCGAACTGGCCGCCCAGCTCGGGGTACTCGTTGGCGAGGGTGTTGAAGCAGTGCGCACAGGTGACGACCACCTTGCGCGCCTTGCGTTCCCGGCCCTCGAACACCGAGTTCAGCACCTCGACGTTCTGCTGCGCCAGCATCTGGAACAGGAACTCGTTGCCCGCGCGGCGAGCCGGGTCACCGGTGCAGGACTCCTCCGAGCCGAGCACCGTGTACTTCACGCCCGCGATGTGCAGCAGTTCCGCGACCGCGCGGGTGGTCTTCTTCGCGCGGTCCTCGAACGCGCCGGCGCAGCCGACCCAGAAGAGGTACTCGGCGTCGCCGAGGTCGCCGTCGAAGACCGGCACCTCGAAGTCGAGGTCCTCCGTCCACTGCAGACGGTCCTTGGCGTTCTGGCCCCACGGGTTGCCCTTGTTCTCCAGGTTCTTGAACATGCCGTTCAGTTCCGTGGGGAACGACGACTCGATCATCACCTGGTAGCGGCGCATGTCGACGATGTGGTCGACGTGCTCGATGTCCACCGGGCACTGCTCGACGCAGGCACCGCAGGACGTGCAGGACCACAGCACGTCGGGGTCGATCACGCCGCCGTCGTCGCCGACGAGCGCCTTCTGCGACTCCGCGATCGCGAGCACGTCGATGCCCGCGTACATGTTGTCGCCGGACAAACCGATCTCGTCGCCGGCCATGTCGCGCTTGCCGCCGGCGAGCAGGTACGGCGCCTTCGCGTACGCGTGGTCGCGCAGCTGCGTGATGAGCAGCTTCGGCGACAGCGGCTTGCCGGTGTTCCAGGCCGGGCACTGCGACTGGCAACGGCCGCACTCGGTGCAGGTGGAGAAGTCCAGCCAGCCCTTCCAGCTGAAGTCCTCGATCTTGCCGACGCCGAAGGTGTCCTCGTCCGGGTCCGCCTCTTCGAGGTCGAGGACCTTGCCCTTGCTCATCATCGGCTTGACCGCGCCGAGCGCCACGCCGCCGTCGGCCTCGCGCTTGAAATAGATGTTGAAGAACGCGCTGAACCGGTGCCAGGCGACACCCATCGTCATGGTGCGGGCCACCACGATCAGCCAGACCGTGGCGCTCATCAGCTTGACGAACGCGAACACCGACACCAGCGCCGCGCTGGAGGGCAGCAGCTCGCTGAGCGGGTTCGACACGAACGCGGCCCAGGTCGGCGTCTCGTGCACGCCCATCGCGGCCTTGGCCGCGCGCACGCCGATGATGCCGATGCCCTCGACGATCACCACGGCCTCGACGAAGTAGGCCCACTTGAAGTTCGAGCCGGCGAACCGCGACAGCCGGTCGGCCCGGCGCGGGTGGTTCACCTGGCGGATGATCGCCAGCGCGACGCCGCCGACCACGGTGCCGACGCCGAGCAGCTCCATGAGCAGGCTCCACGGCGCCCAGTCCTCGAGGATCGGCCAGCCCCAGGTCGGGACGAACACCTCGCCGTAGGCCTCGAACAGCGCGAGCGACCCGATCAGGAAGCCCCACATGACCATCCAGTGCCACGGGGCTACCTGGCGGAACTTCGCCATCCGGGTGTGCGCCGCGAACTCCTTGATCAGCGTGCGCAGCCGTGCCATGAACGGACCGTTGCGGGTCGCGTCGGCCTGGCCGAGCTTGATCACCCGCACGAAGCGGGCGACGGTCGCGAAGAACATTCCCCAGGCGACGATGCCCAGGAGGACGGAGATCCCCCCGAGCGTCAGCTGTACAGCGCCCATCGTCGGGTGCCTTTCGTCCGGTGTGGTGGTGCCGTCGCGCGAGCGCGCCGGTGCCGAGCAGGGTAACGCTTCTTACTGATGGGTAACCGGTCCGCCGGTCCCAAGTCCCACCGATGTGGTGCACGCCTCGCTGGCTAGTGGGACGATCGTTCAGGTAGTTTCTGCAAGTATGGGTGCTTACTTGTACCTCGCTTTGGCCATCGCCGCAGAAGTGACCGCCACTGTTTCGCTCAAGCTTTCCGAGGGGTTCTCCCGGCTGACCCCGTCGATCTTCGTGGTCGCCGGGTACCTGCTGGCGTTCTTCGCGCTGTCGCGGGTGCTGAAGCTCGGACTGCCGATCGGGGTCGCCTACGCGATCTGGGCGGCGGCCGGCGTGGCGCTGGTCGCACTGGTCGGCGTGCTGTTCCTGCGCGAACCGGTCAACCTGGCAATGATCTCCGGGCTGGTACTGGTGGTCGGCGGGGTGGTGCTCATCGAGATCGGGAGCCAATCATGAAGATGCAGGTCGACGGGCGGAAGGCGCGCGGGGAGAAGCGGCGCGCGGAGATCATCGAGGCAGCCCTTCGGGTGATCGAACGCGACGGCGTCGCGGGGGTCACGCACCGGACGGTCGCGGCCGAAGCCGGGGTGCCGACGACCTCGACGACGTATCACTTCTCCTCGCTGGACGACCTGCTCGTGGCGACGCTCATCTCGTGCGCGCGCGACATGGCGACCGAGGTCTACTGGATGATCGACCGCGCCCGCTCGCGCGGCAGCCGGGGCGCGGAGGAGGTCGCCGGCCTGCTGGCGGAGGCGCTCGGCCCGCGGCGCGGCCGGACGATGGCCGAGTACGAGTTGTACCTGCTGGCCGCCCGCAAACCGGAGCTGCGGCCCGCGGCCCGGCGCTGGCTGGACGTGCTGACCTCGATGGTCCGGCACGACGACGAGGTAGCGTTCCGGGTGTTCCTGGCCGGGATCGACGGACTGCTGATCCAGGGGCTGATCGACGACGAGCCGCCGTCCGCGGAGGAACTGCGCCCGGTGGTGGACTACTTGCTCAAGCCCCGGTAGCAAATCGGTGGCTGCCCGCCGAGGTGGTCGGCTAGCTTGCCGCATATGCGGGTTGTGGGCGAATACGAAATGGACGACAGCCGGTCGCGGGTGGATCTCGACGTGGTGTGGGGGTTCCTGTCCACCGAGGCGTACTGGGGCCGGTGGCGGACGCGGGACCAGGTGGAGACGGCGATCGCCGGATCGTGGCGGGTCGTCGGCGCGTACGCGCGCGAAGACGGACGGCAGGTCGGCTTCGCCCGGGCGTTCTCGGACGGGGTGACCTCGGCGTATCTCGGGGACGTGTTCGTGGTGGAGTCCGCGCGCGGCAGCGGGCTGGGCAAGGAGCTGGTCCGCGAGATGATCGACAACGGGCCGGGCGCCGGGCTCCGGTGGATGCTGCACACCGCGGACGCGCACGGGCTGTACCGGCAGTTCGGCTTCGAGGAACCCACCAACGGACGATTCCTGGAGCGGGCCGGGGTCAACCGGGAGTCTCTCCGGTAAGTCCACTGTGGATGGATAGGGCGGCGGCCACGTCGGGTGGTGGCTCCGGAAAGACCACGCCTTCCGCAACCACCACCGCCGCCTCTTCCGCCGGAGAACTCAGCCCTTGTTCTCGTAAACCGGAACCAGCGTGGCCCTCCCGAGCGTGTGCCCGAACAGGTTGAACCCGAGGAACGCCGGCGTCGCGTCCTCCGGTACCTCCAGCGTCTCCACGTCCAGTGCGTGCACCACCACGAAGTACCGGTGCGGCCCGTGTCCCGGAGGCGGTGCCGCGCCGAGGAACTGCTTCACCCCGCCGTCGCCCTTCAGCGTGACCGCGCCCTCCGGCAGCCCCGATCCCTCGGCGTCACCCGCTCCGGATGCCAGCGACGTTACCGACGCCGGGATGTTGAACACCGCCCAGTGCCAGAAGCCGCTGGCGGTCGGGGCGTCCGGGTCGTACATCGTCACCGCGAAGCTGCGGGTGCCTTCCGGGAAGCCTTCCCAGGACAGCTGCGGCGAGCGGTCTTCGCCGCCGGCGCCGAAGATGCCGGACAGGTGCGGTTGCGCGAGGGTTTCGCCGTCTGCGATGTCCGTGCTCCGCAGCGTGAACGCGGGCACCGACGGCAGGTAGTCGTACGGATTGGGCGGCTGGGGCATCGTTCCTCCTGATCGACGAGGGCCTTCGGCGGCCAGGTTAGGACCCTGAGCTGGGTACGGCTGTCTAGGGGATGTTTCCGGGGGTTTACCGGATGTCTCCGGGGGTTGGCCTCTCCTAACCTCGTCGAAGGACAAGCCGAGAGTGGTACTGAGGGGAACTGACATGGCGCGCCCGATTTTGGCACTGGCCGGCATCGCGGTCATCGGCGTTGGGCTGGCGATCGGCTTCGGCGACTGGGGGTTCGGATCGACTGTGTCGCGGGACGCGACGCTGGCTCAGCCGATCCGGTCGGTCAAGCTGGAGGCCGGCTCCGGCGACGTCCGGATCCGCACCAGTCCGGGGGCGGCCCGGGTGCACCAGACGCTGCGCTACCACTTCTCCGGCGAGCCCAACGACGCTTATCGCGTCGACGGCGATCAGCTGGTGGTCGTCGACTGCGGCAGCAACTGCTCCGCGGATCTGGACCTGATCGTGCCCGCCGGCATTCCGGTGACCGGCGCGTCCGACTCCGGATCGCTGGACTTCGCGGGGGTCGGCAGCGTCGACGTGACCGCCGATTCCGGCAGCGCGACCGTTCAGGACGTGTCCGGGCTGGTCAAGCTCCAGCTGAACAGCGGCCGGGCCGAGCTGCACAACGTCGGCGAGGTCCAGGTGCACAACGAGTCCGGCCGGATCACCGCGGACGGGGTGCGCGGGCCGGTCGACGTCAGCGCCAGCAGCGGGCGGATCGCGCTCACGCTCGTCCAGCCCAACAACGTCAAGGCGAGGGCCGACTCCGGCCGGGTCGAGCTGACCGTGCCGCCGAGCGGGTCCTATCAGGTCACCGGTACCAGCGACAGCGGGCACCGCACCATCGACATCCCGCAGAACTCCGGTCCGGACGCGAAAACGCTCGACGTGAACACCGACAGCGGTGGCGTCACCGTCAAGGCCGCCTGAACCGCCGCTGCTTTTCCAGGGGAGAGAACACAGTGATGCGCGAGATGATGCGCAAGATCGAAACTCGGGTGCTGGCCGCGGTGCTCGCGGGCGCGGTGGGGGCGTTCGCGGTCACCTTGGCCTTCGGCCACCCGGCTGAACAGCAGCCGGCGGTGACGCCGGTGGCGGTGGTCGAGGTTCCGGTGCAGCAGGGCGTGCTCAGGGGGGTCGCGGAGACGGTTGTGCTGCGCGAGTCGGTCGAGGACCGTACGGCCCAGGCGCGCCGCGCGTGAAAGGCCGTTGCTGATCAATCCGGGCGGGCCGGGCGGCACGACGCTGCGGGAACGCTTCGACCTCGTCGGCTTCGATCCGCGCGGGGTGTGGCTCAGCGGCCCGCACATCGTCGGCGACCCGGCGAAGCGGTACGACCCGAAGGTCAGCTCCTTCCCGACGACGCGCGCGCAGTACGACGCCTACGTCGGACACAACCGCGGGTGCTGCTCACTCGCGTCGACGACGGCCACACCGGGCTGCTCAACTCCGAATGTGCCCGGCAGTCGGAGGCGAAGTGTCTGGTGACCGGCGTCACTCCAGATCAGGGCGCACTCTGCGGGTGAACCCGGGAACAAGTACGGCGGGTTGCCCGTTATCCTGATATCAAGGTTGAGCGCAGTCGGCTCAAGTCTGTCGGACCAGGCCGGGCGAGCGACCTCGAGAACCTGCTAAGCACCCGCTCAAGAGTGGGCCGTAAGCGCAGGTCGCAAACATAACAGCAGCACTGTTCAGACACGAGAGGAAGCACCATGGCGCGAGCGGTCGGCATCGACCTCGGCACGACCAACTCGGTCGTCGCCGTCCTTGAGGGCGGCGAGCCGACGGTCATCGCCAACTCGGAAGGCTCCCGTACCACCCCGTCCATCGTGGCCTTCGCCAAGAACGGCGAAGTGCTCACCGGTCAGCCGGCCAAGAACCAGGCCGTCACGAACGTCGACCGCACCATCCGGTCCGTGAAGCGGCACATCGGCACCGACTGGAAGACCGAGATCGACGGCAAGGGCTACACGCCGCAGGAGATCAGCGCGCGTGTGCTGATGAAGCTCAAGCGCGACGCCGAGGCGTACCTGGGCGAGGAGATCACCGACGCGGTGATCACCGTTCCGGCGTACTTCGAGGACGCGCAGCGCCAGGCCACCAAGGAAGCCGGCCAGATCGCCGGCCTCAACGTGCTCCGGATCGTGAACGAGCCGACCGCGGCCGCGCTGGCCTACGGCCTGGACAAGGGCGAGAAGGAACAGACCATCCTGGTCTTCGACCTCGGCGGCGGCACGTTCGACGTGTCCCTGCTGGAGATCGGCGAGGGCGTCGTCGAGGTCCGCGCGACCTCCGGTGACAACCATCTCGGCGGCGACGACTGGGACGAGCGCATCGTCACCTGGCTGGTCGACAAGTTCAAGGCCGCCAACGGCATTGACCTGACCAAGGACAAGATGGCGCTGCAGCGCATCCGCGAGGCGGCGGAGAAGGCGAAGATCGAGCTGTCCAGCTCCAACTCCGCCAGCATCAACCTGCCCTACATCACGGTGGACGCGGACAAGAACCCGCTGTTCCTCGACGAGACGCTGTCCCGCGCCGAGTTCCAGAAGATCACCTCGGACCTGCTCGAGCGCACCCGCCAGCCGTTCAACAACGTCATCCGGGACGCGGGCATCGCGGTCGGCGACATCGACCACGTGGTCCTGGTCGGCGGTTCCACCCGGATGCCCGCGGTGTCCGAGCTGGTCAAGGAGCTGACCGGCGGCCGCGAGCCGAACAAGGGCGTGAACCCGGACGAGGTCGTCGCCGTGGGCGCCGCGCTGCAGGCCGGCGTGCTCAAGGGCGAGGTGAAGGACGTCCTGCTGCTCGACGTGACCCCGCTGTCGCTGGGCATCGAGACCAAGGGCGGCGTGTTCACCAAGCTGATCGAGCGCAACACCACGATCCCGACCAAGCGTTCCGAGATCTTCTCGACGGCCGACGACAACCAGCCGTCCGTGCAGATCCAGGTGTTCCAGGGCGAGCGCGAGATCGCCGCGCACAACAAGAAGCTCGGCATGTTCGAGCTCACCGGCCTTCCGCCCGCCCCGCGTGGCGTGCCGCAGATCGAGGTCACCTTCGACATCGACGCCAACGGCATCGTGCACGTGACCGCGAAGGACCTGGGCACGAACAAGGAACAGTCGATGACCATCACCGGCGGCTCCGCGCTGCCGAAGGACGACATCGACCGCATGGTCAAGGACGCCGAAGCGCACGCCGAAGAGGACAAGAAGCGTCGCGAAGAGGCCGAGACCCGCAACCAGGCCGAGACGCTGGTCTACCAGACCGAGAAGTTCGTCAAGGACAACGAGGACAAGCTGCCCGAGGACCTCAAGGGCAAGGTCAAGTCCGCGATCGACGAGGCGAACGAGTCCCTGAAGGGCACCGACTCGGCCAAGATCCGCGAGTCCATCGAGAAGCTGAACGCGGCTTCGCAGGAGCTGGGCAGCGCGCTGTACGCGAACGCCGGCGCGGCCGGTGCCGAAGGCGCCCCGGGTGCTGACGGTGCGGCGGGCGCGGACGGTGCCAAGGCGAAGGCGGACGACGTGGTCGACGCCGAGATCGTGGAAGAGGACGAGAAGAAGTGACCCCGCGCCACTCCGAGACCGAGGGCTCCGGCCCCGAGGAACCGGTGGTCGTGCGGGATCGGCGACGGGTGGACCCGCAGACCGGCGAGGTCCGCCCGACCGCCGGGGACAACGCAGCCGAGGCAGCCGAGGCGCAGGCCAGCGCCCCGGCGGCCCCGGCCGAAGACGCCGTGGCACCGGTCTCCGACGTCGAGAAGCAACTGTCCGAGCGCACCGCGGACCTGCAGCGGTTGCAGGCGGAATACGCCAACTACCGCAAGCGGGTCGATCGTGACCGCGAGGCCGTGGTGCAGGGCGCGAAGGCGTCCGTGGTCGGCGACCTGCTTCCGTTGCTCGACGATCTCGAGCGCGCGGAGCAGCACGGCGACCTGACCGGCGCGTTCAAGGCAGTGGCCGACAAGCTGGTCAGCAGCCTGCAGCGAGCCGGCCTGGAGTCGTTCGGCGCCGAGGGCGAGGAGTTCGACCCGGGCGTCCACGAGGCCGTGCAGCACGCCACCTCGCCGGACGTGAAGGGCCCGACCGTCACCCTGGTGATGCGCCGCGGCTACCGGTTCGGCGAGCGGGTGCTGCGGGCGGCGCTGGTCGGCGTGACCGACCACGAGCCGGCCGCGGCTCCCGCCGACCAGCCGGTGGACGGTTCGGTCGGCGGCGAACTGCCGCTCGACGGTTCGGTCGATGAGCCCGGACAGCAGTAACAATCCGTTTGCAGCGAAAGGAGGAGACACCCGATGAGTGCTCGGGAGTGGATCGGCAAGGACTTCTACAAAGAGCTGGGTGTCTCCTCCGACGCGACCGCGGACGAGATCAAGAAGGCATACCGCAAGCTGGCCAAGGAGAACCACCCGGACGCCAACGCGGGCAACACCGCGGCCGAGAACAAGTTCAAGGCGGTGTCCGAGGCGTACGGCGTGCTCTCTGACCCGAGCAAGCGCAAGGAGTACGACGAGGCGCGCTCGCTCTTCGGCGCCGGTGCCGGCGGCGGTTTCGGCGGCTTCCCCGGCGGAGGCGGCGCCGGCGGTTTCGACATGAGCGACCTGTTCAACCAGGCCGGTCAGGGCCAGCAAGGCGGGTTCGGCGGCCTCGGCGACATCCTGGGCGGCATCTTCGGTCGCGGCGGCCGCGGCGGCGGCGGGGCCGGGGCGAACCGGCCGCAGCGCGGCGCGGACGTCGAGACCGATGTGCGGATCGACTTCATCGAATCGGTGAAGGGCGCGACGCTGCCGTTGCGGCTGTCGAGCCCGGCCACCTGCGGAACTTGCGGCGGCAACGGCGCGAAGCCGGGCACCTCGCCGCGCACCTGCCCGACCTGCAGCGGATCCGGGCTGGTCAGCCGCAGCCAGGGCGCGTTCGCGTTCTCCGAGCCGTGCCAGGACTGCCGCGGTCGCGGGAAGATCATCGACGAACCGTGCCCGGAATGCGGCGGCGAGGGCGTCAGCACCCGCACCCGCACGCTCACCGTGCGGATCCCGCCAGGCGTCAAGGACGACCAGCGGATCCGGTTGGCCGGCCAGGGCGAACCCGGTCGCGGCGGCGCGCAGGCGGGCGACCTGTACGTGCGCGTGCACGTGGCTCCGGACAAGCTGTTCGGCCGCAAGGAACTCGACCTGACGCTTACCGTGCCGGTGGACTTCACCGAGCTCGCGCTGGGCACCACGCTCACTGTGCCGACGCTCGAGGGCAAGGTGTCGCTGAAGGTGCCCGCGGGTACCGCTAGCGGCCGAGTGTTGCGCGTGCGCGGAAAGGGCATTCAGAAGCGGGATGGCGCTCAGGGCGACCTGCTCGTCACCCTCGAAGCCGCGGTCCCGTCGAAGCTGGACGACCAGGCACGGGCCGCCCTGGAGACCTACGCCGGGGCGATGAAGGGCCACGACCCGCGGCCGCAGATCACCGAGATGCTCGAAGGCAGGTGAGGGTGATGTTCGGCGGCACTCCGGGTCTCCCGCACGGTGCGGACGAGGACACCCCGGTCTTCGTGATCTCGGTAGCGGCCCAGCTTTCCGGGCTGCACGCGCAGACGCTGCGCTCCTACGACCGGCACGGCCTGGTTTCCCCCGGCCGCACCGCCGGCGGCGGACGGCGCTATTCGCTGCGCGATATCGCCCTGCTGCGCGAGGTCCAGCGGCTCTCCCAGGAGGATGGCGTCAACCTCTCCGGGATCAAGCGGATCATCGAACTGGAGAACCAGGTCGACGCCCTGCGGTCCCGGGTGCACGAACTGACCGAGGAACTCGCCGCGGCCTACGCGGCGGCCGAACAAGCCGCCGCGGCGGTGCACGCGTCCTATCGCAAGGATCTGGTGCCGTTGCGGCAGCAGACCTCGCTGGTGGTGTGGCGGCCCAAGCGCCGCTGACCATCCCCCGGCTGGTTCTCTGCCGCACAGAACCGAAATGAGTGCCCTCCGGCAATCGCCGGAGGGCACCGTTCGTTGTTCAGCCTCGCACGCCTACGGAACCTAAGGCGGCGCTCTGGATGCGGTTTCGCTGCGTCTGCCCAGTTGAAGGCCTCGCAGAGTCGCGATGGCTCACGCGGTGCGATGTGGGCGGCGGGAGCGGGAGTAGCGGTCCGTGAAGGACCCCTTGAGGGAATCTGAGTCCCTCAAGGGGCCCCTCACGGACTTCCTGGCAGTGTTGTCCGGTACTGGTCACCTCAGGTGCTGTTCGAAGAAGGCGGTGACGCGGTGCCAGGCGTCCGAATCGGACGATTGGTGGTAGCCCATGCCGACGATCCGCGCGAAAGCGGCCAGCGGAGCCGGTTGGTAGTGGTTCGCGAAGCCGTGCCCGGCATCCGGATATTCCTTGACGTCGTGCGGAATTCCGCGCTCGGTGAGTGCGGTGTCCAGTTTGGCGGCCGCGCCTCGCAACCCGAGGTCCTTGCCGCCGAAGCTGCCGACGATCGGGCACGCACCGTCCAAAGCGGACAGATCCTTCGGCAGCGGCCCGTAATACGGTGCGGAAGCGTCGAAGTCCCGCGAAGCGGCCGCCAGTGCGAACCCGCCGCCCATGCAGAATCCGACGACGCCGACCTTCCCGGTCGCGTCCTCTCGTCCGGCGACGAGGCTCCTGGCCGCCTCGATGTCCGCGAACGCCCGGCCCTCGCGGGCAGCCAGCTCCTGGAAGGTCCGCTTCACACAGCGGATCATCCCGCCGCGCGAGTACAGATCAGGGCTGAGCGCGAGATACCCGGCTGCCGCGTACCGGCCGGTGATCGCGCGCGTGTCCTGGTTCAGCCCGAAGATGTCGTGGATCAGCACCACCGAAGGGAACGGGCCCGCGCCGTCCGGCACCGCCAGATAGCCGTCGATTTCGCCGTCTGCCACCGGAATCCGGATGTCCATGGCCTGACGATAGCGGCGAACCGGGTCAGTCCGCGGTGAACGGGTCGTACTGGATCTGGTCCAGCGCGCTGCCCGCGACGAGCATCCGGGACACCGTCGCCCGGATCATCGCCGGCGAACCGGACACCAGGATGTCGTGGTCCGGCCACGCCCCGTACCGGGTGACCGCCTCGGCGAGCGTGCCGTGCTCGCACCCGGGCAGGTGCTCGCCGCGTTCGACGACCGGCGTGACGGCGAGCCACGGGTTGGTGGCGGCGAGACCGCGCAGTTCTTCCAGGTCGTAGAGGTCTTCGCGGCTCGGGCCGCCGTAGAACACCCGGGTCTTCGGGTTCTCGCCCCACAGCGCGAGGTGGTCGAGGATCGACCGCAGCGGCGCGATCCCGGTGCCGCCGGCGATCATCAGCACGCCGCGCGAACGCTCCCGGTCCACCGCCATCCGGCCGAGCGGCGGGCCGAGCCGCCACACGTCGCCGGCCTGGGTGTGGCTCACGATCGCGCGCGACACCCAGCCGCCGTCGACCGCGCGGACGTGGAACTCCATGCCGCCGTCCTCGCGCGGCGCGTTCGCCGGCGAGAGATACCGCCACAGCCGGGGCCGCTGCGGCACCTCGACGCTCATGTACTGCCCGGGCGCGTACGGCACCGGCCGGTCCGGGATCACCCGCACCAGCGCGAGGTCCCAGGTGAGCCGCCGGTGCTCGACCACGGTGGCCGACCAGGACGCCGGGTTCTCGTCCGCCGCGGCCGCTTCCTGCATCGCGCGCGCGACGATGGTGAACGCCTCCGCCCAGGCGCGCTCGACCTCCGGGGTCCAGTCCGGGCCGAGGTGGTTCTTCAGCGCTGCCAGCAGGGCGGTGCCGACCGCCTCGTAGTGCTTGGGCGCGACGCCGAACTTGCGGTGGTCGCGGCCGAGCTGGCGCAGGAACGGCACCAGGTCGTCCGGCCGGTCCACCATCTGCACCACACGGGCCAGCGCGCGCAGCACCCGTCCGCCCTGGACTTCCATGTTGATCGGGAAGAAATCGCGGGTGGCGGGCGCGAGGGTGAACAGCATCCCGTAGAAGAACTGCGAGATCTCCGGCGCGTAGGGCTCCGATTTGGCCCAGCTGTCGCGGATGAGACGCACCATGGCGACGACCGCGGCGGGGGCCTGCCTCGGGGTGGCGGACGTGCGCGGGAGCGGGCTGATCGAATCGGCTGTCATCGGGCTGTCGTTCGCTGGTCGGGACCGGAGGCCGGGGGGTCGGGGGGAGAACGTCACGAGCCGGCGGATGCCGGGCTCTGCGGTCCACGCCGGTTCGCGGGGGAATTCGCCACTCGTGCTCCTTGTTGTCCACGACGTGCTGCCGCGTCGGCATTCGCGGGTGTCTGGTCCGCAGAGTAGCCGCACTGAGGCGAATTGCCCGCAACGTTGCTCCGGTCGGGTTACCGGCCGGTCGGACGTGGGGCAGCTCACCAGATAGATAGTTGTGCTACGCAACCTTCGCTCGGTAAACTTGTACTGTACAAGCAAGTGGGCGCCTGCCCTGGAGGAACGATGAGCGTTGGCGACGATGTGCGACTCGAGCTGCTGCGCGAGCTGAAGACGTCCGCCCAGCTCCAGCACCTGTGGATCATGCAGGCGTGGCAGAACGAGCCCGGGCTGCACCCGGCGTCGGCGATGCTGCTGTCCGACCTCGCCAAACACGGCGAGGCCCGGCCGTCCGAGGTCGCCAAGCGGCGCCTCGTCGATCTGTCGGTGATCAGCAGGCAGGTCGCTCAGCTGCAGGCGGCCGGCCTGATCCAGCGCCGGCCCGCCCCCGAGGACGGGCGCGCGTCGCTGATCAGCGTGTCCGAGGCCGGGCTCGCCCGGCTCGAGCAGTGGCGCAAGCAGTACCTCGAATTCTTCGAGACCGCACTGGGCGGCTGGGACGAAGAGCGGATCGGTCAGCTCACCGCCCAGCTCGCCGAATTGAACGAAGGTCTGCGCGCGACGCTCGGACCGTCCGGGTGCTGCGCTGGCGACGCCCCGCACGTGGGAAAGTGAAGTAGCGACAAGTGGAATCCACCGCACCCGGCCAGCCGATGGCGCACCGGGAAATCCTCAAGGCATTTACCGGACTGCTGCTGGCGTTGCTGGTGGCACTGCTGTCGTCGACCATCGTGTCCAACGCGCTGCCGACGATCCTGGCCGATCTGAAGGGCTCGCAAAGCGAGTACACCTGGGTCGTCACCGCGACCCTGCTGACCTCGACGGCCACCACCTCGATCTGGGGCAAACTCTCCGATTTGTTCAGCAAGAAACTGCTGTACCAAATCGCCATCGTCGTTTTCACCGTCGGTTCGGCGCTGGGCGGCATCGCGCAGTCGATGCCGGAACTCATCGCGTTCCGCGCGCTGCAAGGCATCGGGCTCGGCGGGCTGCAGGCGCTGATCCAGGTCGTGATCGCGGCGATGATCCCGCCGCGCGACCGGGGCCGCTACTCCGGCTACACCGGCGCGGTGTTCGCCGTCGCGACCGTGTCCGGCCCGTTGATCGGCGGACTGATCGTGGACTCGCCGCTGGGCTGGCGCTGGTGTTTCTGGGTGTGCGTGCCGCTGGCGGTGATCGCGTTCGTCGTGCTCGGCCGGACGCTGAAGCTGCCAGTGCTCAAGCGCAAGGTACGGATCGACTGGCTGGGCGCGACCCTGCTGGTCGGCGGCGTCGCGCTGCTGCTGATCTGGGTTTCGCTGGCCGGCGGCAGCTTCGCCTGGGCGTCCTGGTCGACGGTCGGCTACGTCGGCGGCGCGATAGTCGCGCTGGCGCTTGCGGTATTCGTCGAATCGCGGGTGGCGGAGCCGGTGATTCCGCTTCGGCTGTTCCGCAATCGCACGTTCACGCTGTCCGTGCTCGCCTCGCTGGCGGTCGGCACCGCGATGTTCGGCGGTTCGGTGTTCCTCGGGCAGTACTACCAGATCTCGCGCGGTTTCTCGCCGACGCACGCGGGCCTGATGACGTTGCCGATGGTGCTCGGCCTCGCGATCGCGTCCACCGGTGCCGGGCAGGTCATCTCGCGCACCGGGCGCACCAAGCCGTTCATGGTGGCCGGCGGGATTTCCTTGCTGGCCGGACTGTTCCTGCTCGCGACGGTGGACCACACAACGAACCTGACGCTGATGGGCGGCTACCTCGCGCTGGTCGGCCTCGGGCTGGGTTTCCTGATGCAGAACCTGGTGCTGGTGGTTCAGAACACCGTCGCGATGAAGGACATGGGCTCGTCGTCCTCGGTGGTCACGTTCTTCCGGTCGCTCGGCGGCGCGGCGGGCGTGTCCGCGCTGGGCGCGGTGCTGGCCGCTCGGGTCGCCACGAATATCACGAACTCGTTGACACAGATGGGAATCCACTCCGGCGGCGCGGTGTCCGGGGGCGGCGGCACGTTCGCGATCTCCTCGCTCCCGGCGGCGTTGCAGCCGGTGGTGCGCGCGGCGTTCGGCGATGCGACCGGCACGGTGTTCTTCGTCGCGGCCTGCATCGCAGTGGTCACCTTCATCGCGGTGCTGTTCATCAAGGAGGTGCCGTTGCGCCGCACGCTCGACGCGGACAGCGCGCCGGCGAAGGCTGCTGCGAAGGAGATCGCGGAACTGGAAGCGGCTGTCGAGGCGGAGCCGGTCGAGATGGCCACGGTGCTGCGCGGACGAGTTCTCGACGCGGCTGGCCGTCCCGTGTCCGGTGTGGTGCTCACGCTGACCGACATGACCGGCCGTCAGGTCGACGTCGGCCGTACCGGACGGACTGGCGAATACGAACTGGTCGCGCGCACCGCGGGCGAGCACGTGCTTCTCGCGACGGCAGGTTCCACACGGCCCGCGGTGTCGACGGTGCGCCTTAACGGCAACGCTCGGTGGCACGACTTGCTGTTGGACGCACAAGGTTCCATCTCGGGTCGCGTCCGCGTCGCGGGTCGCCACGCAGCCGTCTCCGGTGCCGTACTGACCCTCACTGACCGCATGGGTTCTGTCACCGCAACGCACATCGCAGGCGGCGACGGCGCGTACCGGTTCACCGGGATCGAGCCGGGCGCGTACACGCTCACGGTGTCGGCGTACGGATTCACGCCGCACGCGGAGCCGATGACGGTCGGCGACGGCGCGGCTGCGCAGCATGACATCGAGCTGAGCGAAGCGGTCGAGCGTGAGTTCGCGCGGCACCAAGGAACACTCAGCGTGGATTAACGACCTTCGTGCGTGCCTGTCGCGGCCTGGACGGCGACAGGCACGCACGGCGCTTTCTACTAGGAGTATGTCCCGGCCTCGGGCGATCCGTCCGGCTGGACCTGCCTCGTTCCCCTGCCCCGGCGGTAGCGTTCGATCCGTGACGCGGAGCAGGGTCGCGCTGCTGGGGGCGCTGGGGATCGACCACTTCGGTTCCGGTCTTTTCCTCCCCCTCGCGCTGCTCTACGTGACGAGCGTGATCGGCATTCCGCTCGCCGCGGCGGGCACCGCGGTGACCGTCGGCACGATGGCCGGACTGCTCGTGCCGCCGTTCGCCGGCCGGCTGGTCGACCGGCTCGGCCCGCGCGCCGGAGTGCTCGCCGCGCAACTGCTGCAAGCCGCGGGTACCTCCGCATACTTGCTCGCCCACGGCATCGGCGGCATCGTCGTGGCCGCGGTGCTGCTCGGTGCCGGCCAGCAATTGTTCTACAGCTGCCTGTTCGCGCTCATCTCGGAAGTCGCCGGCGACGTGCCGAAGGACCGGCCGTTCGCCGAGGTGGGCATGGCGCGCGCGGGCGGGTTCGGGCTCGGCGGGCTGGTGTCGTCGGCGTTGCTGACCTGGTTCGGCTCCGGCGGTTACCGGATCGCGCTGGTCGTCGACATCGCGACCTTCCTGGTTTCGGCGACCATCGTCGTCGCGTTGGTCCGCCCGGCGAAACGGCCCGCGCGCCCGGCCCGGGCCAGCACTGGCAGCGGAGTGCTGCGCAATCGCCCGTACCTCGCGTTGATTCTGTTCAGCGGCATGTTCGGGCTGTCGCTCGACTTCTTCCTCATCGGCACCCCGGTCTTCGTGCTGGACCGGTTGCGCGCGCCGCTCTGGCTGCCCGGCGCGATCCTGTTCCTGCTGACCGTGCTGACCAGCGTCGGCGGCACGCTCGCGCTCCGGCTCACCCGGCGGTTCACCCGGATCGGTGCGATGCGCGTCGGGTCGGCCCTGTTCGCCGCATGGTGCGTGGCCAACCTCGGTGTGCTGCTGGTGCCGCGCAGCTGGCAGGTGCCGTACCTGCTGACCTCGACCCTCGTGTTCGCCGCCGGCGACCTGGTGTTCGGCCCCCGTTCCGGCGCGCTGGCCGAGGCCGCCGCACCGGCCGAGGCGAAGGGCCGTTACCTGGCCGCGTTCCAGTACGCGTTCACGGTGGCGCAGGTGCTCGCACCGGCCGTGGTGTCGCTGTTCTCGGTGTCAGCGTGGCTACCCTGGGTTCTGGTGGGTGGTTGCGCTTGCCTCGCCGTGCTCGGGCTCGGCAGGCTGGGACCGAGGCTTCCCGCGGCGGCGGTGACACCAATTCAGAGTTGAGCGGAACAGACTCAACTTTGCTGACGTTATACCTGTCGACGGGCCTTGGTCCGGCCTGTCGCCAAGACTTTCCACTACACGCATGAGGTGAGGGATGGACGCTTTCAACCCGACCACGAAGACCCAGCAGGCGATCTCGTCCGCGGCGCAGGCGGCCACCGTGGCCGGCAACCCGCACGTTTCGGCCGCCCACTTGCTGGGCGCCCTGCTGGCGCAGGGCGACGGGACCACCGCGCCGCTGCTGACCGCGGTCGGGGCGGACCCGGAAACCGTGCACAAGGAGCTGGAGCCGATCATTCAGGCGCTGCCGTCGGCGACCGGCGCGACCGTGTCGACGCCGCAGTTCGACACGCCCGCGGTCAAGTCGCTCACGCAGGCGCAGAAGCTGGCCACCGAACTCGGCGACGAGTACGTGTCGACCGAGCACCTGCTCGTCGGCCTCGCCACCGAGGGCGCGCAGGTCGCGGACCTGCTCAAGAGGCACGGGGCCACGCCGGACACGCTGCGCGAGGCGTTCGCCAAGGTGCGTGGTTCGGCGCGGATCACCAGCGCCGACCCGGAGAGCACCTTCAAGGCGCTGGAGAAATACGGCGTCGACCTCACCGGGCGCGCCCGGGCCGGCGAACTCGACCCGGTCATCGGCCGGGACGCCGAGATCCGCCGCGTCGTGCAGGTGCTTTCGCGGCGCACCAAGAACAACCCGGTGCTGATCGGCGAACCGGGCGTCGGCAAGACGGCGATCGTTGAGGGGCTGGCCCAGCGGATCGTCGCAGGCGACGTGCCGGAATCGTTGCGCGGCAAGCGCGTCGTGGCGCTCGACCTCGGCTCCATGGTGGCCGGCGCGAAGTTCCGCGGCGAGTTCGAAGAGCGGTTGAAGGCCGTGCTCAAGGAGATCACCGACTCCGCCGGCGAGGTCATCACGTTCATCGACGAGCTGCACACCATCGTCGGCGCCGGTGCGACCGGCGAGGGCGCGATGGACGCGGGCAACATGATCAAGCCGATGCTCGCCCGCGGCGAGCTGCGCATGGTCGGCGCGACCACGCTCGACGAGTACCGCCAGCACATCGAGAAGGACCCGGCGCTGGAGCGCCGTTTCCAGCAGGTGCTGGTCGGCGAGCCGTCGCCGGAGGACACCATCGCGATCCTGCGCGGTCTGAAGGAACGCTACGAGGTGCACCACGGCGTCCGCATCACCGATGCCGCGCTGGTGGCCGCCGCGACGCTCTCGGACCGCTACATCACCGCGCGGTTCCTGCCCGACAAGGCGATCGACCTGGTGGACGAGGCCGCGTCGAAGATCCGGATGGAGATCGACTCCCGTCCGGTGGAGATCGACGAGGTCGAGCGGGCCGTGCGGCGTATGGAGATCGAGGAGATGGCACTGTCCAAGGAGGACGATGCTGCCTCTCTTGAGCGGCTCACCGCGCTGCGTGCCGAACTGGCCGAGAAGCGCGAGGAACTCACCGCGTTGACCGCGCGGTGGCAGAACGAGAAGGGGTCGATCGAGACCGTCCGCGAGCTGAAGGAACAGCTGGAGCAGCTGCGCGGCGAATCGGAGCGCGCGGAACGTGACGGCGACCTCGGCAAGGCCGCGGAGCTGCGCTACGGCCGGATCCCGGCGCTGGAGAAGCAGTTCGAGGCCGCGATGGCCGCGAACGAGGCCAGCAAGCAGAACGTGATGCTGAAGGAAGAGGTCGGCGCGGACGACATCGCCGATGTGGTCAGCGCGTGGACTGGCATTCCGGCTGGACGGCTGCTGGAAGGCGAGACGGGCAAGCTGCTCCGGATGGAGGGGGAGCTGAGCCGCCGCGTCGTCGGGCAGGGCCAGGCAGTGCAGGTCGTCGCGGATGCCGTGCGGCGGGCGCGGGCCGGCGTGGCCGACCCGGACCGGCCGACCGGATCGTTCCTGTTCCTCGGCCCGACCGGCGTCGGCAAGACCGAGCTGGCGAAGGCGCTGGCGGAGTTCCTGTTCGACGACGAGCGCGCGATGCAGCGCATCGACATGAGCGAGTACTCCGAGAAGCACTCGGTGGCTCGCCTGGTCGGCGCCCCTCCGGGCTACGTCGGCTACGACCAGGGCGGCCAGCTGACCGAGGCCGTGCGGCGCCGCCCGTACACGGTGGTGCTGCTGGACGAGGTCGAAAAGGCGCATCCGGACGTGTTCGACGTGCTGCTGCAGGTGCTCGACGACGGCCGGCTGACCGACGGCCAGGGCCGGACGGTGGACTTCCGCAACACGATCCTGATCCTGACCTCGAACCTCGGTTCGCAGGCGATCGCCGACCCGTCGCTGGACGAACGTCAGCGCCGGGACGCCGTGATGGAGGTCGTGCAGCGGCAGTTCAAGCCGGAGTTCCTGAACCGGCTGGACGACATCGTGGTGTTCCACGCGCTCGGCACCGAGCAGCTGACGTCCATTGTGGACATCCAGGTGGCGAAGCTGGCCAAGCGGCTGGCCCAGCGCCGGTTGCACCTGGACGTCACTGACGGCGCCCGGGAATGGCTGGCGCTGAACGGCTTCGACCCGATCTATGGCGCTCGCCCGCTGCGCAGGCTGGTGCAGTCGGCGATCGGGGACCAGCTGGCGAAGGAGCTGCTGTCCGGTGATGTCCGAGACGGAGACACTGTCCGGGTGGACATCCCGGCACTGGAGGCTGGCGACAGCCTCACCGTGACTCGCGTCTGACCGTGGCCCGGTCCGTGAAGGGCCCCTTGCGGGACTTGGATTCCCGCAAGGGGCCCTTCACGGCGTTTGGCCGGGTTCAGACGGGTCGTCGCGTGAACTGCTCGTTCATGATCAAGAACGCCCCGAGCCCGTGGAAGTCGTTCGTCAGCCGCTTCCGGCCGAAGTAGAACGCCAGATCCCCGACGTTCGTCCCCTCGCAAATGTCGGTCAGGTTGGTCAGCCCGTCCGCGCCGACCGACACCTTCTGCAGCACCCCGGCATACCCCCGCCGCGCGACCGGCGCGTACGAAGAGGGCAGGTACCCGCGCTCGATCCCCCGGGCGAGCGTGAACGCGTACATCGAAGAGGCCGACGTCTCGAGCCAGTTCCCGGCGTCCGCGCCGTGGTCCACGACCTGGTACCAGCGGCCGGTCTTCGGGTCCTGATACCGCCGGTATCCCTCGGCCAGGAACTGCACGATCCCGATCAGGTCGCCGCGGCGCGGGTGGTCGGCGGGCAGCACTTCGAGGATGTCGATCGCCGCCATGCCGAACCAGCCCACCGCACGGGCCCAGTGGAAGCTGGAGTGCTTGCCCGGTCCGGTCGCCCACGGCTGGCTGCCGGTCGCGTCGTAGGCGTGGTAGATCAGGCCCTTCGCCGGCTCTTTCAGGTGTCCGAAGTAGACGTCGAGGTTCTTCGCCGATTCCTCGAAGCAGTACGTCGGGTCGTTGAAGACTTTGCCGTACAGCGCGAGGAAGGGCTGCGCCATGTACACCCCGTCGCCCCAGAGCTGCTCCTTGCGGCTGACTGCGTGCCACATGCCACCGTCGCTGGTGCGCGGGTAGCTATCGAACCGGCGGCGCAGCTGGTCGGCTGCTTTGCGGTACTTAGCGTTGCCGGTTTCGTTGTACAGCAGAGGAAGCATCTGACCAGCGCGCATCGAGTCCAGGCTGGAGAAGCTGTTGGAGATGCCGTCGTCGGTGATGAACCGGTCGTACCAGGCGACGACGTAGTCCAGGTACTTGTGTTCCTTGGTCCGCCGGTAGAAGAGGTACTGGCCGTAGAGGTACAAGCCGATCGGGTAGCTCCAGCCGCCGAGAGCGGCCGGAGTGAACCGCTTCATCGTCGAGTCGACGACGGCTCGGGACCAATCGGGCGGGTCCGCCGAGGCGGTGCCGGGGAGGGCGAGCGCCCCGAGTGCGCCCAGCGCCGCCGCGCTACCGGCCAGTACCGATCTCCTCGACACGCCTGAGGGCTGCTCGGACATGCGGAATCCTTCCTGCTGTCGGCGGCGGCGGACGGGTTCGCCACGACGTCTACCGGTCCGCGGCCAGGCCAGGCAAGAGCGGTAGCCGGGCTTTCGCCGGAATAGCCGTAGCGGCGCTTCGGTCACCGGGAACCGGGTGATTAGCCGATTTGTCGACCGGTTCGACCGGTCTTTCGACGGTTTCCGGCAAACCGGGGCGCGCCGACACGGTGCGGTCGGCAGGGGTGCGGGCCCGGTCAGCGATACCCTGAGCGACGTGGGTATCTCGGCGTGGATCTGGTTCGTCATCGCCGCCGTCGCGCTGGTGGCGGGACTCGGGCTGCTCTTCGCGGACCGGGCCAAGGAAGGCTCGCGCAACCGTGAGCGGCAGCGCTGGGCCCAGTTGCGCGGATGGCAGTTCGTAGAGGAGGACGAACGTCTCCCCCGGCAGTGGTCGGGCGGGGCGATCGGCTACTTCGGCGCGGACGCGGCGGTGAACGTCGTCGCGGGCTCCACCTTCACCTCCGACGGCCGCCGTCCGGTGTTCATCTTCGACATCGAGTCGCAAGGCCAGATCCCGGCGGTGGTGGTGGCCGTTCGCTGTAACAAGACGCACCGGGTGCCGGTCGAGATGTGGCTGTCCAGCGTGCCCTTCCAGCGCGAGAACATGCCGGAGATGCTCGGCCCGATCGGCCAGCGCTACGCCTTCGCCGACGACGCCGAGGGGGCCCGCCAGGTCATCACCCAGGATCTGGTCGACGCGGCCGACCAGCTCGGCGGCGACGTCGGCGTGGCCTGGCTGGAGAACGAGTGGGTGCTGGCGAGCGTCGTGCCGGGGGCCGGCCCGTCCCGGCTGGAGCGGCTGCTGCGCGACCTCGGCGAGATCGCCGACATCGTCGACCCGTTCGACGAGGACTACGACTCGAACCGCTCCTGGACCCCGTCGGTCGGCACTCCGGCGGCACCGCCTCCCACGGACACCCGTGCCACGCGTCCGGTCGAGGCGGCCGCGCCGTCCCCGGCGGACACCCGTGCCACGCGTCCGGTCGAGACGACCGCGCCGTCCCCGGCCGACACCCATCCCACGCGTCCGGTCGAGACAACCGCGCCGTCGCCGGCCGACACCCGTGCGACGGAGCGGCAGCCTTCGCCGCCGGCACCGCGGACTCCGCCCTCCGCCCCGGGCAGCCCGGTCACGCCTGGCCGCCCCGCCGACCAGGCTGGCGACGACGCCTGACCCGCCCGTCTGAACTCCCGAAACCCGCCCGGCCGCACCTCAGCGGCCGGGCGGTTTCGCGTCGCGCGGCCGTGCGCCGCCCCGGTGACGTCCGTGAAGGGAACATTCAGGGACTCAGAGTCCCTCAATGTTCCCTTCACGACTCCCGACGGACAGCGGACAGCGGCTTAACCCGACACGCGCCGCCTCGCTCACTCCCCGGTCGGATTGGCCGGCTTGGCCAGCGGCCCCGGCGACCACAACCCCGAATGCGTGACCACCCGCTGATGCATCGCCGCCGACGCCGGCAGCGCGTCCGGCACGTCGGGTGTGACCGCGTACAACGTTCCCCAGTCCCGGTCGACGTCGCCTTCCAGATAGGTCGGCAGCGCCTCCATCTTGGTCGCCACGTCCATCCACACGAACGGCCCGCCGCCCGCCGGGGCGGACCAGAAGCGGCCGACCTGGCGCAGGTCGTCGCCCGCGCTGATCCGGTACTTCGGCACCTCGGCGATGCCGTTGTGGATCGACGACGGCCGCAGGCACGGGTGCTGTGCCGCGGCGGACCACTCCAGGAACGCCGGGTCCGTGCCGACCACCTCGGTCATCCGCGCGATCTTCGGCGCCCGCGGCGCGCTGAACGCGACCCAGCCGTCGCTGCCGAGCCCGCGGCCCTTCGCCACGATCCGCACCCGGTCCGCGCCCTCGGGCACGGAGACCCGCGCGTCGCGCCAGTCGGTGGTGCTCTTCTTCTGCTGCTGGCCCAGCGGCGCACGGTCGAGCACCTGGAAGCCGGCGGGGGTGTCCTTGCCGAACTCCGCGGTCAGCGAGTTCGGATCGTCGGCCTTGCCCGCGATCGCGACCACCACCGGCACCGAGCCGTCGCGCGCGCGGTCCGGGATCGAGTACCACTGGGTGCGCAGGTCGCCCGCGCCGTCGCCGGACGAGTGGTAGCTGCCCCAGATCGGGGCCTGGTTCTTGCCGAACTCGTACGGCGGCTTCCACTTGCCGTCGAGGTCGGAGGGGAGGCCGCCGTTGGTCACGAACCCGTGTTGCGTGCTGGCGAGCCAGTCGCTCGGGCTGACCCGGCGGCCGGAGTCGGCGGGCGGCTGCCAGCCCGGGGCGGCGTTCAGCGGCTGCTGCGCGGCTTCCAGCATGCCGGCCTTCGGGTCGCGCTCGACCTTGATGTAGTCGGAAAGCCCGCAGCTCTTCCCGGCCAGCTGGCGCACGTTGTCCGCGCCCATGTTGTAGGTGTCCCAGCGCTTCTGGATACCCTTCGCGATGCTGCCGATCTCGAACAGCACCAGGATCGCGCACACCGTCGACAGCGGAGCCAGCCCGAGCCGCAGCGCCCGGCCGCGGTTTTCCAGGTCGGACTTCGACACCGGAGCGGGCGGCACGAACGGCTCGTGCTCGTTGTGCCGCATGTGCTCGATCCCGGCGATCACCAACGCGATCGCCGCTCCGACCAGCGCGACCGTGCTCAGGTGGATGCCGAAGATCTGCGGCGGCAGGTCGAACCACGGCACGCCCCAGGACGACACGTACCACCAGGCGTTCGGCCCGGTCGCGGCCAGCGCGACGATCACCATCAGCCCGGCGAAGAACGCCGCGCGGTTGCGTCGCGACAGCAGCACGGTCGTACTGGTCGAAAGCGCGGTGAGCGCGGCTAGCGGGCCGCCGATCGCGACCAGCATTCCGAAGTGGTGGGTGTGCTTGGTCGGTGCGAGCGCGAGGACCACAAAGGACAGTGCGCTGATGCCCAGCAGCCGCCGGCTCGGGCCGAGCGCGGCGCCGCGGATGTTGCCGCGGCGCAGCAGCACGACCACGCAGGTCGCCAGGCACAAGAAGACCAGCAGCACCGGGAAACGGCGGGTCATCGAGCCGTCCGGGCCGTCGCTGAACAGCATCGAGTACCGGTCCAGCTCGTCGTACCAGGCTCCGGTCGGGCCGAGCGAGGACCGCAGCCGCACCGATTCCAGAGCGCCGCGCAGCGTCTGGTCGCAGAAGATCAGCGCGAGGATCACCAGTCCGGCGGCGGCGATCGGGGCGATCACCGGGACCCAGCCGAACCGGCGGGCGTGCCGCAGCACGATTTTCGCCAGCGGCTTCAACCCGACCACGAACGGCAGCACCGCCATCAGCCCGTGCGGGTTCACCGCGACGCACAGCGCGGCGACGGTCAGGCCGATCGCCGCCGGGCCGAGCCGCCGGGTCGCGACCGCGCGTTCCACGCAGCAGATCGTGATCAGCGAAAGCAGCGCGACCAGGTTCTCCGGGCGCAGGCCGTTGTCGTAAGGCAGCCAGAACGCGAGGAAGACCGCGCCCGCCGCCCAGCCGGCCGCGCTGCTGATCCGTACCTGCCTGCCGAGCCGTGGCAGCACGCCCCGGCTGATCAGCATCCAGCAGGCGACGCCCATCAGCAGCGACGGCAGCCGCATCCACGGGGTCAGCGTGCTGATTTTGGTCATCCACGCGTAAATGTCGACGAACCAGGCCATCGGCGCGTCCGGCGCGGCGAACCAGCGGTAGTACTCGCCGATGTACCCGGCGTCGCCGCGGACTCGTGCCATGGTCGTGAAGTAGCCGTCGTCCGCGGTCATCGCGCCGATCAGCCACCAGACGACCAGCGTGCCGAGCACGGCGACGTCCAGGAACTTCAGTCGCCACCAGCCGCGCACGGCCAGCCGGGGCGCGCGCCGGCCGGTCATCCGGTCCATCCGGTACAGCGCGAGCACCGCGGCGAGGAAACAGAGGACGGACAGCACGATCGCGACCAGCTTGATGCCGGTCGCGCTGCTGGCCCACCGGTTGTCGACCTGCGCGGAAACCGACAGGCCGCTCGTTGCGTCCTGGTTGGTCAGGTCGGAGTAGATGCCGGTGACCTGCGGCCGGTGGTCGTCGGTGACGTCGACCATCCGGGTCCCGCCGACGGACGCGGTAGTGCGCTGGGCGTCGGTGTGCACGGTGATCAGGCAGTCGCCGGCGGGCAGTGGCGCCGCGCCGAGCTGCTGGCCCTGCGAGGACAGGGTGAGCTGCCCGTTGCCGACCTGCAGCGCCATCCCGGTGACCGTGCCGAGGCTGGAGTTCGGCGGGTTCGTGTTGAACAGGTTGGCGGTGCTGCCGGTGCGGTCGACCAGCGAACGAGCGGTCGCGCACGGCACCTTCGCGTCCAGCGAGATCGGCGCCTGCGCGGTCAGCGGTGCGGAGACCGCCTTGGTGCCCTGCGCGGTCGGCCAATCGAGCGTGGTTTGCTCCAGCGTGACGGGCAGCAGCGGGACCGCGATCGCGAGGATCGCGCCCGCGATGCCGAACACCGCGGCGAGCAGCCGCACCCGGCGCGCGGCAAGTTTCGTGCCGACAGCTTTCGGGGGTGCCGTGTCGGCTGCGACGGATTCGAGGTCGACCACGCCAGGCAGGCTATCCAAGAGCGGTCGCGCTTCCCGCTGGGGACTCACTCGCGGACGGCACCACCTGGTCGAAGCGCTATTCGCGCTCCGAATAACCACGGTGGGTAAGGGAATTGGCTCCGCCATTGCGGCGAACGGGTGACAAAGATCGTCTCGTCGCCCAGGTCGGCGGGCAGTTCGGCCGGGCCGTTCGCGGACCGGAAACAGGACGGAACTCGGTTATCGGAATCCTGCCGGTCGAGCTCGTGAACTCAGCTCGGCGAAAGCGTGAACGGCGGCGCGGAAACCGTCCAGCCGTAATCCGCGACCGGATTGCCCGCCACTGAAGTGCGCACGTGCTGACTGCGCCGGACGGCACCGCTGACCTCCGTCGCCGTGCTCGCCTGGACCGCGGCGATGTCCGCCGCCGAGAGTTCGCCGTGGAAGCGGTCGGCCGGTTCGGCGACCGACTGGCTGGTCGCGGCCGCCGTGTGCAGCGGGCCGAGGTCGCCGGACACGAGGTGCCGTTCGGTGGTTTCCAGGTGGGGCGCGTCGAGGGTGCCGGTGAACCGGCCGAGGGTGTGCTCGTCCGAGTTGGCCACGACCGAGCCCGCCGGGCCGAGGTCCACCGCGTCCGCGGACGTGCGGTCGAGCCGCGTGCCGGCCATCAGGTCGCCGGTGAACTGGCCGGCCAGGCCCGTCGCGGCAGCGGTATTGCTGCTGGACAGCGCGTCGACGCCGTTCGGCAGCCGGACGCCGTGGCGCATCGACTGGTCCAGGCTGGTGACCTCCCCGCCGGGGAACGGCTGGGTGCGGCGCAGGCCGAGGTCGTTGCCGGTCACGGCGCGGGCGGGCGTGCCGAGCCGCACGTCGTGCGTCTGGGACTGGCCGGCCGCGTCCGGGCCCAGTGTCTGGCCCAGTGCGGAGGAAGCGGAAACCGGCAGGTCGCGGGTGGCGACCGTCTCGTCGCGGGTGAACTGGAGGTCGGAGGTGGAGCCGTGCTGGTGCAGGTCGATCGGCAGTCCCGGGCGCGGGGTGTCCGCCAGCGCGGAGGCCGGGCCGGCGAGCAGCAGCGCGAGGGGTGCCGCACCGGCGGCCATCCGGGGCAGATATCCGGGCGTCCGCTTTGTGTGCTTGCCCATGTGCCGGACCCTACTGCGCCACCAGCGGAGACGCAGCTGACTTCCGGGTAGCTTCACCCACATGACCACCACTTCTGTGATCACCGGGGCCACCGCGGGCATCGGCGCCCAGTTCGCGCGCCGGCTCGCCGCCGAAAAGCACGACCTCGTCCTCGTCGCCCGCAACGAGGAACGGCTGGCCGAGCTGGCCGGGCAGCTGCGGGACCAGCACCGGGTCGAGGTGACCGTGCTGCCCGCCGACCTGTCCGAAGTGGACGGCCGGAACAAGGTGGCCGAGCTGCTCGGGCAGCGCCCGGTGGACTTGCTGATCAACAACGCCGGCTTCGGCCTGAGCGGCGACTTCTGGAAGATCCCGGCCGAGGACCTGCAACGCCAGCTGGACGTGAACGTGACCGCCGTGCTGCAGCTGACCCGCGCCGCGCTGCCCGGCATGGTCGAACGCGGCCGCGGCGACATCATCAACGTCTCCAGCGTCGCCGGCTTCTTCTCCGGTCGCGGTTCGACCTACACCGCCAGCAAGAACTGGGTCACCTCGTTCACCGAAGGCATCGCGATGTCGCTGCCGAAGGGCGTGCGGATGATGGCGCTGTGCCCCGGTTTCACGCACACCGAGTTCCACGAGCGCGCCGGCCTGCGCCCGGAAGGACCGAAGGCGTTCTGGCTCGACGTCGCGCAGGTCGTCGACGAGGCGCTGGCCGACCTGCGGCGCGGCAAGGTGATCTCGGTGCCGAGCCTGCAGTACAAGGCGCTGGTGGGCATCAGCGGACTGCTGCCGCGTCCGGTGCTGCGCAAACTGGCCGGCGGGTTCGGCAACCGCAACCGCACCTGATCCGGGGTAGGGCTGTCCCTACCCCGGTTATGGTCGTCCGCACCAGGGTTCCCGTCCGGTTTCCTTCTTAGGGTTTTCCCATGACGACTGGGGAAGCGGTGCGGCTGGAAGCAGTCCGCAAGGAATACGGCCGGGTCACGGCACTGGACGGGGTGAGCCTGTCGTTCCCGCGCGGCGGGTTCACCGCGGTGATGGGCCCGTCCGGGTCCGGCAAGAGCACTTTCCTGCACTGCGCGGCCGGACTCGACCGGCCGACCAGCGGTTCGGTCCTGCTGGACGGCGACGACCTGGCGAAATTCTCCGAAGCCCGGCTCACGAAACTGCGCCGGGACAAGGTCGGATTCGTCTTCCAGGCGTTCAACCTGCTGCCCGCGCTGACCGTCGAGCAGAACGTCGTCCTCCCGCTGCGGCTGGCCGGTCGCCGCGCGGACCGTCGGCAGGTCGCCGACATGCTCGGCCACGTCGGGCTGAGCGACCAGCGCAACCACCTGCCCGGCCAGCTGTCCGGCGGGCAGCAGCAGCGCGTGGCGATCGCCCGGGCGCTGGTCAGCCGTCCGGCGGTGCTGTTCGCGGACGAGCCGACCGGCGCGCTGGACACCCGCACCGCGGCGGAAATTCTTTCCCTGCTTTCGGAATCGGTGCGCGGCGGGCTGACCGTCGTGATGGTGACGCATGATCCGGTCGCCGCTTCGTATGCCGACCGGGTCGTGTTCCTCGCGGACGGTCGCGTCGCCGGCGAACTGGCCCGGCCGACCGCGACCATGGTCGCGGAACGGATGACGCACCTCGGCGCCTGGGCCGAGCGGATGTCGGTGGGCGGCCGCTGATGTTCACCCTTGCCCTGCGCACCTTGCGGCATCGGACCGGCGGCTTCGTCGCCGCTTTCGTGGCGGCTTTCCTCGGTGCGGTCATCGTTTCCGCTTGTGCCGGCTTGATGGAGACCGGGATCCGGTCCGACA
This sequence comes from Amycolatopsis benzoatilytica AK 16/65, assembly GCF_000383915.1. Taxonomy (NCBI): domain Bacteria; kingdom Bacillati; phylum Actinomycetota; class Actinomycetes; order Pseudonocardiales; family Pseudonocardiaceae; genus Amycolatopsis; species Amycolatopsis benzoatilytica. The sequence continues at coordinate 7,343,656 of NZ_KB912942.1, forward strand.
CGCCGCCGCACCGGCTGGCCTGGGCGTCGGCAGTCGTTTCCGGAAAACCGGATTTCGAACTGCGCAAGAGCGCCGGCAAACCGAAGACGCAGACCGTCGTGCTGCCCGAGCGGGTTCGGCTGGACCGTTCGATGGCGGACCAGATCCGGGCCACGCCTGGCGTGTCCGCGGTGGTCGGCGAAGTGAATTTCCCGATATCGCTGGGAAAGCAGCCGTTGACCGCGCACGGCTGGGAGTCCGCCCGGCTTCCCGGTCCCGCGCTCAGGGCGGACGAAGTCGTGCTGCCCGCTTCGACCGGTGCGAAAGTCGGGTCCACAGTGGACCTCGCGGTGCGCGGCTCGATCGGGCGGTACCGGGTCGCGCGCACGAGCGGCCAGCCGGACGCGTTCTTCGCCGACGATGTCGCCGATCAGCTGTCCGGCCACCCCGGCAAGGTCGACTATTTCGGCGTCGTCACCGACAATCCGGCCGCTTTGCGGCTCGGTGCCGACGTCTCGGTCCTGACCGGCGACGAACGCGGTCTCGCCGAATTCCCCGAAGCGCAGTCCAGCGGTGCCCGGCTGATCCCGTTGGCCGGCTCCATGGGCGGCCTTTCGCTGGCGGTCGCGGTGTTCGTCATCGCCAGCACGCTGATGCTTTCGGTCCGGCAGCGGCAGCGGGAATTGGCTCTGCTGCGCGCCATCGGCACCACGCCGCGCCAGCTGCGCCGCATGGTGCTCGGCGAAGCGCTGGTCATCGGAGTGCTCGCGACCGGGGCAGCAGCAGCCGCCGGTCCGCTGTTCGGCGGCTGGCTGTTCGGCAACTTCACTTCCGGCGGGTTCATCTCGCCCGCCGTCCAATACCACCAGGGCTGGCTGCCGATGCTTGTCGCGGCCGGCGCGACGCTGCTGGCGGTCGGGCTTTCCGCGCTGGTCGCGGGGTTCCGGGTGGGCCGGATCCGGCCCACCGAGGCATTGGCCGAAGCGGCCGTCCCGCGCCGCTGGCTGACGCCGGCCCGGCTGATCGTGGCCGCCCTGTGCTTCGCCGGCGGGACCGCGCTGGCCATTGTCACGCTCGCGGTGATGACCGGTCCGATCGCGGCGAGCACCGCTGGTCCGGCGGTGCTGCTGTGGGCGATCGGGGTCGCCATGATCAGCCCGGGCGTCACCAAACTGACCGCGATCGCGCTGCACGGCCCGGTTCGTCTGATCAGCGGCGTCACCGGCTGGCTGGCGATCACGAACACGCGCAACGCGGCGATTCGCGTGGCCGGCGCGGTCACTCCGATCATGTTGGCGGTCGGCATCGCGACGGCCAACATGTACCTGCAGACCACGACGACCGCGGCGGCGCAGGAGTCGTTCGCCGAAGACCTGCGTGCCGACGCCGTCCTCTCGGGTCCGACTGGCATCTCGCCGGAAACGCTCGACCGGGCCCGTCGGGCGGACGGAGTCGCGGCCGCCTCGCCGTACCTGCTCAGCCGCGGCTTCATCACCGAGCCGTTCGACGACAACCAGACCAAGAAGGGCTACCCGGCGATCGGCCTGACCGACGCCAGCACCAACGCCGCGACGGTTGTCCGCGGCGATCTCGCACACCTCACCGGCGACACGATCGCGCTCCCGGACACCGCCGAGGTGTCCCGCTCGGTCGGAGAATCGGTCACGCTCCGCCTCGGCGACGGGACCGAACGGCCGCTGCGCATCGTCGCGATCGTGCACCAGCGGCCGGACGCCGAGCAGCTCCTGTTGCCCGCCGACCTGCTCGCCGCGCACACCACCGCCGGGCTGCCCCGGCAGGTGCTGGTCCGGGCCGCGCCAGGCGTCGACCAGGCCCGGCTGGCGCAGAGCCTGACCGCCGCGACCGCCGGCCTGCCGGTCACCGTCGGCGATCGGGCGACGCTGACCGCCGCGGCCGCGAAGAACGACGAGACCGGCGTGTGGGTCAACTACCTGCTGGTCGGGATGGTCGTCGGCTACACGGTGATCTCGGTGGTGAACACCCTGGTCATGGCCACTTCGCGGCGGCGACGGGAGTTCGGCCTGCAACGGCTCGGCGGGTTCACCCGCGGCCAGGTGCTGCGGATGGCCGGCGCCGAAGGCGGCCTGATCGCCGCGATCGGCGTGCTGCTGGGCACCGTGGTGTCGGCGGGCGCGATCGTGCCGTTCAGCCTCGTCGCGACCGGACGGGTGCTGCCGACCGGCCCGTTGGCGATCTACCTGGTGATCGTCGCCGCCGCGGTGACGCTCGCTCTGGTCGCCGCGGTCGGGCCGGCATGGGTGGCGACCCGGGCGCGTCCGGTGACCGTCGTCGCGACCGGGGAGTGACGCGCGGAAGTTGTCGGTGCGGTGTGTAAGACTCTCGGCCGTGGCGTACCCCGGGTTGGATCAAAGTGCGAAGCTCGAACTGGCCAGGCTGGTCAACGAACTGGCCGTCGTGCACGGCAAGGTCACGTTGGCGTCGGGCAAGGAAGCCGATTACTACATCGACCTGCGGCGCGCGACCCTGCAGCACGCCGCGGCCCCGCTGATCGGCAAGCTGCTCCGCCAGCTCACCGCGGACTGGGACTACGTCGCGGCCGGCGGCCTGACTCTCGGCGCGGACCCGGTAGCGCTGGCCATGCTGCACTCCGCCGCGGCCGAGGGCGTCGTGCTCGACGCGTTCGTGGTCCGCAAGGCGATCAAGGAGCACGGCATGCAGCGCCGCATCGAGGGCGTGGAGGTCCGCGGCCAGCGAGTGCTGGCCGTCGAAGACACCTCGACCACCGGCGGCAGCGTGCTGACGGCAGTCGAAGCGCTGCGCGAAGGCGGTGCCACGGTGGTCGGCGTGGCGACCGTCGTGGACCGGGACACCGGTGCCCGCGAGGCCATCGAGAACGCCGGGCTCGAGTACCGGTACCTGCTGAACAAGGACGACCTGGGGTTGTAGCGACGGCGGCGGTAGCGCCCGAGCGGGCGTGACCGCAGTCACGCAGAATGGGTGCGTGACGAATCCGTACCTCGTGGTGTCCCCCTGATGAAAGGGGGTGCCGTGACCACGACCAGTGTGCAGCTCGACGACGCCACCCTTGTCGGTCGTGCGCGGGACGGCGACGTCCGCGCGTACGAGCAGCTCGTGCTGCGCTACCAGGGCTTGATGTTCCGGCTCGCGCTGAAAATGCTGCACCATCGCGGCGACGCCGAGGACGTCGTGCAGGAAGTGTTCCTCAGCGCGTGGCGCAAGCTGGTGCAGTTGCACGACGACCACGCGTTCGTCGGCTGGCTGTACCGCAGCACCACGAACCGCTGCCTCAATGTGATCCGAGCGCGGAAGCCGCAGGCTGACGTCGACCTCGAGCTGGCCGAATCGCCTCGACGGGATGCGCAGCCGGAGCACGCGGCACAGGTCAGCGGGCAACTGGAAGCGCTCAACTCGGCATTGCAGACGCTCACCCCGCAGCAGCGCGCCTGTTGGCTGCTGCGCGAGGTGCACGGCCGGTCCTACGACGAGATCGGCGAGATCGTCGGCGCGAACCCCACCGCGGTCCGGGGCCGGATCGCGCGGGCCCGTGCGCAGCTGGCGGAGGTGATGAAGGCATGGCGGTGAACGAGGACTACGCCCTGCCGTGCGGACGCGACATGGACACCGTCTGGGACCAGCTGGACCTGGACGCCGACGAGCACGCCCGGAACTGCGCGCACTGCCGCACCGCCCGGGAGGGCCTGCTGGCCCTGCGCTCGGCGACGCGGGAGCTGATCCAAGAGCCCGATCCGACGCCGCCGGACCTGGTCGGCCGGATCATGTCGGCGGTGCGCGCCGAGGTGCGGCGCGGCCAGATGCTGGACCTGCCCTCGACCGAACCCGGCGGGGTGGAGGTCAGCTCGCAGGCCATCGCGGTGGTGCTGCGCTACGCGGCCGATTCCGCCGGCGACGTGCGGGCGCGCCGGGTGCGGGTACACCAGGTCGGGGTCGACGATTCAGGAGCCGCGCAGGTCGCGGCCGAACTCACCCTCGCGGTGCGGCTCGGGAACACCGACGGGGCGGAAACGTTGGCCCGCGTACGGGAGCTGGTGTCCGCGGCCGCGACCGCGCGGATCGGCATCGAGCTGGTCAGCCTGGACCTGCTGGTGGAAGACGTGTACGAGGACGGGGAATGACCGCCGAATACGTGATCGCCGCCCCGGTGGTCGCGGGCGTCGCTGCCCGGGCGGCCGCCGAAACCGCCGGGGTGGTGCGGCTGGAGCCGGGCCTGCGCGGCCTCGCGACGGCCTTGGCGCGGGTCGCGCGGGACCGCTGGAAGGGCCTGGAAGCCGCGCCCGCCGAGGGCGTCCGGGTCCGGATGGCCGACGAACGGCTGACCGTGGAGGTGGACGTCGTCGTCTCCGCCGTCGACCAGGCCGCCGCGGTGGGCCAGGCGGTGCAGCGCTCGGTCCGGCGGGAGGTCGCCGAGCAGACCGGCCGTACCGTGGACGCGGTCCGGGTGTCCATTGTGGACATCGAGATGGAGGCGCGGTGACCGATCCGCGTACGCTCGCCGGAAAAGTCGCGGACGCGGTGGCCGGCATCGACGGGCTGCGTCCCGCGACCAACCTCGCCGCGGAGATCAGCTGGCTGCCCACCGACCCGTCCGGCGGCGCGGTCGACCTGACCGCGACCGAAGTGGAGGTCCGGCTGGTGGCCCTGCAATTGCCGTTGCCGCCGCTGCTGGCGCTCGCCGAGACAGCGGTGCGCGAGGCACTCGACGGCACGGAATGGGCGGACGCGCACGTGCGGCTGGTGGTCACCGAGCTGGCGGGCTCCGCGTTCGGCAGCTGAGCTTCGCTCGGCGGGTGAGGTTTCCTCAGCAGCGGCGCGACGGACCCGGTGCGCGATGCTGAAGTCCGTGAAGGGCCCCTTGCGGGAATCAGATTCCGGCAAGGAGCCCCTCACGGAGCGGCCACTGTTCGCGCGGTGAGGCTCCTGCCCGGCGGCGTGTTCGCTCGGTGAGCACTTTCCCTGCGGGAAACGGTTTTTCCGGGTGCGAATGGACCCTTCCCCGCCTTCTTCCTACCCGGAGTGATCCCTCCGCTACCGGCTGAGTGAACAGGTTGCTCCGGTGGGTCGAACATCACACGAGGTCACTCCTTTTCCCGCTCCCGACCCGGTGAACCGGAGTAACGTCGCTGGTAGGTGCACTGGAAGGGGGACGAAGGTGGACGCAACTCTCGCGCACATCCTCGCCGACGCCACGGTCGCCGTGCACATCGTCGCGCTTGCCTTCATCGGCTTCGGCGGCTTCCTGGCCTGGCGGTGGCCGAAGGTCATTTTCGTGCACGTGTTCTTCGCATTCTGGGGTGTGCTGGTCAATGTCACGCCGATTCCTTGCCCGCTGACCGCCCTGGAAGACTTTTTCCGGCACCAGCAGGGACTCGGAGACTTGCCCGGCGGATTCAACGCCTACTACCTCTACGGCACCGTCATCCCGCGCTCCCTGCTGCCCGCGGTCGTCGTGGTGGCGCTGACGGTGCTGGTGATCTCCTACGTCGGCGCCTACCACCGCTGGCGCGCCCGTCACCACGGTCCGGCGCACCGCGTGAGCCTGGGCTGAGCGAGAATCGTCCTTCGTGACGACGGAACAACCCGAAGCAGGGCCCACCGAATGGGGCAGCCGCGCGGAGGTCGGGGTCGGCCCGTGGGAAGGTCCTTGGCCGGACGACCCGCGCTACGACCCGGAACTGCTGGCCGAAGGCGATCGCCGCAACGTGGTCGACGCCTACCGGTACTGGCGGCGCGAGGCCATCGTGTCCGATGTGGACACCCGGCGGCATCCGTTCCACGTCGCGATCGAGAACTTCCAGCACGACCACAACATCGGCACCGTGGTGCGCACCGCGAACGCCTTCGCGGCGGCCGAGGTGCACATCGTCGGCCGCCGGCGCTGGAACCGCCGCGGCGCGATGGTGACGGACCGTTACCAGCACCTGCGTCACCACGAGGACGTCGCGGGCTTGCTGACGTTCGCCGAGTCGGCGGGCTTGGCTCTGGTCGCGGTGGACAACACGCCGGGCTCCGAGCCGGTGGAGACCGCGGAGCTGCCGCGCGAGTGCGTGCTGCTGTTCGGGCAGGAAGGCCCTGGCTTGTCCGAAGCTGCCCAGTCGGTCGCGGTGAAGGTGGTGTCGATCGCCCAGTTCGGCACGACCCGGTCGATCAACGCGGGCGTCGCGGCGGGGATCGTGATGCACGCCTGGGTGCGCCAGCACGCGGATCTTTCGAAGGCTTGGTGATGCGATGACCTCGGCGGAGCGGGCAGCGGCGGCGGAACGGGCAGTGCTCGCCCGGCACGTCCGTCGCCTCTGGGCACTGCCGGGTACCGCGCTGGGCCGCAGCGGCTGGCCGCCCACGTTCGGCCAACGCCTGCACTGGCACTGGAACTACTGGTGGCAGGCGCATCTGCTGGACAGCCTGGTCGACGCCCAGCTGCGCGCCCCGGACGAGCAGCGGGCGCGACTGATCAGCCGGTTCGTCACGACGGTGCACCGGCGGAACTTCGGCACCTGGGTCAACGACTACTACGACGACATCGCCTGGCTGGGCCTGGCCCTGCAACGAGTCCGCGAACTGCGCCTCGTGGAGTCCACTGTGGACGAGGCGCTCGCCGCGATCGGCCGTCGCCTGCACGAGGGCTGGACCGACGATCTGGGCGGCGGAATCTGGTGGCGGCGCGGCGATGCCTTCAAGAACGCCCCGGCCAACGGGCCCGCCGCGATCTTCCACGCCCGGGCAGGCGACCGCGATCGCGCCGCGGCGATGACGCGGTGGCTCACCGAGACGTTGGTGGACCCGGCGACCGGCCTGGTCTGGGACGGCATCCGGGCGGACACCGGCGAGCTGGTCACGTACATTTTCTCCTACTGCCAAGGCGTTTACCTGGGGGCTTGCCTGGAACAGGCCGCTTGGGACGAGGCCGCCCGGACGGTCCGCGCGGTCGCGGAACACGTTGCGCCGCAAGGAATCATGCCTGGCTCCGAGGGCGGTGACGGAGGGTTGTTCTCGGCGATCCTGGCCCGCTATCTGGCGCTGGCCGCGAAGACGTTGCCCGGTGCGGAGGCGGAAACCGCGGCCCGGCTGGTGCGCCAGTCCGCCGACGCCTGCTGGAGCGGGGCGGTAACGACCACGGGCGGCCCGTTGTTCAGCTCGGTGTGGGCGGACCCGGCCGGACTCCCGCCGGGGAAAGCGGAACGAGACTTGTCCGTGCAGGTCGGCGGATGGATGCTGCTCGAAGCGGCGGCGACGCTGGACTAGCGAGCGGGCAGCTCACCATCGGGCCGCTGGGCAGGTCGCTCCGGCAGTCGCGCGAAACCTCAGCACCCGCAGGAAGCCCGGTGCAGAAACCGGGGCGCCAACCGTACCGATTCCGGCCTGCGCTCCGGCTCCCGGCAGCGCGCGAGCAGCAACTGCACCGCCCGCCGCCCGATCTCCGAGATCGGCTGCGCCATCGTCGTGACGCCGGGCGAAACCGTGCGCGCCCAGTCCATGTCGCCGTAGCCGACGACCGCCAGCTCCGACCCGATCCGGATGCCGCGCCGGTGCGCCTCCCACTGCACCCCGATCAACATCGCCTCCCCGGCGACGATCAGCGCGGTCGGCGAAGGCCACCCGTCCAGCAGCTTCGATGCCGCTCGTGCCGCTCCGCCCGCCGAAGACTGTCCGCAGGCCACCAGTTCCGGGTTGTACCGCAGGCCGGCGCGGCCGAGGCCCAGCCGGTAGCCGAGTGCCCGTTCCTCGCTGACCGTCGTCCCCTCGGTGCCGGTGATCAGCCCGATCCGCCGGTGCAGCCGCGTCGCCAGGTGTTCCACCAGCGCGGACATCGCCTGGAAGTTCTCCGAACCGACCTGGTCCACGTCGTTGCGTCCGGCGACCCGGTCGACCAGCACGGTGGGCACCCCGGTCCGCACCAGCTGGTCGACGACCTCCTCGTCGCCAGGAGCGGGCACCAGCAAGACGCCGTCCACCCGATCGGCGCGCAGGGCGCGCAGGACCTCGGCTTCTTCCTGCACCGAATCGCCGGTGTCGGCCAGCAGCAGGTCGCAGCCCGCTCGCGCCGCCGCGCCGCGGATCGCGCGCAGCAGCTGGTCGTGGTACGGGCTGGCGTGCCTCCCCAGTGCCACCCCGAACCGATGGGTGACCGGCAGCTCCCAGTTCGGGACCGCCGGCGCCAAAACGGTCATGTCCCCGGCCCTTGTCGTCGTTACCTACCCAACGGTAGCCACTGTTGGGCGACTGACGAGAGGAAGCGAGACGATCGGGTCCCGAGAATCACTGGAGTGAGTGAATGGCCCACCGTGGCAACTACCGCCCGCAGCCGCAGGAAGCGCGGTGCCGCAAGGTCGGCGGCAACCGTACCGTCTCGGCCGGCCGGGACGGATCCGCCAAGCGGGCGAGCAGCAGCCGCACGGCCCGGCGGCCGATCTCCTCGATCGGCTGCGCCATCGTGGTCAGCGGCGGGTCCACCAGATCGGCCCACTCGACGTCGTCGTACACCACCACCGGCAGGTCCTGGCCGATCCGCAGCCCGCGCCGCCGCGCCTCGTGCAGTACGCCGACCATCATGCTGTCGTTGGCCACCACCAGCGCGGTCGGCGGATCCGGCAGCGCCAGCAGCGTGCTCAACGCGAGCCCGCCGCCGTCGCGCGACGACTGCCCGCAGGCCACCAGGTCCGGCGCCCAGCTCAGGCCGGACCGGCCAAGGCCCAGCCGGTAGCCGAGCACGCGTTCGTCGCTGGTGGTCAGGCCGGGCGCGCCGGAGATCATCCCGATCCGGCGGTGCCCGAGCGACGCCAGATGCGCGGTCAGCGCGGACGTCGCCTGGATGTTCTCCGACCCGACCTGGTCGATGTCGGTCCGGGTGGTCAGCCGGTCCATCAGCACGGTCGGCACGTCCAGCGAGACCAGTTCGCCGAGTACCGATCCGTCGCCCGGCGCGGGGGTGATCAGCAGCCCGTCGACCCGGCGCGAACGCAGCGCGCGCACCACGTCCCGTTCGGTGCCGGCGGTGTCGTGCGTGTCCGCGAGCAGCACGGTGTACCCGTTCGCCGACGCCTCCCGCTCGATCGCGTGCATCAATGCCGCGAAGTACGGGTTCGCGACCAGCGAGATCGCCATCCCGATCGACCGGGTGCCGCCGGTGACCAGCGAGCGGGCGATCGCGTCGCCGGTGTAGCCGGTGGTCTCGATGGCCCGCAGCACCGCGGCTTTCGTTTCCTCGGCCACCGCCCGGGTGCCGTTCACGACGTGCGACACCGTCGTGATGGACACGCCCGCCATTTCGGCGATGTCGCGCTGGGTCGGGCGGGCGGAACGGGGTCGCGGCATGTCAGTCCTTCACCAAGTGCTTCTGCGAGCAAGTTGGCAAGCGTTTGCGCAAACGCTTGCGTCCAGGCATGAGTCTGTCTACCTTGCCGTCCATCGGCAAGCTCGCACCTCGATTCGGAGGGCATGTCCATGAGACACCGGAGTCTCACCGCACTCGCACTGGCGGCTGTAGTCGCGGCTTCCACCGCCGGGTGCACGGTCGAGCGCCACTGGGGTGGCAGCTCGAAGACCGGCGGCAACGGCAAGGCCAAGGTCGGTCTGGTCACGAAGACCGACACCAATCCCTACTTCGTCGAACTGCGCAATGCCGCGGCCGCCGCGGCGAAGGCCAACGGTGCGGACTTCAGTGCGCTCGCCGGTCAGTTCGACGGTGACAACGACGGCCAGGTCCGCGCGATCGAGAACCTGATGCAGCAGGGCGTCAACACCATCCTGATCACGCCGAGCTCGTCCACCGGCGTGCTCAAGGCCATCAAGGACGCCCGCGACGCCGGCATCCTGGTGATCGCGCTCGACACCGCCACCGAACCGGCCAACGCGGTCGATGCCACCTTCGCCACCGACAACTTCGCGGCCGGCGAGCAGCAGGGCGCGTACGTGAAGGCGGCGCTCAAGGGCGCGGACCCGAAGTTGCTGATGGTCGACGGCACCGCCGGCAGCACGGTCGACACCCAGCGGCACGGCGGATTCCTCAAGGGCATCGGGCTCAAGGACGGCGCGCCGGAGATCCGGGGACGCGCCAATGCCAACGGCGACCAGAGCCTTGCCCAGCAGGGCATGGAGAACCTCCTCCAGCGCACCACCGACCTCAACGCGGTGTACACGATGAACGAGCCGATGGGCCGGGGCGCCTACGCGGCGTTGAAGGCTCGCGGCCTCACCGGACAGCTCACCGTCGGGTCGATCGACGGCGGCTGTGAAGGCGTGCAGAACGTCAAGGACGGCCAGTTCGCGGTCACCGTCATGCAGTTCCCGCGGAAGATGGCCGAACAGGGCGTGCTCGCCGCGGTCGAGTACGCCAAGACCGGCAAGAAGCCGTCCGGGTTCGTGAACACCGGCTCGATGGCGATCACCGACCATCCGATGCCCGGTGTGCCGAGCAAGGACACCGCCTGGGGCCTGCAGAACTGCTGGGGAGGAACGAAATGACCACCGTGCCGGTCACCAACCGCGAGCGGGAAACGCTCGGCGAGTTCTTCCTCCGCGCGCCCGCGGTCGGCCCGGCGCTCGCGCTGGTCGTGGCGATCGTGGTGTTTTCCCTTTCCACCGACACGTTTTTCGATCTGGACAACATGTCCACGGTGGTCCAGCAGTCGCTGGTGGTCGGCACGCTCGCGCTGGGCCAGACGCTGATCATCCTGATCGCCGGCATCGACCTGTCCAACGCGTCGTCGATGGTCGTGGCGACGCTGGTGATGGCGAAACTGGCCGCGGCCGGATCGAACGGTTTCTTCGCACTCGTCGTCGGCGTCGCGCTGACCATCGTGGTCGGCCTGTTCATCGGCACCTTGGCGACCCGGATCAAGCTGCCCGCCTTCATCATCACGCTCGGCACGTTCACCGGCCTGACCGCGGTGGCGAAGCTGCTCGCCGGCGGGCAGGCGGTCCCGGTGGCCGACGGACTGCTGACCTGGCTCGGCACCAAGCGGTACCTTTTCGGCGGCATCCCGATCACCTACGGCATGACGCTGGCGCTGATCATGTTCCTGGTCGTCTGGTACGCGCTGACGAAAACCGCGTGGGGCAAGCATGTTTACGCGGTCGGCAACGCACCGGAGTCGGCGCGGCTGTCCGGCATCAAGGTCAACCGCACGGTGCTTTCCGTCTACCTGGTCGCCGGCCTGTGCTTCGGCATCGCCGCGTGGCAGGCGCTCGGCCGCACGCCGAACGCCGACCCGAACCAGTTCCAGCTCGGCAACCTCGACTCGATCACCGCGGTGGTGCTGGGCGGCACGAGCCTGTTCGGCGGTCGCGGTTCGGTGCTGGGCACGCTGTTCGGTGCGCTGGTCGTCGCGGTGCTGCGCTCGGGCCTCACGCAGATGGGCGTGGACGGCAATTACCAGGACCTCGCCACCGGCGCGCTGCTGATCGCCGCCGTGGTGGTGGACCGGATCGCACGGAGGCAGCAGCAGTCATGACTACTTCGGAGCAGCCCACCCTCTCCGCGCGCGGCCTGGTCAAGCGCTACGGCCGGGTGACCGCCATCGACGGCGCCGACTTCGACCTCTACCCCGGCGAAGTGCTCGCCGTGGTGGGCGACAACGGGGCCGGGAAGTCCAGTCTCATCAAGGCATTGTCCGGAGCGGTGGTGCCCGACGAGGGCGAGATCAAAGTGGACGGCAAGACCGTCCACTTCAAGTCTCCGCTGGATGCCCGGCACTTCGGAATCGAGACGGTGTATCAGGATCTGGCGGTCGCGCCGGCGCTCGACATCGCGTCGAACATGTTCCTGGGCCGGGAAAAGCGGCTCAAGGGACCGTTCGGGATCGGCCTGCGCAAGCTCGACACCGGTGCCATGCGCACCGAGGCGCAGCGAATCCTCGACGACCTCGGGATCAAGGTCAAATCCATTACCCAGCTGGTGGAAACGCTCTCCGGCGGGCAGCGGCAAGGCGTGGCGGTGGCTCGCGCGGCGGCGTTCGGCACCAAAGCGGTGATCATGGACGAGCCGACTGCCGCGCTGGGCGTCGCGGAGTCGGCGAAGGTGCTGGAGCTGATCGGCCGGATCCGCGACCGCGGCCTGCCGGTGGTGCTGATCAGCCACAACATGCCGCATGTGTTCGAGATCGCCGATCGGATCCACGTGCATCGACTCGGCAAACGGGTCGCCGTGGTGTCGCCGAAGACGCACAGCATGAACCAGGTCGTCGGCCTGCTCACCGGTGCGCTGAAGCTGAACGACGACGGCGAAGTGGTCGAGGTCGCGTCCACCACCCACGCCGGGCTGACCTGACGTGCGAGTGCTGCTGGCGGGGTTGTGCACCGTCGATGTCGTCCAGCGGGTCGCGGCATTCCCGGAACCGAGCGAGAAGGTGCAGTCACTGCAGGTGGACGTCGCGGCTGGCGGGCCGGCGACGAACGCCGCGGTGACGGTAGCCGCGCTCGGCGGGCAAGCGATCCTCGTGACGGCGCTCGGCGCACACCCGCTGGCAGCGCTCGCCCGCGCCGATCTGGAAGCCCGCGGCGTCGATCTGGTCGACCTCGCTCCGCAGCGCTGCGAAGCGCCTCCGGTCAGTGCGGTCGTGGTGCGCGATCGAGACGGCGAGCGCACCGTCGTCTCGCGCAACGCGGCCGCGGACCCGCCGCTGGAATTGTCCGGCCTGGCCGCCCTTTTCGACGGCATTGACGCCGTTCTCGTCGACGGGCACCATCCTGAGCTAGCGCTTGCGGTGGCCGAAGAAGCCCGCCGACGCGAAGTTCCGGTCGTGCTCGACGCGGGCAGCTGGAAGCCGGTACTGGACCAGTTGCTGCCGCTGGTCCAGGTGGCCGCCTGTTCCGCGGGATTCCGTGCTCCCGCACCGAGTCTTGCCGAACGCGGAGTGCCGGTCACCATCGTCACCGCGGGCCCGGAGCCGGTGCGGTGGAGCACTACGGAAGACTCTGGGCAGGTCCCCGTGCCGCCCACCCGGGCGCGGGACACGCTGGGGGCCGGCGACGTGTGGCACGGTGCGCTCGCGTACGCGGTGGCAAGGCGGGACGGAGACGTTCCCGGCTGGATCGGCTACGCGAACGCGGTGGCCGCGGAGCGCGTACAGCACGTGGGTCCGCGGTCGTGGACCAAGGCGGTCGGGAAACTGGCCGGGAGCAGAGAAGAAGGAGTGCGATGACGGCGTTCGAGGACCTCCTGGCGCGGGCCGAGAAACTGGCGAAACCGCGGGAACGGCATGTGCTCGGCATCATCGGCGCGCCCGCTTCCGGCAAGACCACGCTGGCCTGGGCGATCGCGAACGCGCTCGGCTCGCGGGCCGCGGTGGTCGGGATGGACGGTTTCCATCTGGCCCAGGTCGAGCTGCAGCGGCTCGGCCGTACCGACCGCAAGGGTGCGCCGGACACCTTCGACGCGGCCGGCTACGTGCAGCTGATCCGCCGGCTCGCCGAAGGACGCGAGACGGTCTACGCGCCGGAGTTCCGCCGCGAGATCGAGGAACCGATCGCCGGTGCGGTCCCGGTCGCGCCGGAGGTGCAGCTGGTCATCACCGAGGGCAACTACCTGCTGCTGCAGGACGACCCGTGGAGCGGGGTGCGCCAGTACCTCACCGAAGCCTGGTTCCTCGCTCCGGACGAGCCGGAGCGGATCGAGCGGCTGGTATCGCGGCACCGCCGCTACGGCCGGTCGCTGGTCGAGGCCCGGCAGCGCGCGCTCGGCTCGGACCAGCGCAACGCGGACCTGATCGCGAACACCCGCGATCGGGCCGACCTGGTGCTGGAGAACCTGCCGCTGACGAATTTCGCACTCTGACCAGGTGATGTTCGAGGATCCGGCGACGACTGACCCGTACGCCGGCGCGGTCACCTGGGACCGGGCCGGCGCGCTGCGGGTCGCCGTGCTGTTCCCGCCGTACGTGCTGCTGGTCCGTGCGCATCTGCAGGGCATGGTCGAGCTGATCGACCAGTGCGCGGCGGAATCCGACGGCACCGGCATCGACGCCCGGCTGGCGCTGCCGGTCCGGCGGGTCCGCGACAGCAGGGACGAGTCCAGGCCAGACGCCGAGGTGCTGGCCGACATCCGGGCTCGGCAGGCGTGGGCGCTGTCGGTGCTGCCCGACCGCGGCGGCGTCGTCGAGCTGGCGACCGCGCAGGAGCAGTGGTGGTTCGGGCACGCGCTGCTGGACGTGAGCACCGCGATTCTGGCGCTGCTCGGGGAGTGGCTGCGCGGCAAGGACGTCGGCGGGCTGCCCTGCCCGGACGACGAGACGTGGGAAGTGTGGCACCGGCAGATGAACTGGCTCAACGCCCAGTTCGTCGATCCGCTCCGGCCGGCTGCCTGACCTTTTCCCGGCCGGGCTATAGCTGTCGCTGGTCCGTGAAGGGTCCCCTCACGGAATCTAGTTCCTTCAAGGGGTCCTTCACGGACCCCAGCGCGCCCGTGAAGGACCCCTTGACGGGCATCGCCCAGAAAATCGCACTAGGAGGCATCGATGGGGGTCCTGATCGTCACCGGCGGCAGCCGGGGCATCGGCGCGGCGGTGTGCGAGCTGGCCGCCGAACGCGGCTACGACGTGGTGGTGAACTTTTCCGGCGACCCGTCCCCGGCCGAACAGGTCGCCGAGCGGGTGCGGTCCCGCGGTGCGCAAGCGCTTGCGTTCCGGGCCGACGTGTCGGACGAACGGCAGGTCAGCGCCCTGTTCGAGGCGGCGGCCGAGCTCGGCCCGCTGGCCGGGCTGGTGAACAACGCGGGGGTTACCGGCAACACGCCGGGCCGGCTGGACGAGCAGACCGTCGAGACGTTCCGCCGGGTGCTGGACATCAACGTCACCGGCGTTTTCCTGTGCTGCCGGGAGGCGGTGCGGCGGTTGTCGACCCGCTACGGCGGTCCGGGCGGCGCGATCGTGAACGTCTCGTCCATCGCCGCGCGCACCGGGTCAGCGGGCGAGTGGGTGCACTACGCGGCGTCGAAGGCGGCGGTCGACACGCTCAGCGTCGGGCTGGCCCGGGAGGTCGCCGACGAGGGCGTCCGGGTCAACGTCGTGTCGCCCGGCCTGATCGACACCGGCCTGCACGTGGCCGCCGGGCTGCCGGACCGGCTGGAGCGGCTCAGCCCCGGCATCCCGCTGCGCCGTCCCGGCCAGCCGGAGGAGATCGCCGGCGCGGTGCTGTGGCTGCTGTCTCCGGAAGCGTCCTACACCGTCGGTTCGGTACTGGAGATCGGCGGCGGCCGCTGAATCTCGGGAAGTGAGACGCCCGGCGACGAGCAGATCACGATTGGCGCCGGAAGTCGGTCAACTCGGCGGTCGCCGTTGTCCCGGTGTGTCAGGCTGGAGCGAAGGGGTTGAAAGGACGGCCGGGAAAGTCATGCCCAAGCTCACGTCTGTGCACCATCTGGCGCTCACCGTGACCGATGTGGACCGCAGTGTTCCGTGGTACGTCCGGGTGCTCGACCTCGAGGAGAGCCACCGGCGGGAGGACCCGGAAACCGGGGTCCGCAAGGTCGTTCTCCGCTCGGCGGGCGACGGCTTCTCCGTGGTGCTGGTGCAGCATCCGATCGCCGTGCGGCCCGCGTTCGACGAGCGCCACACTGGTCTGGACCATGTCGCGTTCTCGGTGTCCTCCCGGGCCGAAGTGGCCGAATGGGAGAACCGGCTGCGCGAGTACGGAGTGTCGTACCTCCCCGCCACCGAATCGCACACCTTCGAGGGATCGTCGGTGATCGTGTTCCGCGATCCGGACGGCATCCAGCTGGAAATCTGGTCCGACCCGGCCTGAGCGATCAGGCGCGATCGTCGGCGGGCTCGTCCACCGGGCGGCGCATTTCCTGGCGGTAGCGCAGCACGCCGTACCCGGTGCCGACCACGAAGAACGCCACGCTCACCCAGAGCGCCGCGGTCTTGACCCACGGGATCGCATCCAGCAAACCGGCCCCGTAGTAGCCGAGCAGCACCAGCGTCGGCACCCACAGCAGACCGCCGGTGAAGGTGGCGAGCATGAAACGGCGCGCGTCCATCCTCGCCGCGCCCGCGATGAGCGGGGCCAGCGTGCGGATCCACGGGATCCACCTGGCCGCGACGATCGCGAAGAAGCCCCGTCGGTCGAGGAATGCTTGCGCCCGTTCGAGGTTGTGCCGGTTCAAGACCCGCCCGCCGCGGCGGGCGATCAGCGTGGTGCCGGCGCCGCGGCCGATGTAGTAGCCGATCTGATTGCCGACCACCGCGGTGAGCAGCGCGGCCGCGGACAGCAGCCAGGCGTTGACGTCCGATCCGTGCTGGGCGAGCACCACTCCCGCGCCGAACAGCAGGGAGTCGCCGGGCAGGAAGAGCCCGATGATGAGCGCGCATTCGATCAGCACGAAGGACAGCACGATGACCCAGACGAGCACCGGGCCGGCGGTGTCCAGCCAGCTCAGGCCGATCCCCGCGGCGTGCGCGGGCAGGGCGGCGTCGAGGTTCACGCGAAGAGCCTACGTGGCTGGGATCGGCTGCAGTACGCAACCATCGAATCCTCCGCATTCGGTGACTTTGGGTACGCCAAGGTAAACGAACCGTTCACCCGGATTGCCCAGAACAACGAACGGGCCGCCCGGAACAGTTCCCGGACGGCCCGTGCGCGTTTTCAGAACTGCGGCAGGGACTCGCCCTGCACCGCCTCGATGTCCAGCTCCACCTTGACGGTCGTGCCGATCGCGGCCACGCCGGCCCGCACCATCGCGCTGTAGTTGATCGCGAAATCGTTGCGGTGCAATTGCGTTTCGGCGTGGAACGCGGCGCGCACGCCGCCCCACGGGTCCGGCCCGTGCCCGGTGTAGCGCAGGTCGAGCGTGACTTCGCGGCGTTCGCCGTGCAGCGTCAGCACCCCGCGCAGCGCCCAGCTGTCCGTGCCGAGCTGGGACAGCCCGGTGCTTTCGAACGTGATGAGCGGATACGCGTCCGCGTCGAGGAATTCCCCCGAGCGCAGGTGGTCGTCGCGCATCTTGATGCCGCTCTCCAGGCTGCCCGCCTTGATCTCGGCGTGCACGGTGGACTTCTCCACCGGGCGGGCCACCTCGATCCGGCCGGCGACGTCCGGGAAGCGCACCTTGATGCTGGCGATGCCCATGTGCCGCGCGGTGGCGACCACCGAGGAGTGCATCGGGTCGATCGTCCAAGGCCCGGCGGGCGGCAGCTCGATCGCGCCGGAAACCGGCACCAGCGCGATGTCGCCGAGCAGGCCGGCCCCGTCGGAGCCGATCTGCACGGTGCGAGCCATCGGCGTGTACCCGGGGGCAGTGATCACCGCGGTGTAGACGCCCGGGGGCAGCGGATCGGTGACCACTGCCCCCTTCGCGTCCGTTACCTGCCGCGCGACCTGCCGGCCGTTGAGGTCGGTGACCGTGAGCACCGCGTTCTCGACCGGCCAGCCGCCGTTCGAACGCAGTTGCGCGCGCAGGCCCCCGCTCATGCGCGGTCGACCAGGTCGTCGAGCGCCTGCTCGTAGCTCAGCCGCACGTCGTGCTGGGCCTCGCCGTCGGCCAGCGTCACCTGGCTGGTGGCCGGCGGGTAGCCGCTGGCCACCACGGTGTACGAGCCGATCGGCAGGTCGCTGACCACATACCGGCCTTCGCTGTCGGTGCGGGCCACCGCCGAGACGTTGCCGTTCTCGTCGAGCACGGTGATCCGCGCGTCCGGCACGATCCGGTCGCCCTCGGTCCGCGCGACGCCCTGGAGCAGCACCGAGCCGGCCAGCTCCACGTCGTGGCGCAGGATGCCGCTGTCCGGCACGGTCAGCGTGACCGCGACCGGGCGGTAGTGCGGGCCGCTCGCGACCAGCGTGTACTGCCCGGCGCCGACGCCGCTGAAGGTGTAGACGCCGTCCGCGGCGGTGATGTACGCGCCGTTGACCTCGCCGCGCGAGTCGGTGAGCGTCACCGTCGCGTTGGCCAGCGGGTTGGCGGTGCCGATCGCTCGCACCACCCCGGTCAGCTCTCCGGAGCCGGTCAGGGTGACGTCCAGGTTGGCCGGGTGTCCGCCGACGATCACGCTGGACGCCTGCGGCTGGTGCCCGGGAGCGGACACGATCAGCACGTAGGTGCCCGGTCCCTGGGTCGGGATCGAGTAGCTGCCGTCGCCGTTGCCGGTCGCCCGCGCCACCTGACGGCCCTGCTGGTCGATCAGGGTGAGCGCGGCCGCGGCCACGTGGCTGCCGTCCTGCCTGCGCACATGCCCGGTGATCGGCAGGCCGCCGGTTCCGGTGGTCATGCCGAGCTCGGAATCGGCCAGCGAGTTGCTGATCGGCATCGGCTTGGCGTCTGCGATCGCCTGCGCGTCACCGTGGCCGTTGCCGTTGGTCAGCGAGTGTCGTCCGCCGACCCCGACCAGCGCCGGCTCCCTGGGCGACTCCTCGAACAGCGAGCCTGCCTTGACAGTCTCCTCCGCGGCCGGGGCCGCGAGCGCCGGCGTGCTCTCCTCGTCGAGATCCAGCAGCGCCTCGCCGCCCTCGACCGCAGCGGCGGCCGGGTTCATGCCGGCCAGCGGGATCTCCTTCATGAACAGCAGCACCAGGGTGGCCAGCAGCGCGACGCCGCCGGCGACCCAGAACACCGTGCTGATGGAGTCGGTGAAGCCGGTCAGGACCGGGATCTTCACCGCGTCCGGCAGCGACTGGATGACGCTGGTGTTGCTGGAAAGGTCGCCGATCTTGCTGCCCGCGCCGGCCGGCACGTGCCCGCCGAACGCCTTGGTGATGTTGCCCGGCAGCACGTTGAACAGAATCGTCAGGAACACCGCGACACCGGCGGTACCGCCGATCTGGCGGAAGAACGTGGCGGACGCGGTCGAGACGCCCATGTCCTTGCGCGGCCCGGCGTTCTGCACCGCGATGATCAGCGTCTGCATGCACTGGCCGAGGCCGAGGCCGATGATCAGCGCGGCGAGCAGCGGGTGCCACAACGCCGAGTCGTACTTCACGGTGGCGAAGAAGAACGCGCCGCCCGCGATCAGGATGGTGCCGATGACCGGGAAGATCTTGTAGCGCCCGGTCTTCGAGGTGATCCGGCCGGAGATGATCGACGCGGACATGATGCCGACCATCAGCGGCAGCATCAACAGACCCGACTCCGTGGGCGTGTAGCCCTGCACGACCTGCAGGTACTGCGGGATCATGGTGATCGCGCCGAACATCGCCACGCCGACGATCACGCCGCCGACGATGGCGACGGTGAAGGTCGAGTTCTTGAACAGCCGCAGCGGGATCAGCGCGGCGTCCTTCATCAGCTTCTCGATCACGATGAACAGCACGACGCCGACGCCGCCGATGATGTACATCCAGATCGACTTCTGGTCGCCCCAGCCCCACTTCTGGCCCTGTTCGGCGACGATCAGGAACGGCACCACGGCGACGACCATGGCGAGCGCGCCCCACCAGTCGATCTTGTGGGTGTGGCGGTTGTGCGGGACGTTCAGGACCTTCGCCACCACGAAGAACGCGATGACGCCGATCGGCACGTTGATCAGGAAGACCCAGCGCCAGCCGTGCAGGCCGGCAAGCGTGTCGAAGCCGGCGAAGAAACCGCCGAGCACCGGGCCGAGCACCGTCGAGGTGCCGAACACGGCCAGGAAGTAACCCTGGTAGCGAGCGCGTTCCCGCGGCGGGACGACGTCGCCGATGATGGTCATCGCAAGCGACATCAGACCG
The DNA here is from genome assembly GCF_000383915.1 of Amycolatopsis benzoatilytica AK 16/65. NCBI lineage: Bacteria > Bacillati > Actinomycetota > Actinomycetes > Pseudonocardiales > Pseudonocardiaceae > Amycolatopsis > Amycolatopsis benzoatilytica. The sequence goes on from NZ_KB912942.1 coordinate 7,363,288, forward strand.
CCGGCGCCGATGCCCTGGACCGCGCGGAACGCGGCCAGCTGGTACATCGACTGGGCGAAGGTCGAGGCCGCCGACCCGGCGACGAAGATGGCGATCGCGGCGAGGTAGAACGGCTTGCGGCCGTAGATGTCGGAAAGCTTGCCGTAGATCGGCGTGGCGATCGTCGAGGTGATCAGGTACGCGGTGGTGACCCACGCCTGCAGGTCGAAGCCGTGCAGGTCGTTGGCGATCCGGACGATCGAGGTACCCACGATCGTCTGGTCCAGCGCGGCGAGGAACATGCCGCACATCAGGCCGCTGATGATCGTGACGATCTGGCGGTGGCTCAGCCGCGGAGTGCTGTCGCCTTCTGCGGCGGCAACGGCTCCCCCTCTCGGCTGAGGCTGTTGTTCAACGGTGGAAGTCATGTGTTCGAGGCCCCCTTGGCCTGTGCCGGAGCTGCGAAATCGGACAGCGCCGGGTTGTTCGTTTCGATACCGGTGTTGAGCCGCGCGAGCAGGTTGTGCAGCGTCTCGCGCTCCTCCTGGCTCCAATCGCCGAGCACCTCGGCCAGCCACCGGGCACGGTGCTTGCGGTTCTCGTCGAACACGCGAAGCCCTTCCGCGGTCGGGGCGAGCAGGCAGGCGCGGCCGTCCTCCGGGTCGGCCTGCCGTTCGACGAGTCCGTGCTGGACGAGCGAGCTCGACTGCCTGCTGATGGTGGAGATCTCCGAGTGCAGGAATTCGGCGAGCTTGCTGGTGCGTTGCGGGCCTTCGTGGACGAGGCAGAAGAGGATCGCGTACGCGGCCCTCTCGATCCCGTCCGGCCCGTGTTTGGCGACCTGGGACTTCGCCTTGGTGATCAAGCGCATGAACCGGACCAGCTCGTGTCCGAGCTGGTCGGCAAGGTCGAGTTCGGCCTCGGGCCTGACGGCGGAGTTAGGTGCCATGTGTGGATCTTCCTCGGGGTGGAGCAAACCATTGGTTGGCGACTGCAACTAGTTGCCGTTAGCAAGAGTGTGCCCGTACGGCGGTTTCTGCAAGCGCTCGACCCGTGGTTGTGTCACAACACACTTTAGTTGCCGCATGCAAGCAGATTTTAACCGGAGGGGTGACGTCCGGTTTCTCCTGGTTTGATTTCGCTGGTCACCGGGTCGCCCGGCGGGAACAGATCCGTCCCGGCGGGGTTGAAGTGGGTATGACCGACGACACAGCGCTGTACGACCTCATCGCGACGGCCCGCCAGGGCGTGCTCGCGACGCTCAAGCGGGACGGCCGCCCGCAGCTGTCCACGGTGACGCACTACTTCGACCGGGAGGAGCGGCAATTGCTGGTGTCGATCACGGAGACCCGGGCGAAGACGAAGAACATGCGCCGGGATCCGCGGGTCAGCTACCACGTGGCCGCGTCGAACGGCTGGTCGTACGCGGTGGCGGAGGGGCGGGCGGCGCTGTCGCCGGTCGCCGGGTCCGAGCACGACGCGACCGTGGAAGCGCTGATCGACCTGTATCGGAAGGTCGGCGGCGAACACCCCGACTGGGCGGAGTACCGGGCGGCGATGGTGGCGGACCAGCGGCTGGTGCTGACGGTGCGGATCGACCGGGTTTACGGCCTGGTCCGCTGAGGACCCGGTGCGGCGGGCGAGTGCTCGCCGCACCGGGCTTCGCGTCAGTCGGCCGGGCCGGACTTCGCTGTCGGTGCCGCCGCCTCGCCCGGCATTCCGGCTTCGATCCGGTCCGCGATCTCGTCGATCTGCTTCAGCAGGCTGTCGGTCGCCTCTTCCCCCAGCGCCGCGCGCATGTACAGCCCCTCGCCGACCAGGATCACCAATTCCGCGGTCAGCGGGTCCTCGATGTGCTCCAGCATCACCTCGCGGGTGCGCTGGAGGCACCGCTGCGACACCTCCGCCGCCACTGGGTCGTTCAGCATCAGCCGGAGCGTGGCCATCGTGGTGCGGTGCAGGGCTAGATCGCTGGTGACGTCGGTGATCGCCGAGCGCAGGTAATACCGCACTACGCCCTCCGGCGCGGTGCGCGCGCGTTCCAGGTCCTCCTCGGTCAGCCGCTCCAGGCGTTCGAGGAGGCCGTCGCGCAGGGCGTCCTTCGAGCCGAAGTGGTAGAGCAGGCCGCCCTTGGACACGCCGGCGTGCGCCGCCACCGCGTCGAGCGTGATCTCGACCGGGCCGCGGTCGGCCAGGATGACCTCGTACGAGCCGAGGATGCGTTCGCGAGCTGAGGGCTTGGGCATCGCCTTGACTATACCGTCCAGACGGTTTACCTTCTCTTCAGGATCGAAACTGTACCGTCTGGACGGTACAAGAAAGGAAGAGTGCGCCATGGTGCGGCGCGGTGGCCAGTGGTGGGCCTTGGCAGTGCTGGTGCTGCCGGTCCTGTTGATCAGCGTGGACACGACAGTCCTGGGCTTCGCCCTGCCTTATCTCAGCGAGGACCTCTCGCCCACCGGCGCGGAGCAGCTGTGGATCGTCGACGTCTACTCGTTCGTCCTGGCCGGATTGCTGGTCTTCATGGGCACGCTGGGCGACCGGATCGGCAGGCGGCGTCTCCTGCTGATCGGCGGCGCGGCCTTCGGGGCGGCTTCGGTGCTGGCGGCGTTCGCGACCTCGCCGCTGATGCTGATCCTCGCGCGGGCGCTGCTGGGAGTCGGCGGTGCGACGCTGATGCCGTCCACGTTGTCGTTGATCCGCAGCATCTTCACCGAGGACCGCAAGCGCCGGACCGCGGTCGCGATCTGGAGCGCGGCGTTCTCCGGCGGCATGGCGGTCGGCCCGGTGGTCGGCGGGTGGCTGCTGGAGCACTTCTGGTGGGGCTCGGTCTTCCTGATCAACGTGCCGGTGATGGTCCTGCTGCTGACCGCCGGCCCGCTGGTGCTGCCGGAATTCCGCGACCCGAATCCGGGCCGGTTCGACCCGTGGTCGGCGCTGTTGTCGCTGGCCACGATGCTGCCGGTGGTGTACGGCGTGAAGATCGCCGCGACCTCGGGCATCAGCCTGACCGCGGTGGCCGCGATCGTCGTCGGTCTCGCGCTGGGCGCGCTGTTCGTCCGCCGGCAACGGCGGCTCGAGCAGCCGATGCTGGACCTCGCCCTGTTCTCCGACCGCACGTTCGCCGGTTCGGTGATCACCAACCTGCTCGGCGTATTCGCACTGGTCGGGCTGCTGTTCCTGTTGCCGCAGTACCTGCAGCTGGTGCTCGGCCTGTCGCCGCTCGTCGCCGCGCTGTGGATGCTGCCCGCGACGCTCGCCGGCGTGGTTGGCGCACTGGCCGCGGCCTGGCTGGCCCAGCGCGTCCGAGTTCCGGTCCTGATCACCATTGGCCTGCTCTTCGGTGCGGCCGGCTTCCTGGTGTTGACCACCATCGGCACCGAGGCCGGAGTGGCCGCGGTAGTCGTCGCCTTCGTCCTGGTCGGCGGCGGCATCGCGCTGTCCGAAACGCTGACGAACGATCTGGTGATCTCCGCTGCTCCGGTCAACCGCGCCGGCGCGGCTTCGGCGATCTCGGAAACCGGCTACGAACTGGGCGGCGCCCTGGGCACCGCCCTGCTGGGCAGTCTCGCGGCGGCGGTCTACCAATCCGGCCTGCCCGCCACCGCGCCCGCCGCCGCCCGCGACACCCTGGGCGGCGCGGTGGCCACCGCGCACGCCTTGCCTGCCGTGGACGGTGCCGAGCTGCTGGCCACCGCTCGCGAGTCCTTTGTGACAGCGCTGCACACGAGTGCCTGGGTCGGTGCCGCCATCCTGCTGTACACCGCGGCGCAGGCGTACTTCCTGCTGGGCCGCCGCCGTAGCAGCGACCGCGACGGCGCGACTCCGGTCTGCCCGGAGGAAGCCGCGATGTGCTCGTGATCAGCGGCGAATCGACGCGGTGGCCCGAGGTTCGCTCCCGGGTCTCGGGCCCCGCATCCGGTTGTGCTCACCGCGGCTTGCTCGGCTCACCAGCCTGGCAAGACTGCGGATTTCGGCACGGGTTGTTGGCGGCCTGAGCGAGCTCGGCGGCCGCCGACACCGCCCCGTTCGCCAACGGAATGCTCCGCCGCGGAGTCGAAAACGTTGCGGACTCAGTGCTTCCGGTCACTGCGCGGCCATCCGATTCGACGCTGCCGCAGCGGCCCGGCGTGCGCAACGTTCGCAGTTGCCGCGCGGAAGCCTGTGTCTGTACCGTTTCCCGCGCCGCGGATCCGAGACCTCAGCCCAAATCGGCGCTGGCCGCCCGGAGTTCTTTCAGCGCGGTCAGGAGAAACTCGGCCGCATCCGCGTCCCGGTCGCTCTCCGACCATTTCGCAAATCCGCGCTTGAACGCCAGCACGCCAAGCTCGCTCGCCAGAGCCGCAGTAGCCCCCGTCACGCCACGCGCCGCTAGCGCGGTCGCCATCGCGTCGGCGAGGCCGACGCTCTTGAGCGCGTCCCGCGCCTGGAGTTCAGCACTCGCCGCGACGGCGGCCTTCAATCGCGGGGCCAGTTCCCGGTTCATCGGCCCCAGCGCGGTCGAGGCGCGGCGGAGGCCGGACGCGATGGCTTCGAGCGGGCTCGCGGTGGCGGGCGCCTCGGCGATGCCTTCGGCCAGCAACTGGCTCAACGTCTCCTGCCCGGCCACCAGCAGCTCGCGCTTGTCCGGGAAGTGCCGGAAGAACGTGCTCTTCGTGACGCCGGCCCGTTCGGCGATCTGCGCGACCGTCGTGGCGTCGTAACCCTGTTCGGCGAACAGGTCGACGGCGGCCACGACCAAGCGTTCGCGCGCTCCTGGCTCCCACCGTCCCATGCGATTCATTCTAAGTGATGAGACTGTGGTCCCATCACTCTGGTAGCGTATGACGGGACAAGAGTCCCATCACTTCAGGAGCACGTCATGCGCGTCTTTGTCACCGGGGCCACCGGGCTCATCGGTTCCGCCGTCGTCGGCGAACTGCTCGGCAACGGCCATTCCGTCCTCGCGCTCGCCCGGTCCGAGGCGTCCGCGGAGGCCGCCAAGAAGGCCGGTGCCGAGCCGGTTCGGGGTGCGCTCGCCGATCTGGACGTCATTCGCGACAGCGTTTCCCGGGTCGACGGGGTAATCCACCTGGCCTTCGCCAACGCCTTCACCAGTGCTGAAGCCCTCGCGCAGGCGGTCGCCGAGGAGACTGCCGCGCTCAAGGCGCAGGCTGAGGCGCTGGTCGGAAGCGACCGGCCGCTCGTCGCGGTATCGGGCACCCCGTACGTGCCGGGCCGGGCGTCTACCGAGGCCGACCCCCTCCCGACGGACGGCCCGGTCGGCGGTCGCGGCCGCACCGTTACCGAGGTGCTGGCGTTCGCGGACCGAGGTGTGCGGACCTCCGCGATCCGGTTGCCGCGCACCGTCCACAACGAGGGGACCGGCGGATTCGCCGGCCTGCTAACCAATATCGCCCGACAGACCGGAGTGTCCGGCTACCCGGGCGATGGCACCCAGCGCTGGCCCGCCGTCCACGCCCTCGACGCGGCAGTGCTGTTCCGGCTCGCCCTCGAACAGGCCGCGCCGGGCACCGCTTGGCACGCGGTCGACGACGAGGGCGACCAGGTCCGCGACATCGCCGGCGTCATCGGCCGGCGGCTCGGGCTGCCGGTCGAATCGGTGCCGGCGGAGACGTACGGGCCGCTCGGCCAGATATTCGCGGCGGATCAGCCTTCGACCAGCGCGCGCACCCGGCAGGAATCGGGGTGGGTGCCGAAGCACTCGAGCCTGCTGGCGGATCTGGAGAACATCCAGCCCTGACCGAGAAAGGAGGGCGGGTCCATGGTGCTCTGGCCATCCTCGTGGACCCATCAAGATCGGAACTAATATTCCGCACTGCGGACTTCTCGGTCTACCATGCGGATATGAGCAACGATGCCCTCCTCCAGCGGCTTCGGGACGACCTCGGCCCGGCCGCGGTGCTCACCGACGCTGACGTCACCGACGCCTACGCCCGCGACATGATGCCTCTCGCTCCCGTCGGCAAACCGCTGGCAGTCGTGCTCCCGGCGGACACGGCGGGAGTGCAGGCGACGGTCCGCGCCTGTGCCGAGGCGAAAGTCCCCATCGTGCCGCGCGGGGCGGGCAGCGGGCTGTCCGGCGCGGCCAACGCCATCGACGGTTGCGTGATCCTCTCGCTCACGAAGCTGAACGAGATCCTGGAGGTCGACGCGGGCAACCGGCTCGCCGTCGTCCAGCCGGGCGTGGTCAACCTCGACTTCCGGTCCGCGGTCGAAAAGCACGGTCTCTTCTACCCGCCGGACCCGTCCAGCTACGACTGGTGCACGATCGGCGGCAACCTCTCCACCAACGCCGGCGGCCTGTGCTGCGTGAAATACGGCGTGACCACCGACTCCGTGCTGGGCCTTGAGGTGGTGCTCGCGGACGGGTCGCTGCTGAAGACCGGCCGGCGCACCGTCAAAGGCGTCGCGGGCTACGACTTGACCAAGCTGTTCGTCGGCAGCGAGGGCACGCTCGGCGTGATCACCCAGGCGACCGTCTCGCTGCGGCCGCTGCCGCAGGCGCCGGCCACGCTGGTCGCTGGATTCAGCACTACCGAGGCCGCTGGCGAAGCGGTCGCGCGGGCGGTGCGCGAGGGCCTGGTGCCCTCCCTGCTGGAGATCATGGACGCGGCGTCGATCAAGGCGTCCGAGGCTTACCTGAACACGGATCTCGGCGCTGGTTCGGACTGTCAGGCTCTGCTGCTCGGCCAGTCCGACGCCGGCGGCGAGGCCGCGCGCCGCGAGCTGGCACTGCTCGAACAGATCTGCACCGACTGCGGGGCCGACCTGGTGTACGCCACGGACGACCTCGAAGAGGGCAAGATGCTGCTGCAGGCCCGCCGCGTGGTCCTCACCGCGCTGGAGACCTACGGGGTCTGGCTCACCGACGATGTCAGCGTCCCGCGCACCCGGATCGCCGAACTGATCCGCGGCTGCGAGCGGATCAGCGAGAAGGTCGGCCTGAAAATCGCCGTGGTCGGGCATGCCGGCGACGGGAACATGCACCCGACCATCGTCTACGCGCCCGATTCCGAGGAAGAGTTCGCCCGTGCCCAGCAGGCGTTCGACGAGATCCTCGAGGTCGGCCTGTCCCTGGGCGGCACCGTGACCGGCGAGCACGGCGTCGGCAAGATCAAGCGCGAGTGGCTGGCCCGCGAGATCGGGCCGGTCGGCATCCGCGTGCACCGCCAGATCAAGCAGGCGCTCGACCCGGAGAACCTGTTCAACCCGGGTTCGATGTTCTCGATGACCGACTGACCCGGTCGAAAATCCGTGAAGGGCCCCTTGCCGGAATCAGATTCCGGCAAGGGGCCCTTCACGGATCAAGCGGAGAAGCGCGCCGGCGGTCAGTCGCGCACGCGCGGGATGACCTGCGTGGCGTCACCCGAGTTGTCGTCCGGGCCGGCCTTCTTCTCGCGGCGGCCGCGCAGGAACTCGATGGCGATCGGCACCACCGACACCAGCACGATGACGATGAAGATCGCGTCGACGTTGTTGCGGATGAAGCCGATGTTGCCCAGCAGCGATCCCAGCACGGTGATGCCCGCGGCCCACAGGATGCCGCCGAGCACGGTGTAGGTGAAGTAGCGCTTCGGGTCCATCCGGCCGATGCCGGCGATCCAGGTGATGAACGTCCGCACGAACGGCACGAACCGCGCCAGCACGACCGCCTTCGGGCCGTGCTTTTCGAGGAAGCCGTGCGTCTTGTCGACGTACTCCTTCTTGAAGAACTTCGAATCCGGCCTGCTGAACAGCTTCGGCCCGGCGAAGTACCCGAGGTAGTACCCGGCGACGTTGCCCGCCAGCGCGGCCACCGTCACCAGCGCGCACACCAGCCACAGCGGCGCCTTGAGCGTGCCGTTCGCGATGAACAGGCCCGCGGTGAACAGCAGCGAGTCGCCGGGCAGCACCGGGAAGATGCTGCTTTCGATGAAGATGATCAAGCAGAGCACGGAGATGACCGGCACCGTCAGGCCGTTCAGCAGGTACTGCGGGTCCAGCCACGACGGCAGCAGGGACATGGTCGTCACTGTGTTCTGGGCGAGAATCACACCGAAAACGGTACAGGGTGACTCACGGTGGCCGCGCCGGGCAAGGATTCGCAGGTCATCGGTGTGGGATCGGAGTGAAGAACTCGGCCCGGAAGGCCGCCCGGAGAATGCCCGTCTGGGCAAAAGCGGGACCCGGGCTGGTCGGCGAGACAGGAGGGCCGGGAGGACCCGGTTCAGACCAGGGTGATCAGGCCGATGACCGATCCGGCCGCCAGCCCGAGCAGCACTGCCAGCAGCAACACCCAATACGCGGGCAACGGCCCGCTCTGCTGCGCGGGTACCGGTCGCTGCACCGTCGGGTCCGCGGTACCGACCGGCGGAATCGAGCCGGTTGTCCGGTTGGCCGCGTCCAGGGCGGCGCGTTCGCGGGCCAGCGAGTCCGCGCCGGCTCCGGACAACAGGCCGTAGTTGGGCGGCAGTTCCGTGGTCGGACCAGTCGCCGACGCCGCGGGTCCGGACGCCTGCACCGGACCGCCGAACGATCCGGTCCCTGTCGCGCCGAACGATCCAGTGCCCGCCGGCGGGGTGCCGCCGGCGGCGAACGATCCGGTGCCAGTGGTCGGCTGGCCGGGGCCGCCGCTCGCGCTGAACGATCCGGTGCCAGTGGTCGGCTGGCCGGGGCCGCCGCTCGCGCTGAACGATCCGGTCCCGGTCGCGTCGGCGGCCGGCCCTGGGCCAGTGGAACCCGGCCCCTCAGCCGGGCGCGGCACGGTGTGCGGAGCGAAGACGGCTTGTGCACGCAGTGCGTCCGCCAACAGCCGTTCCGGGTCCTTCGGCTCGCTCATTCGCTCCGTCCGCCTGTCCGACCAACTAGCTCGTCACCTACCCAAGGTAGCCCGGCCCACCTCGGCTACCCATTCGCCCCGGCGCAGGACGGCCGACGGGCGCAGGTCGTCGTCCAGTACCACCGCGTCCGCGGCCAGGCCGGGGCGCAGCGAGCCGGTGCGGTCGGCGATGCCCAGCAGTTCCGCCGGTCGCGCCGACGTTGCCCGGACGGCGTCCAGGACGTCGAGTTTGGCGCCCTTCACCAGGTTGCGGAAGGCGTTGTCCATGGTCAGCGTGCTGCCCGCCAGGGAACCGTTGTCCAGCGTGGCGACGCCGTCGTTGACGTTCACCTCGAGCCGGCCCAGCGTGTACCGGCCGTCGGCGGCGTCGGTGGCCGACATCGCGTCGGTGATCAGCACGGTCCGGCCGCGGCCGGCGTGCTGGGCGGCCAGCCGCACGACGGTCGGATGCAGGTGGACCAGGTCGCAGATCAGCTCGACGGTCACGCGTTCGTCGTCCAGCAGCACGCCGACCGGGCCAGGTTCGCGGTGGTGCAGCGGTCGCATGCCGTTGAACAGGTGCGTCGCGACGGTCGCGCCCGCGTCGATGGCCGGGACCAGCTGGTCGGCCACGCCGTCGGTGTGCCCGATCGCGGCGATCACGCCGGACTCGGCCAGCTGCCGGACCGCCTTGACGCCGCCGTTCAGCTCCGGGGCGAGGGTGACCATCCGGATCGCGCCGTGGCCCGCGCGCAGCAGCTTCTCGACCAAACCGGTGTCCGGTTCACGGAGAGTGTCTGGATCATGCGCGCCGCAGCGAGCGCGGGAGATGAACGGGCCTTCCAGGTGGATGCCCGCCAGGTCGCCCTCCTGCACGAGTTCGCGCAGCGCGGCGATCTGCTCGGTGAGCAGGTCGATCGGGTCGGAGACCAGGCTCGCCAGCATGGTCGTGGTGCCGTGCCGCCGGTGCGCGCGGATCGCGCCCCGGATCTCGTCCGGATCCAGTGTGGAGAACGAGCCGCCGCCCCCGCCGTGGCAGTGCGTGTCCACGAAACCGGGTACGACCAGTGCTCCGTCGACGTCCACCGTCGCGGTGTCCGGGCTGCTCGGCGGCGTGCCGGTGCCCACCGCGACGATCTGCCCGCCCGACACGGCGAGCCAGCCGTCGTCGAGTACGCGGTCCGGGGCCACGACGCGGCCGCCCGTGATGACGAAGTCTCCGGCGTGCTTCACGGGAGCCAGCATATATTGGTCTGGACCAGAGAGGGCGAAGCCGCGCGAGATTGGTCCGCCCAGGTCACTGTGGCGACTGCATCGCCTTCTGCAACGCCTCCAGTGCGCGGCTGGCGGTGGACTTCACGGTGCCCTTCGAAATGCCCGCGGCCTCGGAGATCTCCGCCTCGGTCAGCCCGCCGTAATAGCGCAGGACGAGCACCTCGCGCTGGCGCGGCGGAAGCTTGGACAAGGCGCTGACCACGGCCTGGTGCTCGCTTGACAGCATCGCCAAGCTCTCCGCGGACCGGGCGTTCACCGCGTGCGGCGGCACGTACTCGCGAGCGGTCTTGCGCCGCCGCAGCACGCTGCGCGACCCGTTGACCACCGCGGTGCGCAGATAACCGACCGCGGCCTGCGCGTCGCGCAACCGGCCCCAGTTGCGGTGCAGGCCGGTGAACGCCTCCTGTACGACGTCCTCGGCCGTGGCCGGTTCGTCGACCAGCAGGATGGCGAGCCGCACGAGCCGCATCCGGTGCTGGCGGTACAGGTCCTCCAAGGTGAGCGGCGCGGTCGGCGGCTGCACCGGGACCGGCCCGTCCATGGTCCGCAGGTGGCCGAGGGTCGCCTCGACGCTGCGTTCCGCGTTCCCCTCCAGCATGTATCCCCGCCTGTCCTCGACGTGTCCGGTCAGCAGGCCTGCGGGATGCTCGATCGTCACAGCGTTCACACAGGTACTGACGCGTGCCTAGCCTATCGGGTTGGCCACTGGCCGCCATCGCTCGCATGGTGCCTCCGAGCGCGGCGTCACGGGTAGCGTCTGCGGCGTCACCGTCGTGTTCACCCCGGGAGAAGCGCATGGCCTGGTACCTCGTCGAGATCCGCTACGTCCAGGAGAAGGTGGCCGACGTCCGGCCGCGGCACCGGGACTTCCTGAAAGAGCACGCCGAGGCCGGCCGGGTCGCGGTCGCCGGGCCGCTCGCCGACAACACCGGCGGCCTGATGCTGTGGCAGGCCGAGGACGAGACGGAGCTGGGCAAGCTGATCGACACCGACCCGTACGCGCTGGAGGGCGTGGTGGCCCAGCGCACCGTCCGCGAGTTCAAGCCGGTCCTCGGCGACTGGGTGCCGGCGCAGAACTAGAGCTCGAGGACGGCGGGCCCGCGGTCCACGCAGATCCGCACCCGCCCGCCGTCCGCGGCCGGCACCTCGCAGGTGCCGCAGAACCCTTGCCGGCACGAGTACGGCACGTCCGGCAGCACTTCGCGGAGCACGTCGAGCGTCGAACGGTCGGCGGGCACGTCCAGCGTGCGGCCGCTGCGGCGCAGCACGACCTGGAATGGCTTGCCGGCCACGATCGGCGGCGGCGCGAATCGCTCGTAATGGATCGCGGCGGCGTCGGTCCGGGCCAGGTCCACGCGGACGCTGGTGATCATCGGCAGCGGCCCGCAGCAGTACACCGACGCGCCGGCGGGCATCTCCTCCAGCAGTTCGGCGCCGGACGCCGGGATGCCGAACTCCTTGTCCGGCCGGATCCGCACCCGCTCGGCCGGGAGTTCGTCCAGGAACGGCATCGACTCGCGGTCCCGGCCGGTGTAGACCAGCCGCCAGTCCGCGCCGCTCGCCTCCGCGCGCTGGACCATCGGCAGGATCGGCGTGATCCCGATGCCGCCGGCCACGAAGTGGTAGGCAGGCGCGGCGACGAACGGGAACGCGTTGCGCGGCCCGCGCGCGGTCACCCGGGTGCCGGCGGTGAGCGCGTGCGCCTCGGCGGACGCGGAACCGAGCAGCCGCACGGCAATCCGGTAGTGCGACCGGTCCGAAGGGGACCCGCACAGCGAGTACTGCCGGACCGCGCCGGACGGCAGCACCAGGTCGAGGTGCGCGCCAGGACGCCAAACCGGCAGCGGGGCGCGGTCGGGACGGACGAGCCGCAGGCTCACCACACCGGCCGCCTCGGCCCGCGTCTGCTCGACGAGCAACGGAAGCCGCCGGTCCACTTCCCGCACCGGCGGCCGTCGCCGCCCGGAAAACTCCGCCAGCCACCGGTAAGCCGCGCTCACCGCGACCAAAGTGGACATCAGCCGGTCCCGCCTGCCGCTGCCGTCGAGGCGGGGCGGGAACTGCGGAGCGGTCATCGCGGCGCGTCGGCCGCCTGGGCCGCGGGAGAGCTCGCCAGGTACGCCACCGCTTGGTCGGTGTTCCCGGTTTCCGTGGGGTGATAAGACTTCCGGAAGTAGGGCCGGATCTCGTGCAGCAGCCCGCGCGGCCCGGGCAGCAGGCCGCGCCGGGACGCCCGCAGGTAGCCCCGCCAGCTCGCCCGGCCCGGCCGGGTCGGGTCGTTCTTCATCAGGAACCTGGTTCCGCGCACGAAAACCCACGCCAGCACCGGAGTCACCACGAGCATGCTGCGCACCCGCCGGACGTAGCGGCCGTCGAGATGGCAGAACAGGTCGTAGGCCACCGACCGGTGCTCCACTTCCTCCGCGCCGTGCCAGCGAAGGAGATCCAGCATCGTCGGGTCCGCGTGCGCGGCGTCGAGTTCCTTCGCGTCCAGCACCCACTGGCCGAGGAACGCCGTGTAGTGCTCGATCGCGGCGATCAGCGCGAGCCGTTCGATCAGCCATTCCCGGCTCGATCCGCGCCGGTCGCCGAGCAGCCGCCGGAACATCCATTCCATCTGGGAGAGGTAGGGCCGCACCGAAACCCCGGCGGATTCCAGGTGGCCGGCCGCACCGTCGTGCGCCTCGGCGTGCATCGCCTCTTGGCCGATGAAGCCGAGCACGTCCTCCTTGAGCCGCTCGTCGCGGATCAGCGGGACGGCCTGCTTGAACACCTCGACAAACCAGCGTTCCCCTTCGGGCAGCGCGAGATGCAGCACGTTGATGCTGTGCGTGGCCTGCGGCTGGCCGGGGATCCAGTGCATCGGCAGCTTCGAGAAGTCGAACTCCACGTCACGCGCGTGGAGCACGATCTGCTCGTGCTCGCCGGTCATGACCGGCCGCTCAGCTCGTAGTCGCTCGGGTCGACCTTGCGGGTTTCCAGCCAGTACTTCCAGGTGAAGCCCGGCCAGATGGTCCGGTTGACGCCCTTCGAGTCGAGATACCAGCTCTTGCAGCCGCCCTGCGTCCACACGCCCTTGACGAGCTTTTCCTGGATCTGCTCCTGGAATTCCTCCTGCACAGACGGGCGCACGTCCAGCGCGGCCGCGCCGCGGGAATCGGCCAGCCGGATCGCGTCCACCACGTAACGGGACTGCGATTCGATCATGAACACCACCGAGTTGTGGCCGAGCGCGGTGTTCGGGCCGAGCAGGAAGAACAGGTTCGGGAAGCCGGAGACGGTGATTCCCTTGTGCGTCTGGATTCCGTCGGTGGCCCAGGATTTGGCCAGATCGCGGCCATCGACGCCGGTGATGTCCAGGTACTCCAGCGCATCCGTCACCTTGAACCCGGTGCCGTAGATGATCGCGTCCACCTCGTGCTCGACGCCCGCGGTGTCGACGATGCTGTGCGCGCGGACCTCGGCGACGCCGTCGGTGACCACGTCGACGTTCGGCCGGTCCAGCGCGGGGAAATAGTCGTTGGACAGCAGGACGCGCTTGCAGCCCATGGTGTAGTCCGGGGTGACTTTCCGGCGCAGCGCCGGATCCTTGATGCCCTTCGCGATGTGCCGGCGTCCGATGACCTCGGCGGCCTCCATCAGCTTCGGGTGCCCGTTGAACCCGATCGCGCGGGATTCGAGCATCCAGTACAACGCGTTGCGGTAGAGCCGTTGCGTGCCCGGGACGCGCTTGAACAACTGCCTGGCCCAGCCCGGCATGGCGTGGTCCGGCTTCGGCATGATCCACGGCGGGGTGCGCTGGAACAGCGTCAGCTCGCCGACCTCAGGCGCGATCTTCGGCACGAACTGGACCGCGCTGGCCCCGGTGCCGATCACCGCGACGCGCTTGCCCGCGAGGTCGAATTCGTGGTTCCACTGCGCGGAGTGCCAGGTCTGGCCCTTGAACTTGGCGATGCCCGGCAGTTTCGGGATCTGCGGGATGTGCAGTCCGCCGACGCCGGCGACGAGGAACTGGGCGGAGAACTCGGTGCCGCCCTTGGTTTCGATCGTCCAGCGCCGCTCGCGCTCGTCCCAGTGCGCGCCGGTGAGTTCGACGCCGAACCGGATCTTGTCGCGCAGCCGGTAGGAGTCCGCGACCTTCTTGAGGTAGTCGAAGATCTCCGGCTGCGGCGAGAACGACCGGCTCCAGTCCGGGTTCTGCGCGTAGGAGAACGAGTACATGTGCGACTGCACGTCGCAGGCGCAGCCGGGGTACGAGTTGTCCCGCCAGGTGCCGCCGACCTCGTCGGCTTTCTCCAGGATCACATAGTCCCGGATCCCGGCTTTTTCGAGCTGGATCGCCTGGCCGAGCCCGGAAAAACCGGTGCCTACGATCACGACCTTGAACCGCTCGGTCATTTGTCGGCCTCCGCTGCGCTGGGGGTCTGGCGTGCTTGATGTTACCTCAAGTAACAGTTACTCGAAAGTACTCGCTACTCGCCAGTACTGCGTTAGGGGGTTTGCCCCGCGGCGACCGGCGGTTTCGTCCCTGATTGCCGCGTGCCGCCGCCGCGAAGCCCGAAAACCGTAGTCGACCTGGGAATACCCGATGGCAACCTGAATCGGAAACCGTGAATTCCCGCAGCCGGACAGCCGGTTCGGCACGATCGCGATCTCGGCGTCGTGCTGCGAATGTCTGCCGCTGAGCAAGCGGCGGATCGACCGGAGACCTAGTAAACGCCGCCGAGCTTCGAATGGTCCCAGCTCGCGATCTTCGTCGGGCGCAGAATCAGCCCGATCCGCTTCGGCGCCTGCCGCGCGATGAGCGCGCGCAGCTCGTCCGGCACCGGCGCGCCCGGCTCGGCCCCGGAGTACCGCATCATCAGCGCGGTGCCCATCTGCGTGACGGTTTCGATGTCCTCGACGATCTCGACATCCGCCTCGAAGGAGAGCCCGCGCAGCTGGTCGTACGACTCGCCGCTTTCGACCAGCACGGTCGCCTGCGGCAGCCGGCGGAGGTTCTTGCCCTTCTGCGAGCTGCCGTACGTCCACGTCGCGACCCCGCCCTCGTGCGGGTAGTACCAGAGGGCGGTGAGGTGCGGCCGGCCGTTCGGGCCGATCGAGGCCACGTTGATGACCTTCTGCTCGGTCAGGTAGGCCTGCACCTCGTCCGGTGTCATCCGGATCTGGTCGCGACGGGACATGGCGCTCCTCAGCTGTGCTTCGTGGCGGCGCGCCCGCCGTGGCCGGTGACCGACGATTCGTACGCGCCGCGCTCCTCGACGTCCTTCAGTGCGGCGCGGTCCGCGGCCGGCACCCGGGTCCGCGAGCCGAACTCGATGATCGGCGGCAGGAACGAGCGCAGCAGCTTCAGTCCGCCGACCCAGCGTGGCACGTGGATCGTCCGGGCGCGGCGCAGAATCCCGGCTTCCAGGTCGTCGAGCGCGACATCCAGCGGGTAGGTCTTGCCGATCAGCCCCGGCATCGACGAGCGCAGCTTGCCGAACACCGGGTGCGCGTCGGCGCTTTCCACCAGGTCGGTGCGGATCCAGGTGGGGTGCGCGACGCCGACCTTCACGCCGAGATGCGCGATCTCGGCGCGCAGGCTGTTGCAGAACGCTTCCACGCCTGCCTTCGCGGCGGCGTAGTTCGCCATGCCGGGTGCGTGCGTGATCGCGGCCAGCGAGGAAATGCCCAGCAGGTAGCCGCGGCGCTCGATGACGTGCGGGAGCGTGACCCGGAACGTGCGCCACACGCCGAGCAGGTCGACCTCGATGACCTTCTCGAACGCGGCTGGGTCCACCGAGCGGACGAAGCCGGCGGTGGCGATGCCGGCGTTCGCGATGACGATGTCGATGCCGCCGAAGTGCTCGACCACGCCCGCGGTGGCGCGTTCCAGGTCTTCCCAGCTGGTGACGTCGGCTTCCCACGCGTGCGCGTTCGGCCCGATCCGCTTGGCGACCGCTTCCTGCTCCTGCGCTTCCAGCCCGACGAGCGCCACCTTCGCGCCGCGCGCGGCGAGCCGTTCGGCCAAGCCGGCTCCGATCCCGCGGGCGGCTCCGGTGATGAGCACGACCTTGCCCTCGACCTGCTTCTGCTGAGCCACGGTGCCCTCCTGAGCCGGTTTTCGCCTGTCAGAAGGGCACCGTACCTCAACCTACCCCGGGTAAGCTACTGTTCGGTAAGTACTAGTTCGACGCTTCGCTCAGTGCGGTCAACTCGGCGGGCGTCAGCTCCAGCGACACCGAGGCGAGCAGGTCCACCAGCTGCTCCGGGGTCCGCGCACTGGCGATCGGCGCGGCGACCGTCGGCTGCTGGCGCAACCACGCGAGCGAGACGCTGGTGACCGAGACCTGGTTCGCGGCCGCGATTTCGTCCAGTGCGGCGAGGACGCGTTCGCCGCGCGCGTCCAGGTACTCCAGAGCGCGCGGAGCACGCGGGGAATCGCCCGGCTGGTCCTTCGACCGGTACTTGCCGGTGAGGAATCCCTTGGCCAGTCCGAAGTACGGCAGGGTGGCGAGGTTCTCCCGGGCGACCAGCGGGGCCAGAGTCCGCTCGTACTCGCGTTCCATCAGGTTGTAATGCGGTTGCAGGGCAACGTATCGGGCAAATCCGTTCCGGTCTGAAACGGACAGTGCGGAGGCGAGCCGGTCGGCCGTGAAGTTGGACGCCGCGAGGTAGCGCACCTTTCCCGAGCGCACGAGCTGATCGAACGCGGCGAGGGTTTCTTCCTGCGGGGTGTCCGGGTCGTCGGTGTGCGCGTAGTACAGGTCGATGTGGTCGGTCTGGAGCCGGCGCAGCGACGCTTCGGCCTGCTCGGCGATGTTCGCCGCGCCGAGGCCGGGCCGCTGCTCGTCGGCGCCGGGCTTGCCCGCCCCGACCTTGGTGGCGATGACCAGATCGTCGCGCCGGCCGCGGCGGGCCAGCCAGTTGCCGATGATCGTTTCGGAACCGCCCCCGCCGCCGTAGATATTGGCGGTGTCGAGGAAGTTGCCGCCCGCCGCGGTGTAGGCGTCGAGGACGGTGAAGGACGTGGGTTCGTCCGCGGTGAAGTTGAAGACGTTGCAGCCGAGGTTGAGGCCGAAGATGTCCAGATCCGTGGTACCGAGCTTGGTCATGCTTTCGAACCTAATCCGGTTCCGGGCGCGTTCGCGCCGGGAGACGGAGAAACGAAGGTGCTACCACCGATGCTACCTGAGGTAGGATAGTCGGTGTGAAGGTTAGCGTGAGTCTTCCGGAGGAGGATGTCGAGTTCCTCGACGCGTACGCGGCTGAGCAGGGCATCGAGTCGCGGTCGGCGGCGCTGCACGCGGCGGTGTCGGTGCTGCGGGCCGGGCAGTTGGCCGACGCGTACGAGGATGCCTGGACGTCCTGGGACGACTCGGGCGAAGCGGAAACCTGGGATGTCGCGGTCGGCGACGGACTGGAGTCCTGAGTCGTGCGACGGGGGGAAATCCGGTTCGTCCAGCTCGATCCGGTGCGCGGCGCGGAGGCGAGCAAGACCAGGCCCGCGGTGATCGTCAGCAATGACACGGCGAACTCCACCGCTCAGCGGCTGGGCCGCGGGGTGGTGACGGTAGTGCCGGTAACGTCCAATGTGGATCGGATCTACCCGTTCCACGTGTTCCTGCCAGCGGCCGAAACCGGGCTGCAGCGTGATTCCAAGGCTCAAGCCGAACAGGTCCGGTCGGTGGCGGTCGAGCGCGTCGGCCGTCGTTGCGGGAAGCTCGACCTCGAGTATCTCCGCCAGTTGGACAAGGCTCTGCGGCTGCATCTCGGGCTCTGATCCGGCGGCTGGGAGGAAAACCGGGCCTTCGTGCGTTGGGCACGATCATGGCTATCGAAGTGGGCAGGATCGGGATCTGGCGTCCGGTGTCGCAGATCGACGGCGCGTTCGCGGCCGAGGTGGAGAAACTGGGCTACGGCGCGATCTGGCTGGGCTCGTCGCCGGGCGGGGACCTGGCGATCGTCGACGAGCTGCTGGCCGCGACCGACCGGATCACCGTCGCGACCGGAATCGTCAACATCTGGGCGGACGCGCCGGAGGCCATCGCGAAGGCGTTCCACCGCATCAACGAACGACACCCGGACCGCTTCCTGCTCGGCGTCGGCGCGGGACATCCGGAGGCCACCCAGCAGTACGTGAAGCCGTACGCCGCCCTGGTCGACTACCTCGACCGGCTGGACGCGGCCGGCGTGCCGCAGGCGTCTCGCGTGCTCGCCGCGCTCGGCCCGAAGGTGCTGAAGCTTTCCGCCGATCGGGCGGCAGGCGCGCACCCGTATCTCGTGACCCCGGAACACACCCGCGCCGCACGCGAAGTGCTCGGCTCCGAGCCGCTGCTGGCGCCGGAGCAGAAGGTGATCATCGATACCGACCTCGACCGGGCGCGGGCGCTTGGCCGGGAGCGGGTGAAGATCTATCTCAAGCTGTCGAACTACGTCGCCAACCTGCGGAAACTCGGCTTCTCCGATGCGGATGTGGCAGGCGACGGCAGCGACCGGCTGGTCGACGCGCTCGCTCTGCACGGCGACGCCGCGACCGTCGCGGCGGGCGTCCGCGCGCACCTCGAAGCAGGTGCGGACCACGTGAACCTGCAGGTGCTCAACGAAGACCCGTTCCCGGCATACCGGGCGCTGGCGGCCGAGTTGCTCTGACCCGTTCGGGGACATCGGGACGAAATCCAGCCCGTCGCGCGTTGGCGACGGGCATGGGTATCGAATTGGGCAAGCTCGGCGTCTGGCGGATGGCGGCCGGGGTGGACGCGGCGTTCGCCGCCGAGGTGGAGAAGCTCGGCTACGGCACGATCTGGCTCGGCGGCTCGCCCGGCGGCGACCTCGCGATCGTCGACGAGCTGCTGGCCGCGACCGACCGGATCACCGTCGCGACCGGGATCGTCAACATCTGGGCGGACGCGCCGGAGAGCATCGCGAAGGCGTTCCATCGCATCGAAGGCAAACACCCCGGCCGATTCGTGCTGGGCGTCGGAGCCGGGCATCGCGAGCACACGCAGGAGTACAAGAAGCCGTACGTCGCGCTGGTCGAATACCTCGACGCGCTCGACAAGGCCGGAGTGCCGAAGGAATCGCGGGCACTGGCGGCGCTCGGTCCGAAGGTGATCGAACTCGCCCGCGACCGCACCGCCGTCGTGCACCCGTATCTGACGACCCCGGAACACACTCGCGCCGCGCACGAGAGCATCGGGTCCGCGGCATTGCTCGCGCCCGAGCAGAAGGTCGTCTTCGACACCGACCCGGAGCGGGCCCGGGCGACCGCCCGCGAGACGGTCGCCTTCTATCTCGGCCTGTCCAACTACACCGCGAACCTGCGCAAGCACGGCTTCTCCGAAGAGGACGTCGCCGGCACCGGAACCGACCGCCTGGTGGACGCGCTGGCGCTGCACGGTGACGGAAAAGCACTGGCAGCGGGCCTGCAAGCGCATCTGGACGCGGGCGCTGACCACGTCAGCGTGCAGGCGCTGGGCGCCGATCCGTTCCCGGCGTACCGGGCGATCGCGGCCGAGTTGCTCTGAATCGCTCCAGTCGGTTTCGTCTCGTACCGGGCGGGACCGGTCCGGCCGCCCGGTCCACCTCGTACGATGCCGGAAGAAGACCAGTCGTCCCGAGGAGGAACCGATGCCCATCGCCACCCCCGAGGTGTACGCGGAGATGCTTGACCGGGCCAAGGCGAACGAGTTCGCCTACCCGGCCATCAACGTGACCTCGTCGGAAACCGTGAACGCCGCGATCCGCGGGTTCGCCGAGGCGGAAAGCGACGGGATCATCCAGTTCTCCACCGGCGGCGCGGAGTTCGCGTCCGGGCAGAAGGTGAAGGACATGGTGACCGGCGCGACCGCGCTGGCCGAGTTCGCGCAGGTCGTCGCCGCCAAGTACGACGTCAACGTCGCGCTGCACACCGACCACTGCCCCAAGAACAAGCTGGACGGCTTCGTCCGCCCGCTGATCGAGATCTCGGCCGAGCGCGTCCGGGGCGGCGGGCTGCCGCTGTTCCAGTCCCACATGTGGGACGGGTCGGCGATCGACCTCGACGAGAACCTCGAAATCGCCAAGGACCTGCTGGCCAAGGCGGCCGCGGCGAACATCATCCTCGAGGTCGAGATCGGCGTGGTCGGCGGCGAGGAAGACGGCGTCGAGGCGGAGATCAACGAGAAGCTGTACACCGCCGAGGGCGACTTCGTGAAGACGGTCGACGCGCTCGGTTCCGGCGACAAGGGCCGCTACCTGCTGGCCGCGACGTTCGGCAACGTGCACGGCGTGTACAAGCCGGGCAACGTGAAGCTGCGCCCGGACGTGCTCAAGCGCGGCCAGGAAGTGGTGTCGGAGAAGCTGGGCCTCGCGTCCGGCTCGAAGCCGTTCGACCTGGTCTTCCACGGCGGCTCGGGCTCGCTTCCGGAGGAGATCCGCGAGGCGGTGTCGTACGGCGTGGTGAAGATGAACGTCGACACCGACACGCAGTACGCGTTCACCCGCCCGATCGTGGACCACTTCTTCAAGAACTACGACGGCGTGCTGAAGGTGGACGGCGAGGTCGGGAACAAGAAGGTCTACGACCCGCGCAGCTACCTGAAGGCCGCTGAGGCCGGCATGGCGGCGCGAGTGGTGGAAGCTACCCAGGCGCTGGGCTCCGCGGGCAAGAAGCTGGGCTGACCGATTTCCGGTGTGGCGGGGCCGTTTCGACGTTGTCGGAGCGGCCCCGTTCGCGATCGCGGCCCCGGTTGCCGCTTCCCCGTCGCGCCGGCTGGCGGGAACCGAATGAGGGAGGAACCATGGCCTACACCGGAGTAGTCACCACCGGCGGTCCCGCCGACGTGCGGGAAACCACCGGCCTGACCATCTCGAAAGTCTCGGTCGGCACGATCGACAACAACGCTTACCTGCTGCGCTGCCGCGCCACTGGCGAACAGCTCCTGATCGACGCCGCGGCCGACCCGGAGACGTTGCTGGCGCTGGCCGGCGACGGCGGGCTCGCCTCGATCGTGACCACTCATCAGCACTGGGACCACTGGATCGCGCTCGCCGAGGTCGCCGAGGCCACCGGTGCCCGTACCTACGCCGGCCGCGCCGACGTGGACGGGATCAAGGCGCGGATCGATGTCCCGGTGGACGACGGCGACGTCCTCCACGTCGGCGAGGCCGAGCTGACGGCACGGCATCTCGCCGGCCACTCGCCGGGCAGCATCGCGCTCGTTTACCGGGACCCGGAGGGGATTCCGCACGTCTTCACCGGCGATTCGCTGTTTCCCGGCGGAGTCGGGAACACCGAAAAGGACCCGGCGCGGTTCGCGTCGCTGATCGACGACGTGGAGAAGAAGATCTTCGGCGAGCTGCCGGACGAAACGTGGGTGTATCCGGGCCACGGCAAGGACACGACGCTCGGCGCGGAGCGGCCGAGTGTGCCGCAGTGGCGGGCTCGGGGTTGGTGAAACCGGCTATCCGGTAGCCGAAAGCGCCGCCGGGAATGCCCGCCCAGCAAGCGGATCCGGGAACGCGGCGTGATCGCGCACCGGGCCAATGCAGCGGGATGAGGCGGAACGCGCCGGGCAGCGCGGTCCTACGCCGCGTCGGCCCGCCGTTCCGTCCACCACTTGCGAGCCGGAGCTGCCCCGGCCCACAGCGCGAACACCGCCACCAAGGTCACCGCCGCCGTCCAGTACGCCGCCGGCGGCGCCGATTCGGTGTGCGCGTCGCCGAGCAGCCACGGCCGTAGCTGCGACTGCACCCAGAACGCGCCGTAACCCAGCCCGGTCACCAGAATCGCGCCGACGACCGCCGGACGTGCAGCCAGGAACGCCAGATCCACTGCCAAGCCGACGGCAAGCAGGTAGAACGGCACGGTCGAAACCGGGAAGCCCAGCGCCAGCAGCAGCACCCACATCACGGACCGGTACGCGACGTACGCGCCGGCCACGGTCAGCCCGGCCCAGCGGCGGCCGACGGTCTTGCGGGCGAGCACGATGATCAGCGCGGCGACGCCGATGCCCCACAACGGGTACACCCACTCCGGGATCGGCATCGTGAAGTGCAGCACCGCGGGCCGGTCGACCGGGTGGCCGATCTGGTTGGCGGCGAAGGAAAGCAGCGACGGCTCGGCCTCCGGCGTGCCGCGCTCCCAGGCGCGCAGGCCGATGATGCCGTACTCCTGCTGGCCGTTCGGGAAGAACGTGTTCTCCAGGAAGAACGCCCACAGCGCCAGCAGCACCCCGGTGCGGAACCGGCCGGGCGGGGACAGCCGCAGCCAGCCCAGGAGCACGCCGGCCTGCATGATGCCGGTGCCCAGGTAAAGCATCAGGTGCGACGGGCTCCACGCGGTCAGGTCGAGGCCGTTGACCCGGTGGTTGATCACGTCGAGCGGCGCCGCGACCAGGAACACGATCAGCCCGGCCTGCATGAGCCGAAGCGAGCGCCGGTCGCAGCCGAGGCCGGTGTAGCTGTGGATCGCCACCAGCACCACGATGATCACCGTGCCGACGGTGTTGATCAGGTGCGGCGGGGCGAGGTCGTCGCGCAGCCACTTGAAGTGCCACGACATGTCCCACGACGAGCCGAGCAGCTTGAACGCGAACGCGGTCAGCCACATCCCGTAACAGAACCGCAGCACCCAGTCCGGAGTCGGCTGTCCCGGGGCGCCGCGTTGCCAGTGCGTCGCGAAGAAAAGCCTGGTCTTGCCCACGGGTCCGCGCGGGATCGCGGGGCCGGCGACATCTTCAACCGCCTTCGTCATGCGCGTCATCATCCCTTGTCGGCAGGCTTGGGCAGGCAGGAAGGGGCAAAAACCCGGGTTCACCCCTACGGGTGGCGGGGCTGGCCCGCTCGCGTCCGGCACGGCAAGGTGTCGGCCCATGATGCCGAAACGGGCCGTCGCGGCCGTGCTGATCGCTGCCCTCGTGCTGGCCGGCGGAGGCGTGCTGACCAGCCTGTTCCTCTGACCCGCGAGGCCGTGGGCAGAATGGCGGCATGACGCACAACCTGCTGGGCCCCGACCCGACGCTGCTGCCCGAGCACACCGCCGCGCAGGCAGCGCTCGATTCGGGCACCGACCCGTCCGCCGTGGCCGCCGAACACCCCGACTTCAGCGAGGCGTGGGCCGTGCTGGCCGAGCGTTCGCTCGCTGGCGGCGAGACAGTCGCCGCGTACGCCTACGCCCGCACCGGCTATCACCGCGGCCTCGACCAGCTGCGCCGCGCCGGCTGGAAGGGCTTCGGCCCGGTGCCGTGGTCGCACCGGCCGAACCAGGGTTTCCTGCGCGCGCTCGCCGCGCTCGGCATCGCCGCCGGACGGATCGGCGAGACCGAGGAACACGAGCGCTGCAGGACCTTCCTCGCCGACTCCGACCCGGCCGCGGCCGAGGCGACCGGCCTGAAGTGACCCGGGTCCGGCCGTGCCCTCGAACCGACGGGCACGGCCGGGCATTGTGGCACCTTCGGGTGACAGCTGAGGTGTTGCCAATTGGTGACACCTACAACTGCGGCCATGCGAGGCACGGCCATGCTCACCCCCCGGATCCGCACCCTCGGCGCCGCGTTGCGCGAGGCCCGGATCGACGCCCGGTTCGGACTGCGCGAGCTCGCGCGGCGCATCGGCGTCAACCCCGCCCTGGTGTCGAACTGGGAACTGGGCCAGCGAATCCCCGCGCTGGAAGACGTCGCGGGCATCCTCGGCGCGCTCGGCATCGTCGGCGACGAGAAACAGCGGATCCTGCAGCTGGTGCGCGGCGCGGCGGAACCGGGCTGGTTCACGCCCGGCACCCAGTCCGAGCCGGACCACCTGGCCGGGCTGCTGGCCTGCGAGCGGGTCGCGACGTCGGTGATCGAATGGCAGCCGTTCCTGGTGCCGGGCCTGCTGCAGACCCCGGATTACGCCCGGGCGCTGTTCCTCGGCGACGGACTGCCGCTGAAGGAAGCCGAACGCCAGACCGAGGCCCGGATGACGCGCCGCCCGCTGGTGGTCGGCCCCGGCGCGATCCCGTTCGAGGTGCTGCTCGGCGAAACCGCGGTCCGCAACCCGGTCGGCAGCGCCGCGATCATGGCCCGGCAGCTGCGATTCCTGGCCGATCTGATGGCCACGTCGGCCAAACTGACGCTGCGTGTCGTTCCCGCCCACGGCGGCGCCCACCCCGGCCTGGCCGGACGGTTCTGCGTGTATGACATGCAGGCGGCCGCGCCGATCGTCTACTTCGAGCATCAGCGCTCAGGCGCGTTCATGCTGGACGAGGGCAGCCAGACGCACCACGATTCGGCGGACCGAATCCGGGCCAAGTCCCTGGACGAGCAGGCGTCGGCGATATTCCTGCAGCGCAGCGCGGAGCGGTTTCGCGACATCGCGCTGGGGCGGCCGCCGACCGAACCTGGAACTCGTCCGTGGGAGAGGCGAAGAGATCCACCGGCGGACCTGAACTAAGCCGACCGACCCGGACATCACGCGGGTGCCCCGGCCATCGCGCTACGAGACACGCCGATCCTCAACGGCGCAGATCTCGCTGGAGAAGAAGCGGCGAGGCATCGAAGCCCCACCGCTGATAGCCCGGTACCGCGCGCTCGGACGAATGCACCGTCACCCGTTCCAGCCCGAGTTCGGCCGCGAACGCAAGCGTCGCCTCGATCAGCTGACCGCCCAGCCCGCTATCTCGTTCCTCCGGCACGACGTACACGCATTGCACGTCACCAGAGGTCCGGGAGAACGACCGTGGGGTCGGCACGCGCGGGGTGATCGCGAGGAATGCCATTCCGAGCAACTGGTCTCCGCGTGCCGCGACGAAGCACCGGTGGCTGTCCTGGTGCGCGTGCGCCCACTCGGTGAACTCCTGGACGAACTCGGCCCGGTCCAGCTCCGGCGAGCCGTCCTGCTCGGCGACCCAGTGCCAGCGCAGGGCGGCGACCGCTG
The DNA here is from genome assembly GCF_000383915.1 of Amycolatopsis benzoatilytica AK 16/65. Taxonomy (NCBI): domain Bacteria; kingdom Bacillati; phylum Actinomycetota; class Actinomycetes; order Pseudonocardiales; family Pseudonocardiaceae; genus Amycolatopsis; species Amycolatopsis benzoatilytica. The sequence continues at coordinate 7,388,219 of NZ_KB912942.1, forward strand.
GGTAGTCAGCCGGGTCCGCTGAACGGATCGTCGGTGTGGCTTGCGCGGGAGACACGGTTCGACACCACCTGAGGAGAGGACCCGGCCGGCTGGGGGAGGGAGCCGGCCGGGTCCGGAGTCGGTCAGGCGGCGGCGAGGACGATGTCCCGGGGCGAAGCCGGCATCGACCCGACCACCCGGTTCCGGCCGCCGTTCTTCGCCGCATACACCGCGGCGTCGGCCGCGGCCATCACTTCTTCGATGCTCGCCCCGTCCAGCGGGAACGCTGCCACGCCGATCGACGCCGTGCGTCGCTCGATCGCGACTTCTTCGCCTTCGTTCGTCTGCGTCGGGATCACCAGCTCGCTGATCCGCTGCCGGATCCGTTCCGCCGTCACGATCGCGTCTTCCTTCGACGTCGAGGGCAGCAGCGCGACGAACTCCTCACCGCCGAACCGGCCCACCAGGTCGTGTGCCCGAGTCTCCTGTTTCACCACCGCGGCAACGGCTTTCAGCACATCGTCGCCGGCCAAATGGCCGTAGGTGTCATTGATCCGCTTGAAGTGGTCGAGGTCGATCATCAGCGCGCCGAAGCTGCCGTTGTCGCGCTCGGCCCGGGAAATCTCGCGCTGCGCGCCGTCCTGCCAGGTGGTCGCGTTCAGCAGCTGGGTCTTCTGGTCGGTGGTCGCGAGTTCTTCGAGCCGCTTGATCAGCATCGACCGCTGCAGCACGTACAGCGGGAGGATCACCAGCACGGACAGCAGCGGCTCCTGGCTCAGCACCATCACCAGCAGCCCGCCCACGCACAGCGTCGCCAGCTCGAGCAGGTTGTCGTCCATTCCGCCGAGACACGACTCGACCGTCGCCTTGGCCGGGTTGGCCAGGTACAGGCCGAGGCCGGTGAGCAGGGTGTTCACCGCGAAGTAGGTGAGCCCCGCGGAACACACCGCGGTGACACTCAGCGCCGGCACCGCCAGCGTGACTGTGCCGGCGGCGCACGCCGACAGTGTGGCGGTGGTGATGTTCGCGGCGACGCGGTGCGCCTCGCTGGGCCGGGTGCCGGACCAGCTGCGGAACGCGAGGTAGCAGTACAGCGTCACGCTCAGCGCGGCGATGAGCTGCCCTGGCAGCAGCACGCCGGCGGGCAGCAGCCATACCGAGGTCATGTTGACGTGCGGGCCGGCGGCCAGCGTGCGGCGTTGCCGTTCAAGCCGCCTGCTGAGTTCGGTCTGGAGGATGGCAACGACGGCGATCAGCGCGAAGGTTTTCAGGTGCCAGCTCGAGACATGTTGAGTGAATGTCGCGTGCACTGCCCAGCCGGTCGCGAGCGCCATCATCGTCAGCGTGACGGCGATCCACCGGCCCGGACGCTGCCAGAGCGCCCACTGGCCGGGACGGAGAGTGACGGAAGCTGCTGAAAGTTCACCTGAAGAGTGCATTTTCCCCCCAAAACCTTGCGCTAATGCCCGGTGACAATCTCCTCACCCTTAGTTTCAGCCCGTTTGCCGTCTGTCCACAAGAGCCTTCGGTGTGTACATTTTTCCCGAACACGCCGGAACGAAGGGTGACCAGCGATGCGCACAAAGGACCAGTGAACGACCTCAGGCACCGTTAGGTCGCACAGGTTGAGGCCACGCGCCGGACATGTCAGGCATGTTCGGCGCGTGCGCCCTCGCTCTTCGCCGCCGGCTCCTCGGTCCCCCCGGCGCTCGCCCGCTGCCAGGCGATCGCGAGCGGAATCGTGATCAGCAGCCCAGCCAAGCCGAAGATCCCCACCGTCGTCTGCGCGGTGAGGTGGTCCGTGAGCACCCCGCCGATCAGCGGCGTCACGCCCATCGTCGTGGTCAGTCCGGTGTTCGACAGCCCCATCGTCTGTGCCCGGCTCTCGTCCGGCACCGCGACCGTCAGCGAGGCAGTCGCCTGCAGCAGCGCGATCGTCCCGAAGCCGCCGGAGATCACGAACAGGATCAGCGAGGCCACCGGGCCCGGCTGCAGGAAACACCCCAACAGCGGGATCGCGGCGAGCGCGGTCATCGGCGCGATCAGCTTCGGCCGGATCGAGGCGGGCACCCATCGGGTGTAGGCGAAGGTGAACAGCACGCTGCCGATCGGGTCGGCGGCGAGCAGCAGGCCAAGCATCACCTTTCCGCCACCGGCGGACGCGACGTACGGGGCCGCGATGCCCTCGTACACCGGCATCAGCCCGGCTATCCAGGTGAAGATCATCAGCGAGCGCATCGCGCGGCTCGCGAAGGCGACCTTGCCGCCCGTGCTGAGCGAAGCGAAGAAGGGCTTGCGCTTGTCGCCGCTAGCCGCCGCGGGGCGCACCTTCAGACCGAAGCGCAGGCAGAGCGCGGAGATGACGAAGGTGGCCGCGTCGAGGGTCAGCGCCAGGCGCGCGTCCAAGGTCATCAGGAGTGCGCCGCCACCGGCGAAGCCGAGCAGCTGTGCGGACTGCACGGTCATGCTGCGGATGCCCATGCCGACGACGAAGCGGTCGCCTTCGAGCACCTGAGGCAAAAGCGCTAGCTGAGCGGCTTTGAACGGCGGATTCAGCAGAGAAACACCGCCGACGAGTACGCAGAGCGCCCAGAACGGCAGGCCGGGAATCGCGACACAGAGGATCAGGACAGTGCGGATCGAGTCGACGGTGACCATGACGGTGCGGCGGGGGAAGCGGTCGGCGAACCCGGTCAGGAAGATCCCGCCGAGCAATGACGGGAAGAAGGTCAGCGCGTAGGTGAGGCCGGTCAGCGTGGCCGAGCCGGTGTTGGCGAAGACCAGGACCGACAGCGCGACCCGGGCCAGCTGGTCGCCCGCGATCGACAGCAGTTCGCCGAACCACATCGCGCGGAACTCGGAGACTCCGAACACCTCGCGGTACGTGACCCGGTCCGGTGCTGTCGTCATGCGTGTTCTCCCCGCTGCAGTGTGCAGGCCGTGCCGCACTAGTGACCAACCGGTGACCGTAGATCCTCCTGGTCACGGGCCGGTCACACGAAGTGAGTTGTCAAGCTCAGTGTCCCGTGACTGTTGGTGATTCTCTAGGTTCTTTCGCCGGTATCCGACAGGTCACGGTCAGTTCTCCCAGTGTCCAGACGATAGCGCTCCGCACCCGCTTCGGGGCCTCGACCTGACCGCTGTGGTTCGCGCCACACCGGATGGCGGTTCGTCCGCGGAGTGGAACGGTCGCCGTCGCGGGTCTGGCCGGGCGTAGCTTCGCCCAGGTGACCGCCTTGCCGCAGTTCACGCTCGCCATCGTGGGCGCCGGACCTCGCGGGGTCGGCGTCCTCGAACGGCTGGCCGCGAGCGCCGCCGAACTGCTCGGCGAGCGCCGCGTCGAGGTGCACCTGATCGACCCGTTTCCGGCCGGTCCCGGCCGGGTGTGGCGGTATGACCAATCGCCGCTGCTGCGGATGAACTCGATGCCCGAAGACGTCACGGTGTTCACCGACGACTCGGTCCTGATGGACGGCCCGGTCCTGCCCGGTCCGTCGCTGATCGACTGGGTCCGGCAGGTGCGCTCCGGCACGCTCGAGTACCCGGTGCCCGACGACGTCCGCGCCGAGTTCGAGACGCTCGTCTCCACCGACTTCCCGACCCGGCGCCTGCAAAGCCGGTATCTGGAGTGGTTCTACCGGAAGGTGCGCGCCGAACTGCCGCCCGGGATCACCGTGGTGGAGCACCTCGCGAGGGCCGTGGGCATCGACGAGGACGACACCGTGCGGCTTTCCGACGGCTCGAGCGTCGCCGCGGACGCGGTCGTCCTGACCGTCGGCCACCTCGACGCGCTCCCGGACCGAGCCGAACGCGCGCTGGAATCGTTCGCCGGGCGGCACGGCCTGGCCTACTACCCGGCCGGCTACACCGCCGACGTCGACTATTCCGCGGTCCCGGCCGGAGAACCGGTGCTGGTACGCGGATTCGGGCTCGCGTTCGTGGACCTGATGCTGCTGCTCACCGAGGGGCGCGGCGGCCGGTTCGAGGACCTGCCGCGCGGCGGTCTGCGCTACCACCCCAGCGGTGCCGAGCCGGTGCTGCACGTCGGCTCGCGGCGCGGGGTGCCCTATCACGCCAAACCCGGCTACCGACTGCGCGGAAAACCGGTGCAGTTGCCCAGATTCTTCGACCGAAGGGCGATCGAGCCGCTGTCGCGTCCGCTCGATTTCCGGGCGGACGTGTGGCCGCTCATCGCGAAGGAACTCGCCTGGGCGTATTACACCGAACTGTTCACTGGACATCCGGACCGGGTGCGGGTCGATTTCGCGGTATTCGCGGACAAGTTCGCCGACCTGGCCTGGGGGACGGCCGAAATGGACGGATTGATCGCCGCTGCGGTCCCGGCGCTGGAGGATCGGCTCGACCTGGAGCGGCTGGACCGCCCGTTCGACCGGGAGCGGTTCGCCTCGGCGGAGGAATTCGGGAAAGCCGTGCGGAATTACGTCGAAGCCGATCTCTCCCGGCGTGCCGATGTGCACCACAGCGCGGATCTCGGCGCGTTCCTGGCGCTGCTGTCGGTGATCGGACAGCTGCCCGCTCTGCTCTCGACCGGACAGCTGACCGCGGCCTCCCAAGTGTCCGATATGGATGGCTGGTTCCACGGATTCTTCTCTTACTACGCAAGCGGTCCGCCCCCGCGCCGGCTCGCGGAACTGCTCGCGCTGGCGGACGCGGGCATCGTGTCCTTCTTCGGTACCGACGTGGTGATCGACGCGGACGAGCCGACTGGCACGTTCGTGGCGTCGAGCGCGAGCCACCCGGACACCGTCACCGCGCGTACGCTGATCGAGGCGCGACTCCCGGAGGCGAGTGTCCCGCGCGTGTCCGATCCGCTGTTGCGGCAGCTGCGTGACAGCGGTGCGCTGGCCGAGGAGACCGTGCCGGATGTCGCTGGCGAAACGCTGCCTTCCGGGCGGATCGCCACCACGCTCTGCGATTTCCGGCTGCTCGCCGCGGACGGCACTCCGCATCCGCGACGGTTCTCCGTCGGCCCGCACACCAGCGTTCGATCGGCGGCAGCGTTCACGAGACCGCGGACGAACGCGATCTCCTTCCGCCAGAACGACGCGCTGGCCCGGGAAATCCTGCGACTGGCTAACCCTTGACGGTCGGCGCGATCTGCTCGGCCCACTGCCACGGGGCACCGGTGTCGCCGGGCAGCGAGTTGAAGTACTCCCAGCCGTCGATGCCGCCGAAGTCCGAGTACTTCCGCACCAGGCCGCCAACGGTGTTCTTCAGCGTCGGCAGATCGACATAGCCGCTGCAGTTCGCCGGGTTGGTGACCGTGCCGGCGACGACCTTGCTGGCCGGCACGACGCCGTGGCCGATGATCCGGTCGTAGCCGGAGGTGTCGGCCAAGGAGCCCCAGCCGCAGTAGAACTGCGTGTTGAACCAGGAGATCTGATCGCCGCGCTCGCGGTAGAGCTGGTCGTAGTCGAGGCCGGAAAGCCCGCTGCCGCCGCTGAGTTCGGTCGCCACCGGAGCGAGGGTGATCAGAAAATTCGGGCCGAAGTCGCCGCGCAGCGCGTCGATCACCCGGTTCAGCGCGGCGTTCGACATCTGCTCTTCCACGTCGAGGTCGATGCCGGACAACCCGTGGTCACGGATCAGGTTGCGCAGCAACGGATAGTACGTGTCGAACTGCGTTTCCAGCCGTTGGAAGCTGCCCTTGGCCGCGCCGCCGACGAAAGCGAGCACGTGCACGCCTTTGCCTTGCATGGCGGCGAGATCGCTCCACATCTGGGCGAACTTCGGATCCGAGGGCGGATTGTCGTTCAGTGTCATCGTCGCACCGTCGTTGAGGTGCACCGCGCCGACGATCACGTCGGTGACGCCGGTGTTGTGCTCGGTGAGCCCGAGCGGGGACACGTACGACCCGTTATTGTGCGTAGTTTGGTAGTACACAACAACTCTGCGGCCGGTCGCGGCCGTCGCCGAGGTCGCTCCGCAGAGCACCAGGAACACCGCCAGCACCGCCGCCGTGATCTTCCTCATGACCGGAGACCATAAATCCGGCGGCGGCGCCCACGGTAGCCCCGGAAGGTCAGCAGCGGCCGAGCATGTCCGTCAGCGCAGACTTCTCCGCCGAGTTCACGGTAAGCTTGAACTTGTACTTGACCGCGACCCACATCTTGGCGTACGTGCACCAGTAGCCGACCGACGGCGGCTTCCACTGGTCCGGCGACTTGTCGCCCTTGGCCTGGTTGACGTTGTCGGTCACCGCGATCAGCTGCGGGTCGGACAGGTCGTTGGCGTAGGCCTGGCGCTGCGCCTGGGTCCACGACGAGGCACCGGTACGCCACGCGTCCGCGAGCGGCACCACGTGGTCGATGTCCACATCGGACGGAGAGCTCCAGGTCGCGTCGTCATACGGCGAGGTCCACGTGCCCGAGGTCGGGTAGCAGTCGGAGCCGACCTGGACGTTCGTGCCGTCGCGCTTGAGCACCAGCTCGCGCGTATTGCAGCTGTTGCCCTGGTCGATCCAGTGCGGGAACTTGTCGCGGCTGTAGCCGGTCTGCGAGCCGTCCGGCTTCACGGTCAGCTGGGTCAGCTCGCTCTTGGCGGTGTCCGCCGACGGGATGCCGGGCGGGGTGGCGTCCGCGACTCCGGCGGTGACCGCGCCGAACATCGCGACGGCGGCCAGAACCGTGAAGGAGTTGCGAGCTATGCGATTGGTCGGCATATTGCTGCCTCCGTGGTCAGGTACGGGACTTATGCACCTTTGACCACGAAAGTGGCGTATGCAACACCGTCAGGTGACACGAAACCGACCTTCAGTGAACGGAAAGTCACCGTGTGTCCGCTGGAGTCCGGATTTCGGTCAGTCGCGCGGGTCAGCCGCGAACCGCCCGGAGATCGACGGTGTGCCGGTACCAGGTCCGCCGCTTGATCTCGCGCTCGTTCGGAACACCTTCGGTGACCAGCGAAGACGTCGGCACGCAGCCAAGCTGGAATGCCCGGCCGCGGTAGGTCGAAGATCGTTTCAGCAGCCGGCCGCGGGTGATCCGGGCGGTCACGCCGGATTCGTTCGGCGTGACCTCTATGCCGGAAACTTCGCCGTCGAATGCCACCTGTTCGTCGCAATACGCCTGGCCCTTGACATGGCGCAGGGTGGCGTGCCCGAGGAGGACGCCGCCGGTGTCGTCGCGGACCAGCGCGATCTCGGTGTCATGGCCCTTCCAGGCGAGCGCGAACGCTTCGTCCGGGTCGGCGGGCAGCCGCCAGTGCGCGGCCGCCCGGGAGCCGGACTCGGTGGCGACGAACCCGACCGACACGCCGGGGAGCAGTTCGCGGCGCATGAGCCGCGCCACCACCGCGGCGAGGTCCGCGTCAGCGCCGAGGACGACCAGCCGGTCGTATTCTCCCAGCAAGGGGTCGATTTCCGCCTTGCCGGGGCGGGGTCCGGCGTGCGCCAGCGGGACATCGCCGAGCCGCGCGGCGAGGTCCGCCGCGGCGCTGCAAGCCACCACTATTCCGCGCACTCCGGGGTCCTCCGTTAAAGTCATGCACCGGCATTTACCAGCGCCACTCGTGTCCCCAAGCCGGGGCCACAATTTCCTGTTGCCGAACACCTGGAGTGTCACATGCCGGCCATCGTGCTCATCGGTGCCCAGTGGGGGGACGAAGGCAAGGGCAAGGCGACCGACCTGCTCGGCGACCGCGTCCACTGGGTCGTCCGCTACCAGGGCGGCAATAACGCGGGCCACACGGTCGTCCTTCCGAACGGCGAGAACTTCGCCCTGCACCTCATCCCGTCCGGGATCCTGACGCCGGGCGTGACCAACGTCATCGGCAACGGCGTGGTGATCGACCCGGGCGTGCTGCTGTCCGAACTGGCCGGCCTGGAAGAGCGCGGCGTGGACACCGGCAAGCTGCTGATCTCGGCCGACGCGCACTTGATCATGCCGTACCACGTGGCGATCGACAAAGTCACCGAGCGCTACCTCGGCAGCCGCAAGATCGGCACGACCGGCCGCGGGATCGGGCCGTGCTACCAGGACAAGATCGCCCGGGTCGGCGTCCGCGTGCAGGACCTGCTGGACGAGAAGATCTTCCGCCAGAAGGTCGAGGCGGCGCTCGAGTTCAAGAACCAGGTGCTGGTCAAGGTCTACAACCGCAAGGCGCTCGACGCCAACGAGGTCGCCGACGAGGTGCTCGCCGCGGGCGAGAAGTTCGCGCACCGGATCGCCGACACCCGGCTGCAGCTGAACCAGGCACTCGAGCGCGGCGAGACGGTGTTGCTGGAAGGTTCGCAGGGCACGTTGCTCGACGTGGACCACGGCACCTACCCGTTCGTCACCTCGTCCAACCCGACGTCCGGCGGCGCGGTTTCCGGCTCGGGCATCGGACCGGGCCGGATCACGACCGTGCTGGGCATCCTGAAGGCGTACACAACCCGCGTGGGGTCGGGTCCGTTCCCGACCGAACTCGACGACGAGTCCGGCGAATACCTGCGCAAGCAGGGCGGCGAGTTCGGCGTGACGACCGGCCGTTCCCGCCGCACCGGCTGGTTCGACGCGGTCATCGCGCGGTACGCGGTGCGCGTCAACGGGATCACCGACTACTTCCTGACCAAGCTGGACGTGCTGTCCGGGCTGGAGAAGGTGCCGGTGTGCGTCGGCTACGAGGTGGACGGCGTGCGGACGTCGGACATGCCGATGACCCAGACGGACGTGCACCACGCGGTTCCGGTGTACGAGGAGCTGCCGGGCTGGTTCGAGGACATTTCGAACTGCCGGACGTTCGACGAGCTGCCGGCCAACGCGCGGGCGTACGTGGAGCGGATCGAGGAACTGTCCGGTGCCCGGGTCTCGGCGATCGGGGTCGGTCCGGGCCGGGACCAGACGATCGTGCGGCACGAGTTCGCCTGATGCCTCGGTTTCGGGCGTTGCCGAGGGCAGTCCGAAGCCTTGCGGAGCTTGGTGTCCGTGAGGGGCTCCTTCCGGGACTCTGATTCCCGTAAGGGGCCTTTCGCGGACGTACCCAGCGTCCTTGGCACCGACGACGAGGGCCGGCGGCGTGTCTGGCGGGCCAGCTCAGCTCATCCGGTTCCGGAGCGTCGTTGACACCGACATCTCCTCCAAATCGAGTTCGCGCAACACCTTCCGCAGGACTTCGTCGTCCAGGCGGCCGGCGCGGTTCTCCTCGATCATCGCGGCGCGCTGGGTGATCAGAAGTTCCCGCCGCGCCTTGGCGAACTGTGCCTGCGGACTCGCGCGGCGTTCTTCTCCGGACAGGGTGATGGCCGCCTGCGCGAACCGGAAGCGGGTGTCGACCACGCGTTGCAGCCGTTCTTCGAGCCGTTTCAGTTTCTCCGGTTCGATGTCCAATGTGGAGAGCTGGGTACGGGCGAGTTCGCGAAGCCGTTCGTGCGCGGCCTTCTTCGCGACCTCCCGGGCGGCCAGTTCTTCGGCCTGGTCGCGCGCGTCCTCATCCGGGTCCTGGACTTTGAGCAGCCGGATCAACGGCGGCAGCGTGAGTCCTTGGATCAGCACGGTGCCGACCGCGACGGTGAACGCGAACAGCTGAATCTCCGCGCGGCCAGGCGTATCCGCCGGCACGCCGGTCGCGGCGGCGATGGTGACGACGCCGCGCATGCCGGTCCAGGAGATCACCGCCAGCGACCGCAGGGCGGGCGGATCATGGCTGGCACGGCGGAGAAGTTGCAGCGATCGCGGCAGATAGCTGGACAGGAACACGAACGGGATCCGGATCAGCATCGTCGCGAACAACACGATGATCGCGGACCACGCCAACGTCCAGTTGTCCCGCGCGGCGTGTTGCGCCCCGTCGAGGACGAAGGGCAGTTGCAGCGCCATGAGGGCGAACACGAATCCTTCGAGCAGGACGTCGATCGAGGCCCACACCGACCGGTCCTGCACTCGCGTCGCTGGTGACGCGCGAAGCGACCGATGTCCGAGGAACAGCCCGGCGGTGACAACGGCCAGCACGCCCGAGCCGCTGAACTCGGCGCCGAACGGATGCAAGTGCTCCGCGGTGACATAGGCGGCGAACGGCACGACGATCCCGAACGCCGATTCGAGCAGCGGGTCGTCCAGCTTCGTGCGGATGAGCTCGACGATCGCGCCAGCCAGCAAGCCGACCAGAATTCCGACGACCGACGCGACCGCGAAGACGGCGAAACCGTGCCCGAGCGAGCTGGCGGTGCCCACTACGGCGGCAAGCGCGACCTTGAAAAGAGTCAGCGCCGCGGCGTCGTTGACGAGGCTTTCGCCGGTCAAAACGGTCATGGTGCCGCGGGGCAGTCCTAGTTTCCGCCCGATCGCGACGGCGGTGACAGCGTCCGGCGGGGAGACGACGGCACCCAGGATCAGGGCGGACGCCCAGGGGAGGTCCGGCAGCAGCAGGTGCACGACGAAAGCGATCACGAACGCGGTGACGACGACGAGCAGGACGCCCAGGGCGACGATCGGCTGAAGTTTCGCTCGAAAGTGCGACACCGAACTTTCGAGAGACGTCGAGTAGAGGAGCGGCGGCAGGACGACGGTAAGGATCAGCTCCGGCTCCAGCTCGATCCTCGGAAGGCCCGGGATGAGCGCGACGGCCAGGGAAACCACGACGATGAGCAGCGGGGCGGAGAGGGCGAAGCGCCGGGCGATCGCGGTCAGGCCGAGCGAGCCGGCTAGGACGGCTACCAGCGTCAGGGTCTCCATGGGTCGCAGTCTGACTCATGGAACGGGGTGATCGGGGTGGGACTGGGGTCGTGTCGGGGTGATGGTGGGCTGGCGCGGAGTGGTGCGGCCGGTACCCCGAAGCCGGATTGCGCCGGTCTTCCGGCTTCGTATCGGCCGCAGGAGGGGTGCCTTGCCTGGGTTGGCCAGCTTGGTAGTGGCAGGTGCGGTGCGGTCGTGTCTTAAATAGACAGTCGCCGCCTGGTCGTGCCGGCACCGGTGCCGCCGGTGCCGGCACGACCAAGCGGGTCAGCTCAGTTCCTTGAGCTCCCGCTCCACCGCTGCCAGTTCTTCCGCCGACCCCTGCACCTTCGGGCCGGTGAACCACTTCCGTGCCGACAGGACCCACCACAGGGCTGCGCCGCCCAGGACGACCAGGAAGGCGATCGGGGTGTAGTTGAACGTGTCCACGGTGATGGGGCTTGCTTGGGGGAGCATGAAGAGCACGAAGATCACGACTACCCAGGCCGTCGCGACGATGCCGATCGGCTTGCCCCACCGGCCCAGGTTCCACGGGCCTTTCTCGAAGCTGTCGCCGCGCCGGACCCGGAGGAAGACCGGGATTACGTAAGCCACATACAAACCGACCGTCGCGATCGACGTGACTGCGGCGTAGGCCGTTGCGCTCCACAGGTACGGCAGCGCCAGCACCAGCGCTCCGCCGACGGCGAGCCACACCGCGTTCGTCGGGGTTTGGGTTCGCTTGTTGATGCTGTGCCAGATCTTCGAACCCGGGATCGCGCCGTCGCGGGCGAAGGCGTAGATCATGCGGGAGTTCGCCGTCACGGAGGCCATGCCGCAGAACAGTTGCGCTCCGATGCAGATCAGCAGGAGGAACTTGCCGGTGACTGCTCCGGTGGCGTCGATGAAGATCTGTGCTGGCGGGACTCCGGTCGCCGAATTGACCGCTCCGTCGTAGTTCTGGATCGCGAACGTCAGGCCGATCAGCAGGATCCATCCGGCGACCAGGGACACCAGGATCGAGTTGATGATGCCGCGCGGGCCGGCCTTCGCGGCGTTCTTCGTTTCCTCCGTCATGTGTGCCGAGGCGTCGTAGCCGGTCAGCGTGTACTGCGCGAGCAGCAAACCGAGCAAGAACACGTACGGCGCCGAACCCCAGCCGGTCTGGTTCACGAAGCTGCCGAATACGAAGGACGCTTGCTGGTGCTTCGCCGGTACGAACACGAGCACGCCGACGATGACCAGTACGCCCAGCAGATGCCACCACACGCTGACGCTGTTCAGCACCGCCACCACGCGCACGCCGAACGTGTTCAGCACCCCGTGCACCGCAAGAATGATCACCAGCAGCAGGATCGTGTGGCCGGGCGTCGCGCTGAAGCCCCACTGCAAATCCAAGAACGCGTTCAGGAACAGCGCCGCGCCGAAGTCGATGCCCGCGGTGACCGCGATCTGCCCGATCAGGTTGAACCAGCCGGTGAACCACGACCACGCCGGGCCGTTGCGGGTGGCCAGTTTCGCCGCCCAGTAATAGAGACCGCCCGCGGTCGGATAGCTCGAGCACACCTCGGCCATCCCCAGCCCGACCAGCACCACGAACAGTCCGACCAGCGGCCAGCCCCAGATCATCGCGGCTGGGCCGCCGGTTTTCATGCCGAAGCCGTACAGCGTCAGGCAGCCGGACAGGATGGAGATGATCGTGAACGAGACGGCGAAGTTCGAGAACGCCGACATCGTGCGTTTGAGCTCCTGCGCATAGCCGAGCGCGTGCAGGCGAGCGCTGTCTTCGTCGGGTTGTCCGGTCCGTTGTTCGGAGACATCCATCGGGCACCCACCTGAAAGGTATGTGGACAGACCATTGAGGGTGCGGAGAAGCTAGCTCTCCACGTTCGCGGGTGTCAAGGTTTCGCAGGTCGCTGACGGGAAGCTCCTCCGAACGGCGCATGCCGACCGGAATCGGGTAAAGGGTCATGGGGCCAGTATCTCGAACGCTTGTTCGACATTGCATCACTCGAACCGGTGGTCTGGCCGGAAGCCCGCTGCCGCCGTGTCGAAAACCGGCGACCGGCTCCGTCCCGGGCGCGAAAGCACGACGAACCGGAGGGCATCATGACGCTGCGGCGACTGGACAACATCGGCATCGTGGTCGAGGACTTGGCCGAATCCATCGACTTCTTCCTCGAACTCGGCATGGAACTCGAGGGCAAGGCAACAGTCGGCGGGCCGGTGGTCGACGCGATGGTCGGGCTCGACGGCGTGCAGTGCGACCTGGCCGTCGTCCGGACCGGGGACGGGCACGGGCGGCTGGAGCTGATGAAGTTCCACGCGCCGATTTCCCCCGCCGTCGACCACAACGCGCCGGTCAACGCGCTCGGCATCCGGCGCATCATGTTCGCCGTCGAGGGGATAGAGGACATCGTCGCGCGGCTGCGCGCCCGCGGTGCCGAGATGCTGGGCGAACTGGTGCGGTACGAGAACAGCCACCGGTTTTGCTATCTCCGGGGTCCTGGCGGTGTCATCATCGCGCTGGCCGAGGCCGTCCACCAGAACTGAAGAAGGGAACCCTCGCCATGGCTGTCGCCGACGATCTCGACCGAGCCACCGATTCGCAGTGGGACTGGGTCGCCGAGCAAACCCGCGCCTACCTCGCCACGAACGGCGCGGAAGGACACGAATCCCGCGGCCTGTTCACCCTCCTGCTCGCCACGACCGGCCGCAGGACCGGCCTGCCGCGGCGCACCTGCTTGATCTACGGCACCGAGGGAGACGAATTCGTTGTCGTCGGCTCGAAAGCCGGTGCCGACCACGATCCGGAGTGGGTCAAGAACTTGCGGACGAACCCGAGCGTCGGCGTGCAGGTCGGTTCGCGCCGGTTCACCGCACACGCGCGCGTCGCCTCGCCGGCCGAGCGCGAAAAGCTCTGGCCGAAAATGGCGCGAATGTTCCCGCTGTATGACGAGTACGCGGAGAAGACCGACCGGGTGATCCCGATCGTCGTGCTCACCCCGCAAAACTGAGCCAACGCCCGCCGGAGACGCGGACGTCCTCCGGCGGGCCGGGAAGGTCAGCGGAAGTCGCGCACTGCCTGCAGCGCGGTGTCCGGCTGGTCGGCGAAGAAGCCGTCGACGCCGGCCTTGAGGAAAGCCGCCTCCTCGGTGAATACGTCGCCGAAGTCGTCCGGGCTGGCCGACGAGCGCAAATTCACTGGCAGGAAAGGGTTTTCGTTGCGGAAGGTGTACGGCTGCACCTGCAGGCCGGCGCGGTGCGCGTCGGCGGTCAGCGTGGTCGGGTCGCCGAGGTTGCCCTTCGCGTCACGCGGGATGATCTGGCCCTTCTCCGGGCCGAGGTACGCCGCGTAGGTCGCGATCTCGCGCAACCCAGCCGGCGTGACCAGGTCTGCGTAGGTGCGCTTGTCGCCCTTCGCCACGAGGTCGGCGGGCGCGCCCTTGCCTTCGGTCAGCTGCAGCAGCGGCACCCGGACCTGCTCGCTCAGCTCCTTCAGGTTCGACACCTCGAACGACTGGATGATCACCGGCGCGTTCGGCCGGTTCAGGCGGTTGTGGTCGAGGATCGACACCAGCTTCGGCTCGGTCGGGTTCCCGATCGACGCGAAGTAGGTCGAATGCTTGACCTCCGGATAGGTGCCCAGCGGGCGGTGCAGCTCGCGGCCGAGGTCGCGGGTCAGGTCGAGCACTTCCTGATACGTCGCGATCCGGTAGCGGCCGTTGTACAGCTGATTGTTCGGCCGGTTCGCCGGGATCCGCTCTGTGGCGTAGAGCGTTTTCAGCTCGGCCAGCGTGAAGTCCTCGGTGAACCAGCCGGTCATCGACATGCCGTCGATGACCTTGGTGGTCTTGCGCGAGGCGAACTCGGGATGGTCGGCGACGTCCGTGGTGCCGCCGATCTCCGGCTCGTGCCGGGCGACGAGCTGGCCGTCCTTGGTCGGCACCAGGTCGACGTCGACGTAGTCCACGCCCATCCGGTAGGCGAGTTCGTACGAGGCGAGCGTGTGCTCCGGGCGGTAGCCGGGCGCGCCCCGGTGTCCGACGATCACCGGGCCATCGTGCCCGGGTCGGCGCGCGGCCGCATGCGCAGGCCCCGGTTCGCTCGCCCCGGCAGGGCCGAGCGCGAGGCCGGCGCTGCCGAGCAGCGCCAGTCCGGACAGGGCGAGCACGCCGAGACGGTTGCGGTTCATGGCGGGGACCCCTCTCTGCCGGACGGGCCGCCGTTGCCGGCGGTCCGCCATGACTCCGCGACACCCTCGCTGGCGCAAGCGTCGGACAGATGGCACCGGACGGGCGGAAAGCCGACAACCAGGTAAACCGTGCATAGAGTCCATTAACGACAGGTCGGACCCGGTGTCGGTGACGGCGCGCAGCCCGGCCGAAGCGCCCACCGTTACTCTGTCCGACGTGCGCGTACTGGTAATCGGCTCCGGCGCCCGGGAGCATGCACTCGTCCTCGCGGTGTCTGGCGATCCCGCGGTCACGGCGCTCGCTTGCGCCCCCGGCAATGCCGGCACGGCCGCGGTCGCGGAGCAGCTCGGGGTCGAGCCTGCCGAGCCGGAGGCCGTCGCCGCCCTGGCCAAGGAATGGAAAGCCGACCTCGTCGTGGTCGGGCCGGAGGTGCCGCTTGTCGCGGGCGTCGCCGACGCGGTGCGCGAAGCGGGCATCGCCTGCTTCGGGCCGTCCGGCGCGGCCGCGCGCATCGAGGGGTCGAAGGCGTTCGCGAAGGACGTCATGGCGGCCGCAGGCGTGCCGACTGCTCGCAGCGAGGTCGTCGACACCCCCGCCCGGCTCGACGCGGCTCTGCAGCGCTTCGGTCCGACCTGGGTGGTGAAGGACGACGGTCTCGCCGCCGGCAAGGGCGTCGTGGTGACCGAGGACATCGAGGTCGCGCGCAAGCACGCGCTGATGCTGCTCGACGGTGGCCACCCGGTCCTGCTGGAGTCCTTTTTGGATGGACCAGAGGCGTCGTTGTTCTGCTTCGTGGACGGCCGCACCGTGGTGCCGATGCTGCCCGCGCAGGACTTCAAGCGGGTCGGCGACGGCGACACGGGCCCGAACACCGGCGGCATGGGTGCCTACGCGCCGCTGCCGTGGGCGCCTGCGGACCTGGTGGACGACGTAGTCGCGCGGGTCGTGCAGCCCGTCGTGGACGAGCTCGCGGACCGCGGCAGCCCGTTCTCCGGCCTGCTGTACGCCGGTCTCGCACTCACCTCGGAAGGCCCGCAGGTGATCGAGTTCAACTGTCGCTTCGGTGACCCGGAGACGCAGGTGGTGCTCGCACTGCTGCGTACCTCGCTGGCTTCGGTGCTGTACGCGACGGCGACCGGCAAGCTCGCCGAGCTGCCGCCGCTGGAGTGGTCGGGCGGCGCTGCGGTCACTGTTGTGATCGCTGCCGACGGCTACCCGGGCAAGCCGCGTACGGGCGACGTGATCACCGGCGGAGAGATCGAAGGCGTACTGCACGCGGGTACGCGGCGTCGCGAAGACGGTGCGGTCATCTCGGCCGGCGGGCGAGTGCTGTCCGTGGTCGGCACCGGCAAGTCGCTGAAGGCGGCACGTAAGCACGCGTACGAGACCGTGGAGCGCGTACACCTCGCTGGCTCGCACCACCGCACGGATATCGCACTTCGCGCGGCGAACGGGGAGATAAGCGCTCCCGCCTGAGCACGTTCTCGCCGAAGTTCGCCTCGGGTTCACGCGCCGGTTGGTAACCTCGAAACGGATCCGTACGGTCACCGTCCGTATCACGGGAGGGGTTAGCGACATGCCGGGAAGCACACCGCTCACCGACCTGGCTTCGTCAGTGCCGGCTGTGCCGGGCGTGGCGGACATCGTCGTCGAGCCGGCCAAGCTGCTCGACGTCGCGCGGGTGGTCGAGGAGCAGGTCACCGCGCTCGAAGACAGGTTGCTCACCCGGCTCGGCGAGCTGCGGGTCGACGCACCGTCTTCGGACACCGTGAGCATGAATGCGGTGACGGCGTGGAACTCGGTGATCGCCGAAGGCGATCAGTCGTATGTGGCGCAGGTGCGCATGTATGTCGCCAACCTGCACAAGCTCGTCGGACAGCTGCGCGAAGCAGCGAAGACGTATCAGGCCAGCGAAGCGGACAAGGCGGCTGCGTTCGGGGACCGCGGTGCGCACGGCACCCACTAAGCCGATCCTCGCCGTTGTCGCGGTACTCGGCCTCGCGGGCTGCTCGTCGGGCAACGGCGGCACGGCGTACCCGGTCGAGCCCGCGATCAGCTCGCTGGCGCAGCAGTCGAAAGCCGCGGAACTGCCAGCCCGGCCGAAGGACCTTTCACTAGCGGACATCGACCCGTGTCAGCTGCTCGGCCAGGCACAGCTCGACGAGCTCAAGATCACCAGCGTGCCGCGCAAAGCCGCTGCCGCGCAAGACGGTCCCACCTGCGTGTTCGACTCGACCCAGGCTGAGCCGTTCCACGCGCTGCACCTGCGGATCGTCAACGCGGACGTGCAGGAATGGCTCACCGGCAAGCGCCGCAAGAACAGCATGACCACCGCGCCGGCCCCGGTCGAGGGCTATCCGGCGATCACGAACTACCGCGCGGCTGGCACGCCCGCCGACTGTGAAGTGCTCGTCGGCGTCGCGAAGGGGCAGACCATGGCGGCGCAGGAGTTCGCGATCACCACGGGCGCGTTCAGCCAGCCGCAGTTGTGCCAGCTCGCCACCCAGGCCGCCGGCCTGGCCGTGCAGGGCCTCAAGAACCGGACCTAGGGAGGGCGCGTGGAGATCTCCGAACTCGCGGGCAGGATCCGCGACCACCGTTTCGACGGGTGGACCGACACCGCCATCGCCGACGAGATCGAAAAGTTCGGCACTGGCGACGGAATCGCCAGCATCGGCACCGCGGTCGAAGCGTTGCAGCAGGTCGCGACCGCGCTCGCGGGCACCGATCAGACGCTGCGCGAACAGCTCGCGAAGCTCGGGGTGGATTGGCAGAGCGAGGCGGGCGGACAGGCCGGGCAGGTGCTGTCCGAGCATGCCGGTTTCTCTCAGGACGCCATGCAGAAGGTCGCGCACACCGCGGAAATGCTTTTCGCGCAAGGAGAAGCGTTCAGCCGCACCAAGTACAAGCTGCCGGATCCGGCCGCGGTGCGCAAAGGCGCGGAAAGCCTCACCCTGGTGGATTCGGTGGCGAGTTTTCTCGGCTTCGAGACTGACCACGCGGCGGCGGTGTCGGCGGCGGACAACGCGCGCAGCCAGGCGGTCGAGGCGCTGAACGCGTACGCCAAACAAAGCGGCGAAAACCTGTTGTCCACCGAGACGCTGAGCCAGCCGCAGTCGCTGACCATGGTCCAGCCTGGCACCGGCCCGAGCCCGGTGGACCGCGCGGCCGCCGCAGTCGACGTGACGCCGGACGGCGAAGTGAAACCCTCTGCGGCGTCGGTGAAATCGCAGTACGTCGCGCCGCAGCCGGTGAGCCACCTGGTGGATCCGCCGACCCCCGCTTACGGCACCGCAGCGCAGGCCCCGGCTCCGCCGGTCAGGCCGGCCGCGCCGGTCGTCGCGGCCAGTTACGCGCCGCCGTCTCCGCCGCCGGGTTGGGAGAACGCGCCCGCGCAAGGCGGGGTGCGTGGGCCGGACGCATCGCCTCGGCCGGTCGGCGGGACCACCGCGCCGGTGGAGCCGGGAATTCCGGGCGGCCCTGGTGGATCGCGGATGCCGGGCGGAACATCGGTGCGGCCAGGCGAGTCCGGCACGTTCCTGCCGACGGGGCCGCGCGGGTCCGGTCCGGGCAGCGGGCCGGACACCGGCCGCGGCTGGCCAGGTCCGGAGAGTTTCGGACGGCCGACCGGCGACCGGTCGGGAGGGTATCCCAGCGGGACGGGCAATTCTGGCTTCAGCGAGAGCGGAAACCCGGGCGGGGCTGGTAATTCTGGCTCAGGTTCGGGTGGAAACGCAGGCGGGACAAGCAATCTCGGCGGACAGCAGGGCGGAAGCCACACTGGCGGCGGTGATCAGGCGTTGCAGCGCGGCCGTCTCGTCGGCAGCGCGCCGACCCCGCCGTCGTCGCCGGCACCGGACCTAGGCGGTGGCCCCGCGGTGCCGCGCGGCGGCGGAGCGTCGGCCGGCGAGATGGGTGCCGGAGCAGCAGCATTGGGTGCTGGCGTGGCAGGCGGTGCGCTCGCCGGCGACCGGGAGCGGCCGGGCCGCAGCCAGGACGGGCAGTCGCGGGGCGGACCGGTCCGGCCGCTGCCGGTCGGCGAGTTGCCCGAGGAAGAGGCGGTAGCGCTGCGGAAAGCCGAGCAGGTCGCGCCGAAACCAGCGGCGGGCGACGCGAAGTTCCTCTCCCCGGCTGCGCCGCAAGAAGGCATCGAGGAAGCCGAGCACGTGCGCCGGTTCGGAGTGGACGACAAGGATCTGTTCGCCGACGGCCGGATGGTCACGCGCGACGTGATCGGCGACGGCACGGGAGAAGTGCGCTGACCGTGAGCCTGGTACTGACCGCTCTCGAATTCGACGTCCTGTGGGAATCGCTGGAGCTGGGCACCCGCCCGGCCGCGCTGGCGGTTCCGTCGCCGGGGCGTACGCACACCGAACGAGCCGAGCTGATCGACTCGGTGTGGGACTCCCTGGCGCAGCGGCGACTGGCGCGCGGACGGCGGCCGTCCGGCACCGTGCTCGACCAGTTGCACCTGCTGGCGAGCCCGCGCGAGGCGGTGGACGTCTGGGTGTGGGCCGACCGGGAAATCCACGGACGCGCGGTGAGCCGCGGCAGCCAGGCGGTGCTCGCGGTCGTCGAACGGGAAGAGGTGTGGCTGATCCCCGCCGATGCCGGCGCGCTCGCCGATGCCGTGGTGCCGGTCGCCGGAGCGCTCGACGCGGGCGTGGGCCAGTCGATCTCGGTGCCGCACGACACGCTCGTGAACGCCGATCTGGCCGCCGCGGGCGATCCGAAGTCACTGGTCACCGCGTTGGAGGACCGGGGCGTCGCACTGTGGGAGGCACAGGAACTCGCCGGAATGCTGATGGGCCAGGAGGCGCGCGGCCAGTTCTGCGCCGAGCGAGTGCTGCGGGACGGCACGGTGCGCCGCTCGCCGCAGGTGGCGGGCTTTTACGACACCGATTCCGGGCGGTATCTGTTCCAGCTCACCGAGGACGCGGACGGGCACGCGTGGGCGACGGTGAGCCCGGCGGACAACGCGGTGCTGATGGAACGGGTTCGGGAGTTGCAGGCCGGGATTTGAGTCTTTCGACGCGTTCTCGAAATCGATTCGCGCGGTCGGGACATCCTCGCCGATGCCGCGGTCGATGCGAGAGTCACGCGAACCGGTGACCGACTCCTGCGGGTGACATCAGTGCTGGTGACGTCCGAATTGCCGGTGTTCTCCGAGGCGCCGCGACCGCACGGGCACCCGCTGTTTGAGCAGCTGGTCGCGCGACGGGTGGAAGTCGGGGAGAACTGCACACGGCACGCGCCCGAAGTCTTAGAGTAAGCATGGGAACCGGCCGGGGCAGGGACGCGTCGAACTGGCCGGAAGCGAGTGTCGCGAAGGGGATGACGAACGGTGCCTGTCTACGATCCGGGTTCCATGGCCAACGCCGCCAAGGACGTGGAGAAGCTGAAGCACGAGTTCGAGAAGTCCAAGGGGCATCTCACCGGCGTCGACCACGAACCGGAAAGCCCGTTCGGCACGATGGGCGGCTCGCAGGGCGTGCACGGCGCGGTCGGCACGTTCAAGCAGGGTGTGCACAACGAGTTCGACTCGGCCGGGAAGCTGATGGAGGCGACCGGCTTCATCCTGCGCAAGGCCGCGGGCCTGATCCAGGAGACCGACCAGGTCGCGGTGACCGACCTGACCGTGCACGAGGACCGCTGAGCACGCACCGACACGGGTGAGGGGGCACGAACATGGGGATGATCGACTTTCCGCCGAACTGGCAGGGCATTGTCGACAAGGCCAAGAAGGTCGACGGCATCAATCCCGCGTCGATCGCAGCGGCAGGGAAGCAGTTCACCGACGCCGCGACTCAGGCGGGTGATCACAGCAACGCATTCAGCGCGGCGACCAAATCGCTGGGCGAAGGTGTGTGGAAAGGTCCGGCGGCGGACGCGTTCGTCGACTACGTCACGCAGATCACCAAGGCGGGCGACCAGGTACAAGCCCACCTGACCGACGTCGGCAACGACCTGAACAAGTTGTCCACTGACCTGGGCACGGTCAAGAGCAAGGTCACCGACGCGGTGAAGAACGCGCACGACGCGATCCAGAAGGTCATCGACTCCGAGACCGCGAAAGCGCAGGCCGCGCAATCCGCGCAGGCGGCGCACGACAAGGATCCCAAGAACCCGGCACCCGCCCAGTCCGCGGACGCGATCATCGCCGTCGCGAACACGCAGAATCAGCAAACGGCGACCGCTGCCGAGCAGACCATCGATCCGCTGCTGCAGCAGGCCGACCAGATGGTCAAGGACTCGCAGACCTTGATGCAGACGCAGATCAAGGGCGGCTACTCCGAGGTCCCGCTCCCTGGTTCCGACGGCACCGTGCCGCAGAGCACCGGCGGCCTGCACACCGGGCACGGCGGCGGTGGTGGAGGCGGCGGCGGTCACCACGGTGGTGGCGGCGGAGCGAGCGGTGGCGGCGGCGGCCTCGGCCCGAGTGGCGGCCCGCCCTCCTCGCCCCCGCCCGGCAACGTGCAGCAGTGGATCCAGGAAGCGATCCAGGCGCTGCAGGCCGCGGGCGTCAACGTGAGCGACGCGGACATCAAGAATATCTGGGCGATCATCCAGCACGAGTCCGGCGGCAACCCGAACGCGATCAACAACTGGGACTCGAACGCGGCGGCCGGCCACCCGTCCAAGGGCCTGATGCAGTGCATCGACTCCACGTTCAACGCGCACAAGCTGCCTGGGCACGACAACATCTACAACCCGGTCGACAACATCATCGCCGGCGTGCGGTACTCGCTCGACCGCTACGGCTCGATGTCGAACGTGCCGGGTATCGCGGCCATGGCGCACGGCGGCGCGTACCGCGGCTACTGACCTGCCTCCGGGCGGGCCTGTCGAGTTAGCCTGGCCGCATGGTCGACATCGGTGCTTTCGGCGGGCCCGCACTGCGGGCAGGCGTGCCTCCTTTCCATGTGATGGACGTGCTGTCCGCGGCGCAAGCGCGCCAGCGCAGCCACGGCGACCTCGTGTCGTTGTGCGCCGGGCAGCCGTCCGCGCCCGCTCCGGCGGCAGTCCGCCGGGCGGCGCAAGAGGCGCTGGCCAGCCAGACCCTCGGCTACACCGAGCAGCTCGGCATCCCGGAGCTGCGTGAAGCCGTCGCCGGGCACTACCGGCGCACTTACGGCCTCGACGTCGCCGCGCAAGACGTCGTGCTGACCACCGGTTCGTCCGGCGGGTTCCTGCTGTCGTTCCTCAGCGCGTTCGACCCGGGCGCACGGGTCGCGATGGCTCGGCCGGGTTACCCGGCGTACCGGAACCTGTTGAACGTGCTCGGCTGCGAAGTCGTCGAGTTCGCCACCACCGCGGACACCAACTTCCAGCCGACCGTCGAACTGCTGGACCAGCTCGGACCGCTCGACGGGCTGATCGTCGCCAGCCCGAGCAACCCGACCGGCACCGTGCTGCCGCCGGGCGAGCTGGCCGCGATCTCCGGCTGGTGCGCGTCGCACGGGGTGCAGCTGATCAGCGACGAGATCTATCACGGCATCTCGTACGGCAAACAGCTCGACTGTGCCTGGCAGTACGGCCACGAGGCGCTCGTGCTCGGCTCGTTCTCGAAGTACTTCGCGATGACCGGCTGGCGGCTGGGCTGGATGCTGGTGCCGCAGCGACTGCACCGCGCGGTCGACGTCCTGACCGGCAACTTCACCATCTGCCCGCCCGCGCTTTCCCAATACGCGGCAGTCGCGGCGTTCACGCCGGAGTCCTACGCCGAGGCGGACGCGCACGTCGAGCATTACCGGCGCAACCGCGATCTGCTGTTCGCTGGCCTGCGCGAGATCGGCCTCGACAAGCTGGCTCCGGCGGACGGCGCGTTCTACGCCTACGCCGACGTCTCCGACCACACCACCGACAGCCTGAGCTGGTGCCAGCGGCTGCTCGCCGACACCGGCCTCGCGATCACCCCGGGCATCGACTTCGACCCCGTCGACGGCGGTCGGTACGTGCGGTTCTCGTTCGCCGGAGCCACTGAGGACGTGACGGAGGGGGTGCGCCGGCTCGGCGGCTGGATCGGGTGAGGCGCAGCCCAGCTGTCCGTGAAGGGCCCCTTGAGGGACTTAGCTTCCGGCAAGGGCCCCTTCACGGACTTCCACGGCGACCAGGAGAGAGGGCTCAGGGGAACCCGGAGATACCCCTGAACGTTGGCTTCGGGTAGAGAGTTTCCGCTGCGCGGATGGCACGCTGGAGGGCACCGGGCCGACGCGGCACGGAAACGGCATCGGAGGAGCCATGTTCTGGAAGATTGTCGGAGCGCTCATCGTGGCCTGGATCGCTTTCATGGTGATCGGGTCGGTGATCGGCTTCGTGTTCAAGGCCGTGCTGTGGATCGGCATCATCGGCGGCGTGGCGTTCCTGGGCACCGCCGGGTACCGCGCGATCACGGGCAAGAAGTCCAAGCAGATCGGCCACTGAGCCTGCCGAAAGAGACCACGGCTCCCGCACCGGAGACAGTGCGGGAGCCGGTTTTCATTCCGCGACGGCCGCGCGAGCGGCTTCGGCGCCGTCCCACAGTTCGGCTCGCAGGCCGGCCGCGCGGGCGCCGTCGATGTTGATCTGGCGGTCGTCGAAGAACAGGCAGTCGGCCGGTTCGGCGCCCAGCTTGTCCACCAGCAGGCGGAAAATTTCGGCGTCCGGCTTGGCGACCTTCACGTCGCCGGAGAACAGCGTGTGCCTGAACAGGTTCGCCCACTCCTGCTCGCGCACCCAGGCACCGAACGCCGCGGGCGCGTTGGACAGCAGCGCCAATGAGGCCCCGGCCTCGGCCAGCGATTCCAGCAGTTCGAGCGAGCTCGGCGCGAGCTGGCCCCAGCCGGCGACGTCGAGCGCGGTCAGCTCAGCCGACAGCGCCTCGTTCACCGCCACGCCCAGCTGGTCGCCCAGCGACGTCCAGTACTCCAGGTCCGAGCAGCCGCGGTCGTACGATTCGCGCACGCTCCAGTAGGCCGGTTCGAACGCCTCGTGCGAGACGCCCATCGCGGCAGCCAGCTTCGGCAGCGCGGGGGTGCGGACGCTGAGCACCTCGCCGTAGTCGAACACGATCCAGTTCGTCACTCGAGTCCCCCGGGGGTCAGGCGCCGGCTTTGATCCGGCGCAGTGCTTCGGTGATGTCGGCCGAGGTCAGGTCGCGGTGCGTGACCAGCCGGACCTTGCCCGCCATCGGCAGGGCCTGGATGCCGAGCGAGCCCAGCCAGGACAACGCGGTCGGCACGTCCGGCACTCCGGCCAGCACGATGTTCGTGTCCGGCGTCCGCACCTCCCAGCCGTGCTCGGACAGCCCGGCCGCCATCCGCCGGGCGAATTCGTGGGTTTCGGCCAGGTCGTCGATTCGGTCCAGGCCGACCAGGCAGGCCGCGGCCAGCACGCCGCCCTGGCGGACGCCGCCGCCAAGCATCTGGCGCATCCGGCGAGCCCGCTCGACGAAATCCGCGCTGCCCGCGACGACCGAGCCGACTGGTGCGCCGAGGCCCTTGCTGAAGCACGCCGACACACTGTCGACGCCGACCGTCAATGCGGCGGGCGGCACTTGCAGCGCGACCGCCGCGTGCCAGATGCGCGCTCCGTCGAGGTGCACGGTGAGGCCGGCCTGTTTCGCGACCGACAGCAGTTGCGCGTGTTCGTCGGGCGGGGTGACCGCACCGCCCGCCGCGTTGTGCGTGTTCTCCAAGCACAGCAGCGTGGTGCGGAGCGTGAAGTACGGGCCGGGGTTGCCGATCGCGGCTTCCAGCGTTTCCGGCAGCGGACGTCCTGGCCCGGCGTCGTGTTCGAGGATGTCCGGCATCCCGCCGGCCAGCCAGGCGGCGGAGCCGAGTTCGTTGGTGAGCACGTGCGCGCCGCGGGTGGCGAGAAACCGGTCGCCGCGCTGCAAGTGGACGCTCAGCGCGATGAGGTTCGCCATCGTCCCGCTCGGCGTCCACAGTGCGGCCGGCATCCCGAGGATCTGCGCGGCCCGGCGTTCCAGCTCGGCGATCGTCGGGTCGGTGCCGATGACGTTGTCGTCGACCTCCGCCTCGGCCATCGCGGCCCGCATGACCGCATCCGGGCGGGTGACGGTGTCGGAACGGAAGTCGATCAGCTGCCCAGTGTTGGTCACAGTCCGATCACATCACACTGGTGCGGGCCGCATCAATGCGGCGGGGGGTGGAACGCGTGCCGCCGGACGTGCAACCGTGGACGCCCCCGGATCCGTCCCTTACTCGGACATGGCCAGAGCGGAGCTGCGAAGCGCGTGGACCAGCGCGACGAACAAGAGTTCGCGGAATATTTCGCCGCGAGGAGGGACGCCGTGCGCCGGACCGCGTACTTGATGTGCGGGGACTGGCACAAGGCCGACGACCTCGCGCAGACCGCGTTCGTCGCGCTGCACCGGAGGTGGAAGAAGATCAGGGACCGCGGCGCGACCGACGCGTACGTGCGCAAGACGCTGGTACGCGCCGTCATCGACGAGTCGCGGCGGCCGTGGCGGCGGGAGCGGCAGACCGAGGAACTGCCGGAACCGGTGGACGACGGTCCCGGCCTCGCCGAGCGCGTCGCGACCCGCGAGGACTTGCTGGCGGCGCTCAAAGAGGTGCCGCCGAAACAGCGGGCCGTGCTGGTGCTGCGGTTCTTCGACGGGCTGGACGTGGGGGCGGCGGCGACAGCGCTGGGCTGCAGCGAAGGCAATGTGAAGAGCCAGACCGCGCGCGGGCTGGCGAATCTGCGTCAGGTGCTGGACCGGGAGGTGGAGACCAATGGATGAGCGCGAGGCCGAGTCGTTGTTCTCCGGCGTTCCGGGCGAAGTGCCGGAGCCGACGTTCTCGGTGGAGGACGTGATTCGCCGGTCGAAGCGGGAAACTGTGCGCCGGCGCAACCGGATCACCGCTGGTGCGGGCGCGGTGCTCGTCGCGGCCGGACTGGGCACTTGGGGCATTGTGGGCGTTACCGGTGAAAAGTCTGCTTCGGTGGGCAGTTCCGCTGCCGCGCCCGCGCAACCTGGCGGACCGGCCGCACGTCCACTGAGTACTGGGGATTACTTCCCGGCTCAGCCGTCTCGGCAGGGAGACAGCGGAGACGGGAGGACCGGCCCTCGGGCCGAAGGCACCTCCGGGTGCGCACGGGTGGACTGGGAGCTCGCCATTGCCCTCGCTGGCGAGCTCCCAGGCCACTTGACCGCCGCACAGGCTTCCCCAAGCAGCGTCTGTACGACGGACTCGCGCGGCGCTGGGTTCCCGCTTCCGGACGGCAAGATCGCCGCAGCCCTGTTCGCGCGCGGCGCGGTGGTTTCGGTGCCCGCGCAGCCCTCCGGCGCGGTCGTCGTGCAGCAGGCAACCGCCAGCGGCGGGACGCTCGTGCTGGTCAGTGTGCCCGGCACGACCGGCCGCCCAGCGCCGTACGCGGCCGACCTGGCGCGCTTCGCCGCGGCGCTGGCTCCCCGGTTCTGACCGGCGGCCCACGGCGCGGCTGGCAGAATATCTGCCCATGACGGCAGCAGCGACGACTCCGAAGGGCGAGCGCCGGCGGGCCGCGCTCGTCGAAGCCGCTGCCGAACTGCTGGCCGAGGGCGGGTTCGACGCCGTGCGCCACCGGGCGGTCGCCGAGCGGGCCGGTCTCCCGCTGGCGTCCACCACCTACTACTTCGACTCGCTGGAAGAGCTGGTGACCGCCGCGGTCGAGCACCACGGGCAGACCGAGCTCGAGAACGGCCGACGGCAACTGGAGGAGCTGGCGACCCGCAACCGCGGTGTGCAGGCGACTGTCGACCTGGTCCTGGACCAGCTGCTCGGCCCGCCGCGCGAGGACCCGGTCGCGGACGCCGAGGCGGTCCTCCTGCGCTACGAACGCTTGGTCGCGACCGGGCGGCGGCCATATCTGCGACCGTTGATGCGGACCATGTCGCAGCAGCTGAGCGAACTGCTGACGGAGATCTTCTCCCGCTCCGGCACCCCGATCGGCGAGGAAGAGCTGGAGCGGCTGGTCGCGCTGGTGGACGGAGCCGTGGTCAACGCCCTGATCGCGGTCGACCCGGCACCGCGCGCCGCGGCGGGGCGGATGTTGCAGAACGCGCTGGCGCCGGACGCGCAAGGCCTGTCCGGAAAGTGACTTTCCGTGAAGGACTCCTTGCGGGACTCAGATTCCCTCAAGGGGCCCTTCACGGACGTCGGCCAAGCTCGCGTCGGCGGCGGATTTGGCCAGCAATGCCAGCATCGCGGCTTCCGCCCCGGCCGGGTCGTGCGCGGCGATCGCGTCCAGCACCTCGCGGTGGCTCGGCACCGGGTCGTCGGTAGCGCCGTGCTGGTGGACCAGCTTGTCCCGCTCCGCCAGCCCGATCGCGATGACCCGCTCGATCTGCAGCAAGAAATTGTTGTGTGCGGCGGTCAGCAGGCCCCGGTGGAAGGCCAGGTCCGCTTCCACGCTCGCCTCGGTGTCCGGCGCGGCCGTCATCGCGTCGAGCGCGGCGGTCATCGCGGCTAGGTCCTGCTCGGTCGCGCGCTCCGCGGCCATACGCGCGGCCGCGGGTTCCACCACGGCGCGCACCTCGGCCAACTCGTCCAGCAGACCGGCGTTTCCCCGGGCGGTGGTTTGCCAGCGCATCACGTCCGCGTCGAGGAGTTGCCAGTTCTCACGCGGCTGCACGAAGGTGCCGTGTTTCTGCCGCGCGTCGATCAATCCCTTGGCGGTCAGCACTTTCAACGCTTCCCGCAGCGCGGTCAGGCTGATGTCCAGCTCCTCGCGCAGCGCGGGGAGATCCAGCACCATCCCCTCGCGCCACTGTCCGGACAGGACTCGCGCGGCCAGTGTTTCCACGGTCTGGCCGTGCAAGCCTCGGGGCTTCACCGGAGCGGCAGCACGCAGGTCGGCGAGCCGGTGGGTACCGCGGTGACGGCGGCATTTCCCAGCTCTGCCAACGGGAAGACCGACAGTGCGTCGTCCCGGTTCGCGGCCACGTAGCACCTTCCGTCGGCCACCGCGAAGTTCCACGGGTACGCACCGCACGCCTGCTCGGCGGTCGCGTGCAGCGGGTCGCCGGCGAACTTGGTGATGCATTCCGGGCCGCGGTTCGACAGGTAGACGCCGGAATCGAGGACTTCCAGGTGGGCCACCAGGGAGTCGCCGCCGGCCACCGTCGACGGAGTGGCCGCGACGAACTCGAAGGCGCCCGGCGATGTTTCCCGCATGGTGATCAGTTCGCCGGAAAGTTCCGCGGCCACGTAAGCGATTCCGTCCGCGCCTCGGACCAGCTGGCGCGGCCCGGTTCCCGGCGGGAGCGGCGAAACCGCCAGCGGCGTCAGCTTTCCTTCCGGCGACAACGAGTAGCTGCGGATTTCGTCGGTGCCGAGGTCGACGGCGCTCACCACGGAGCTGTCCGCGGATGACACCGCCATGTGCACGTGCGGGCCCTCCTGCCGGTCCGCGCGCGGGCCGCTGCCGCTGTGCTGGACGAGGTCCGTGCGGCCGTCGATCCGGCCGTCCTCGCGCAGCGCGAACACCGCGAAACTGCCGGCACCGTAGTTGGCGCACAACAGGAATCGCCCGTTCGGCGTCACCGCGAGGTGGCACGGGCTGGATCCGCCGGAGTCGACCACGTCGAGCGCGATCAGCTCGTCGGCGACCGAAATGGACGTGATCTCGCCGTGCGCCGTTTCGTTGGTCGCGTAGACCATCGGCAGCGTGGGGTGCTGGGTCAGCCAGGTCGGCGACACCATCGGCAACGTCGATTCGAAGGTCAGCTCGCCCGCTTCGGAACGCCGGAAAACCGAGATGCCGAGACCTTTCCCGCCGGTTTCGGCGGTGCGGCAGCCGACGAGTACGACGTCGCTCACTAGTTCTCCCTCGCCAACGCGGCCACTCGGGCCCGGATGTCCTCGGCTGAACCACGGGTCAGCGCCGACCCGATCCCGCAGGCGACGGCGCCCGCTTCGAGCCAGCGTGGCACGTCCTCCAGCGCGATTCCACCCGTCGGCACCAAAGGCGCCTGCGGAAGCGCGGCCCGTACGTCCTTGACCCACTGGGGGCCGAGCGCGGAAGCAGGGAAAACCTTTACCGCGTCAGCACCTTCCTCCAGCGCGCGGACGATCTCGGTGACCGAACCGGTGCCCGGAAGAGCGGCGACACCGTATCGATGAGCGGTACGGAGCACCTCGGTGTGCAGCGACGGCGACACCAGGAACTGTGCGCCGGCCCGGATCGCCGCGGTGGCCGACGACTCGTCGAGCACGGTGCCGGCGCCGATGGTGGCGTCCGGATACGCGGCGGTCAGTTCTTCGATCGCGACGAGTGCGCCGGAGTTGGTCAGCGGGACCTCGACGGACTTCAACCCGGCGTCGAGCACCGCCCGGGCAGCCGCGACGGCGGACGCGGCGTCTGGGGTGCGCACGATCCCGACGACGCCCTGGCGGACCGCTTCGCGGGTGATCTCCCACCGGTATCCCATGCTGATCAGCGTAGCAGCGGAGCAATTAATTACTAATTAATCTTGCCTGGCGGCGAGGCGTCCGGCATGCTGCCGAGCATGCGTACCGCGGTGGTGACCGGGGCGGCGTCCGGGATCGGAGCCGCGACCGCCGGTCAGCTCAGTGCCGATGGCTACCGGGTGATCGGAGTCGATCTCGCCCCGGTGCCCGGCGGCGTGCAGGGCGACGTGACCGAGGACGAAACCTGGCGGCGGGTAGTCGAACTGGCCGGGGAAGTCGACGCACTGGTCAGCAACGCCTACCTGCCTACGCAGGGCGCTCTGCACGAAACCGGCCGCGCGCAGTGGCAGCGGCAGCTGGACGTGAATCTGACCGCGTCGTACCTGGCAGTGCGCGCCTGCCTGCCCTCGTTGCGCGCGCGACGCGGTTCGGTGGTCCTGGTTTCCTCGGTACACGCGCGATTCGGGTTGCCCGGACATCCGGCGTACGCGGCCAGTAAAGGCGCGCTGGTGTCGCTGAGCCGGCAGCTGGCGGTCGAGTACGCACCTGAGGTGCGGGTGAATTCCGTGCTGCCCGGCCCGGTTCGCACCGAAGCCTGGGACCGGATCAGTCTGGCGGATCAGGAACGCAGCGCTCGCGCGACGCCCGCTGGAAGGCTGGGCGATCCCGCCGAAGTCGCGACGGCGATCGCGTTCTTGCTTTCGCCGGCAGCCTCGTTCGTCACCGGCGCGGAGCTGACCGTCGACGGCGGCTGGTCGGCCGCGAAAGATTCCGCTTAGGAGGCGGCGTGCAGATCACCGGAATCGAAACCTTCCTGGTCGCACCGCGCTGGCTGTTTCTTAAAGTCAGCACCGACGAGGGCATCGCCGGCTGGGGCGAGCCGGTCGTCGAGGGCCGCGCCGAAACCGTCCGCGCTGCGGTGCACGAGCTGGCTGAGCTGCTGGTCGGGAAGGATCCGCTGCGCATCGAGGACCACTGGCAGGTACTGCGGCGCGGCGGGTTCTATCGCGGCGGACCGGTGTTCTCCAGCGCGCTGGCGGGCTTCGACCAGGCGCTGTGGGACATCGCCGGCAAGGCCCGGAGCGCGCCGGTGCACGAGCTGCTCGGTGGCCCGGTCCGCGACCGCGTCCGGGTGTATTCGTGGGTCGGCGGAGACCGTCCAGCAGGGATCTTCGACGCGGTGTCCGCACAGGTCGAGGCCGGTTTCACCGCGATCAAGATGAATGTCTCCGGTCCGATGGGGCCGATCGCGACACCCGCCGACTCGGCCGCGGTGCTGGCCCGGGCCCGCGAGGCTCGCGAAGCCCTCGGACCCGACCGAGACCTCGCGATCGACTTCCACGGCCGGGTTTCGCCCGCGATGGCGCGGCGGCTGGTGAAGATGCTCGAAGAAGTGCAGCCGATGTTCGTTGAGGAACCGGTGCTGCCGGAGCTGCCCGCTGAGGTGCTGGCCTCCGTGGTGGACGCGTCGACAGTGCCGATCGCACTGGGCGAACGACTGTTCTCGCGTTGGGAGTTCAAGCCGGTGCTGGACGCGGGCGTCGCCGTGGTGCAGCCGGATCCGTCGCACGCGGGCGGCGTCTCCGAACTGCGCCGGATCGCCGCGCTGGCCGAGGTCTACGGCGCGAACCTCGCACCGCACTGCCCGCTCGGGCCGATCTCGCTCGCCGCCGCCCTGGAGGTCGCGTTCGCGACGCCGAACTTCCTGATCCAGGAACAGAGCCTCGGGATGCACTATCACGACGGACGCGAGCCGGTCGCGTATCTCGCGGACGACTCTCTGTTCCGCTTCACCGACGGCTACGCCGCGCGCCCCACCGCGCCCGGCCTCGGCATCGAGGTGGACGAGAAAGCGGTCCGCCGCGCGGACGAGACCGGCCACGCCTGGCGGTCCCCGATCTGGCGGCTGCCCGACGGTGCCTTCACAGAGTGGTGACCGCCTCGCTGACCTGCACAGGTATCGTGACCGCGTGACGCTCAAGCCCAGCATTCCGAACGTGCTCGCCGCCCGCTACGCCTCGCCGGAGCTGGTGGCGCTCTGGTCGCCCGAACGCAAGGTCGTGCTCGAGCGGCGGCTGTGGCTCGCCGTGCTGCGCGCCCAGGCCGAGCTGGGCGTCGAGGTGCCCGATGGCGTGATCGAGGACTACGAGCGCGTCGTGGACCAGGTCGACCTCGAGTCCATCGCCGCTCGCGAGCGCGTCACCCGGCACGACGTGAAGGCCCGGATCGAGGAGTTCAACGCCCTCGCCGGGCACGAGCACGTGCACAAGGGCATGACCTCGCGCGACCTCACCGAGAACGTCGAGCAGCTGCAGCAGCTGCGCTCGCTCGAACTGGTCCGCGGCCGCGTCGCGGCGGTGCTGGGCCGGCTGGCCGCGCTCGCCGTCGAGCACTCCGACCTGGTGATGGCCGGCCGCTCGCACAACGTCGCGGCGCAGGCGACCACGCTCGGCAAGCGGTTCGCCACCGCGGCCGACGAGCTGCTGGTCGCGTTCTCCCGGCTGGACAACCTGATCGACCGGTACCCGCTGCGCGGCATCAAGGGCCCGGTCGGCACCGCACAGGACATGCTCGACCTGCTCGGCGACGAGTCCACTTTGGACCAGCTGGAGACGAAGATCGCCGAGCACCTCGGCTTCGGCAACCGGTTCGTCAGCGTCGGCCAGGTGTACCCGCGGTCGCTCGACTTCGACGTGCTGTCCGCCGTGGTCCAGCTCGCCGCCGCGCCGTCCAGCCTGGCCAAGACGATCCGGCTGATGGCCGGGCACGAGCTGGTCACCGAGGGCTTCAAGCCCGGCCAGGTCGGCTCGTCGGCCATGCCGCACAAGATGAACACCCGCTCCTGCGAGCGCGTCAACGGCCTCGCCGTGATCCTGCGCGGCTACTTGTCGATGATCGGCGAGCTGGCCGGCGACCAGTGGAACGAGGGCGACGTCTCCGATTCCGTGGTGCGCCGCGTCGCGTTGCCGGACGCGTTCTTCGCGCTCGACGGCCTGCTGGAGACCTTCCTCACCGTGCTCGGCGAATTCGGCGCCTTCCCGGCCGTGGTCGAGCGTGAGCTTGATCGCTATCTGCCGTTCCTCGCGACCACCAAGGTGCTGATGGCTTCGGTGCGCCGCGGCGTCGGGCGTGAGACCGCTCACGAGGCGATCAAGGAAAACGCCGTCGGCGTCGCACTGGCGATGCGCGAACGCGGCGCGGAAAACGACCTGCTGGACCGGCTCGCGGCCGATGAGCGGCTCCCGCTCGACCGCGCTGAGCTGGACGAACTCCTCGCCGACCGGATTTCCTTCACCGGGGTCGCCCCGCGTCAGGTCGAAGAGGTCGCGGCTCGGGTGGAAGAAGTGCTGAAGCGATTCCCGGACGCGGCGGGCTATGCGCCGCAGCCGATTCTGTGAGCGCGCGCACCTCGTCCACTTGCTGAGACGAGATTACTCGATCGAGCGAAGCTTTTAGTCTTCCCGCCGAACCCGGAAGCGCCCGGCCGCCCAACCCGGCCTGGCGCTTTCCTTTGCGCACCCCGGCTATTCAGGAAGAAGTCATGCGAAAGCTCATTGCCACGCTCGCCGCCGTCGCCGCCACCGCGGGCCTGACGGCGTGCGGGTCCTCCTCGGACGCCGCCGGGGCCACCCTGCGCGTCGGCACCCTCACCGACGCGCCGCCGAGCATCTACCTCGAGAACGGCCAGTTCACCGGGTACGACAACGAACTCCTGCGGGACATCGCCAAGCGCGAGGGCTTCCAGGTCGAGTTCGTCGGCACCGAATTCTCCGGACTGCTCGCCAAGGTCGCCAGCGGCCAGCTCGACATCGGCTCCTCGACGATCTCCGCGACCGCCGCGCGCAAGAAGACGGTGGCCTTCAGCAACGGCTACGACTCCAGCTTCACCACCGTCGTCAGCAAGAAGGGCGCCGCGCTGCCCGCCGCGAACTCGTTCGCGGGCAAGCGAGTCGGCGTCGTGCAGGGCTCGGTGCAGGACGAATTCGCCGGCAAGCTGGCCGGTGCGCAGGTCGTGCGGTTCCCGGACTACAACGCCGGATTCGCGCAGTTGAAGACCGGCAGCCTGGACGGCTGGGTGGTGCCGAAGGACATCGGCCAGAAGTACCTCGACCAGAACCCGGCCGTTCCGCTGGAGTTCGGTTACACGGTGGCGGACAAGGACACTCCGTCGGCGTTCGCGGTCTCCAAGTCGAACCCGGAGCTGCTGAAGAAGATCAACGACGGGCTGGCCAAGGCGATCGCCGACGGCACCGCGGCGCGGCTGCACGCCCAGTTCTTCAAGGAAGCACCGGTCGCCAAGGAACTGGAAAAGGGCGGGCCTGGCCTTCCGGTGGCGAATTCCTGATGCGCGGGCACACTGTGGGCATGAAAAAGCTGATCAGCACCGCAATCGCGGGGGTACTGGCGGTCGGGCTCGCCGCGTGCGGCGGCGGCAGCGGCGAGCAGACCCTGCGGGTCGGCACGCTGAGCGATTCCCGGCCGAACGCCTACCAGGAGAACGGCCAGTTCACCGGCTTCGACAACGAGCTGCTCAAGGACATCGCCGCCAAAGAGGGCCTGAAGCTGGAGTTCGTGTCGACCGATTTCTCCGCGTTGCTCGGCAGCGTGGCGAACGGCCGGTTCGACATCGGCAGTTCGGCCATCGCGCAGACCGACGAGCGCAAGAAGACGGTCGCCTTCAGCGACCCGTACAACTACCAGTCGCTCGGCATCGAGGCCAAGGCCGGATCTGGCGTAACCGATGAAAACTCGTTGGCGGGCAAGCGGATCGGCGTGGTGCAGGGCACTGTGTCGGACAGCTGGGTGGCCGCGAACGCACCGAAGGCGCAGGTTGTGCGGTTTCCGAACGACGCGGCCGCGCTGAGCGCGTTGAAGTCGGCGGCGGTGGACGGCGCGGTGTTCGACCAGGTCTCGGCCGAGGACTATGCGCGCAAGGACGCCGACCTCAAGGTCACCAAGGCGATCACCACCACGATTCCGCACGGGTACGCGGTGAAGAAGGGCAACGCCGAGCTGCTGGGCAAGCTGAACGACGGCATCAAGAAGGCCATCGCGGACGGTACCTGGCAAAAGGTGCACCAGGAGTTCGAGCCGAACATTCCGGTGCCGGCGGATTTCAAGACGAAGTAGCCTGATGGACCAATTCATCAACACCTTCTTCGACTGGGACTACATCTGGCAGGTCTTCCCGGACCTGCTCAAGACCGGTCTGCTGAACACGCTGATCCTCGCTGTGGCGTCCGCTCTGATCGGCACTGTGCTCGGCATGGTGCTGGCCGTCATGGGGCTGTCCGCGAAGCGCTGGTTGCGCTGGCCTGCCCGGATCTACACGGACATTTTCCGTGGCCTGCCCGCGATCCTGACCATCCTGGTGATCGGCCAGGGGATCGGGACGCTGGCTCGCGGGATCGTCGGGACCAATCCGTACCCGCTCGGCATCGCCGCGTTGAGCCTGATCGCCGCCGCCTACATCGGCGAGATCTTCCGCTCCGGCATCCAGAGTGTCGACAAAGGACAGTTGGAGGCCAGCCGCGCGCTCGGCATGAGCTACGCCAAGGCGATGCTGCTGGTGGTGATCCCGCAGGGCGTGCGCCGGGTGCTGCCCGCGCTGGTGAACCAGTTCATCGCGCTGGTGAAGGACTCGACGCTGGTGTACTTCCTCGGGTTCCTCACCTCGCAGCGCGAACTGTTCCGGATCGGCCAGGATCTGGCCGCGAACACCGGGAACCTGTCGCCGCTGGTCGCCGCCGGGTTCGTCTACCTGCTCATCACGGTGCCGCTGACGCACTTGGTGAACTACATCGACAAGCGGCTGCAGACCGGTCGCAAGGTCACGACGGAAAGCAACGAAATGCTCGCGGGCGGGGCGATATGAGTACGGCAGTGCGTTCTTCCTCGGTGGAGCTGCGCGACATCCACGTCAGCTTCGGCACGCTGGAAGTGCTGCGCGGGGTGGACCTGACGGTGCCCAGCGGCAGCACCACCTGCGTGATCGGCCCGTCCGGTTCCGGCAAGTCGACGCTGCTGCGCTGCGTGAACCGGCTGCAGGAACCGGACAGCGGCGATCTGCTGCTGGACGGGGAAAGCGTCATCGCGGCGGACCCGGACCAGCTGCGCCAGCGGGTCGGAATGGTGTTCCAGCACTTCAACCTGTTCGGCCACCGCACCGTACTGGACAACATCGTGCTGCCGTTGCGCAGCGTCAAGGGCCTGTCCAAAGAGGACGCGGTGGAGATCGCGCGGGCCCGGCTCGCCGAGGTCGGCCTCGCCGACAAGGCCCCGTACCGGCCGACCGCGCTGTCCGGCGGCCAGCAGCAACGGGTGGCGATCGCCCGGGCGCTGGCGATGGAACCGGAAGTGATGCTGTTCGACGAGGCGACCAGCGCGCTGGACCCGGAGCTGGTCAAGGGCATCCTGGACCTGATGGCAGGCCTGGCCGAGCGCGGTCTGACGTTGCTCGTGGTGACCCACGAGATGGGTTTCGCGCGGAGCGTCGCCGACGAGGTCGCCTTCATGGACGCCGGACGGATCGTCGAGCAGGGCACGCCGGAGCAGGTGTTCGAGACGCCGTCCAGCGCGCGGTTGCAGCAGTTCTTGTCGCAGGTGTTGTGACGGGATAATCCCAGCGTGTTCGCGTCGCGCACCGGGTAGCGTCGAAACCATGGCGACGATCTCGCAGCTCATCTACTACCCGGTCAAAGGCTGCGCTGGCATCTCCGTGCCGGCCACCGAGGCGACTGCGGCCGGGCTGGCGCACGACCGCGAGTTCATCGTCGTCGCCGAGGACGGAGACTTCCGCAGCCAGCGGAGGTTCCCGGTGATGGCTGCGATCAAGCCCCGGCTGACCGGCACGCGCCTGGAGCTGTCCGCGCCAGGCGTCGAAGACCTGGTGGTGGAGGTGCGCGAGGACGGTCCGCGGCACCCGGCGAGCACCTTCGGCTGGAACGGCGAGGGCGTGCACCAGGGCGCGGACGCCGCCGAATGGTTCTCCGCGGTGGTCGGCGAGCCGTCGGCCCTGCTGCGCGTGGCGCCCGGGCATGAGCGGGTGACCAGCGGCGAGACCGCCGGCACCGCGCGGTTCGCGGACGGGCACGCGATGCTGGTGGTCTCCGAGTCTTCCCTGGACGGCCTGAACGAGCGCATCGCCGAGAACGGCGGCGAGCCGGTGCCGATGGACCGGTTCCGGCCGAATCTCGTGGTGCGCGGCTGGCTGGAGCCGCACGCCGAGGACTCGGTGCGCCGATTGACGGCCGGCGGGGCGGAGCTGGGCTACGCGAAGCTGTGCGTCCGCTGCGCGGTGCCGATGGTGGACCAGGAGACCGGCGAGCGCTCCGGTCCGGAGCCGATCCGCACGCTCGCGAAGTACCACCGCGACCCCGACGGCGGCGTGCTGTTCGGGATGAAGGCCGCGGTGATCCGGCCCGGTCAGCTGGCGGTCGGCGACGCGGTGATCGTGCACTCCTCGGTCGGTCCGATCTTCAACACGGCGGCGGCGGAAGCGCCGTTGACCGCCACCGCGAGCCTGCCCGCCGAGTCGGTGTAGACCAGGTTCGCGCCGGGCGGCACGTCGCCGAAGGTCTGTCCGATCGTCGCCGGCACGGCGACGTGTTCGCTGTGCACGGTGACCGCGCCGGTCAGGCCGGTCAGCTCCAGGTCCGCGGGGGTGGCGGCGAGCTGCACGTTGCCGAAGTGGTCGACGGTCAGCACGTCTGAGACGAGTTTTTCGGGGAACGCGGCGACCAACGGGTCCGGCAGCCGCACGAGGTCCTCGACAGCGGAGCCGAAGGATCCCGGGTCCGCGCCTAGCGCGATACGCGCGGCGGTTGGTGCGAAGACGTCGCGGCCATGGAACGTTGCGGACACCGGGACACTGTCGATCGTGTACGCCGCGTACACGCCACCTAACGCCTCTGCGGCCGGGATAAGCAGGCCGTTGTCCGGGCCGACCAGTACGCCGTGCGCGGCGACCACCACGATGCCACGGCGGTCCGTGCCGACGCCTGGGTCGACCACCGCGAGGTGTACGGCTTCCGGAAGCGAAGGCACGGTCTGCGCGAGCACTGCCGCACCCGCGCGCACCTCCTGAGGCGGAACGAGGTGGGTCACGTCGAGAACGCGTACGTCGGGCGCTATCCCCGCGATGACCCCGTGGCACGCGGCGACGAAGCCGTCATGCAGCCCGTAGTCGGTCGTGAACGAGATCCAGCGGTAGGCCATGACCTGCATCATCCTCGCTGCCGAGGCCCGCGGGTTAGGGTGCAGCAGTGACGACGCTCGCCGATTACCCGAAGATCGCCGCCGGCAAGGTCCGGGACCTGTACGCGGTCGGAGACGACCACCTGCTCCTCGTGACCTCAGACCGCATCTCCGCCTACGACTTCGTGCTGGACACGCCGATCCCCGACAAGGGCCGCGTGCTCACGGCGATGAGCGTGTTCTGGTTCGAACAGCTGTCGGACCTGGTCTCGAACCATCTCGTCGCGTACGACGACGCGCGCATCCCCGCGGAGGTGCGCGGGCGCGCGCTGCTCGTACGCAGGCTCGAAATGCTTCCGGTCGAAGCTGTCGCGCGCGGGTACCTCACCGGCTCCGGGTACGCGGACTACCGGCGTACGGGGGCAGTGTGCGGTGTCGAGCTGCCTGCGGGCTTGGTCGAGGCATCGAAGCTGCCTTCGCCGATCTTCACGCCCGCGACGAAGGCCGCGATCGGCGAGCACGACGAGAACGTGTCGTTCGACGCCGTGGTCGCGACGATCGGCGCGAAGCGCGCGGAGGAAGTACGCGAGGCGACGCTCGCCATCTACCGCCGCGGTGCGGAACTGGCGGCGGAACGCGGAATCCTGCTCGCGGACACGAAGCTGGAGTTCGGGGTGGACGAGACGGGCGCGCTGGTGCTGGCGGACGAGGTGCTGACGCCGGATTCGTCGCGGTACTGGCCGGCGGACGGATACGAGGCGGGAAGGACGCAGCCGTCGTTCGACAAGCAGTACGTGCGCGATTGGCTGACCGGGCCGGAGTCTGGATGGGACCGCGCGTCGAACGAACAGCCGCCGCCGTTGCCGGAGGAAGTGGTGGAGGCGACGAGGAAGCGGTACGTGGAGGCGTACGAGCGGATGACGGGGTTGTCGCTGAAGGAGTGGCTGTAGGGAGGTAGCCGGCGAAGGCCCGGCCGAGGCCCCCAGGGAGAGAACCCCGAAAACTGTCAGCACCCCGTGA
This sequence comes from Amycolatopsis benzoatilytica AK 16/65, assembly GCF_000383915.1. Classification (NCBI taxonomy): domain Bacteria; kingdom Bacillati; phylum Actinomycetota; class Actinomycetes; order Pseudonocardiales; family Pseudonocardiaceae; genus Amycolatopsis; species Amycolatopsis benzoatilytica. The sequence goes on from NZ_KB912942.1 coordinate 7,426,661, forward strand.
CAGACTGCAACCATGACCACACCGTACGCAACACCGCGCGCGAGGGCGTTGGGCCTGGAGCTACGCGCGGCACGGGAGAGAAGAAGCCTGGGTGTAAGAGAGCTGGCCCGGTTGCTGGGGATGACGCCCGGCTTCGTGACGAACTGGGAACGAGGACTGCGGCTGCCGAAGCCGGAGGACATAGGGGCGGTACTGGCGCACTGCCGGGTGATCGGTGCGGACCGCAGGCGAATAGTGGAGATGGCGCGCGGAGCGCGAGAGCAGGACTGGATAGACAGCGGCGGAGAAGAGCCGTACCTGGAGTGGGAGCGCACAGCGGAGGCAGTGTTCGGCTGGGAGCCGGAAGTGGTGCCGCCGCTGTTGCAGACGAGCGCGTACGCGCGCGAGCTGCTGTACGCGCAGTACGCCGACGAGGTGGAGTCGCGGGTGGCCGGGAGGCTGGCCCGCCGTACGGTGCTCGAATCGGGAGTGCGGTGCGTGCTGGTGCTGGGAGAAGCGGCGCTGCGCAAGAGGGTCGGCGGCGCGCAGGTGATGACGGAGCAGCTGCGACACCTGCGCGCGGCAGTAACGGACGCCCGGGCCGACGTGCGCGTGGTCCCCGCGGGACGGCGGCCGGACCTAGGCCGGGCGTTCACGATCTTCGACTTCGCGGACCTGCCATCGATCGTCCACGAGCGGCTGCTGCGGGAGAGCGCGAGCAGCTCGAGTCCGGCGCGGGTGGCGAAGTATCGCGAGGTAGCCGGGATGCTGCTCGAAGTGGCACTGCCGAAGGCCGGAACGGAAGCCCTGCTGGACTCCGTGCTCCGGGGAAGGTAGCTGTGTTGATTGCCCCGGCTGTGTTTGATTGCCCCGGCTCCGCCGGGGCGGGCGGGAGCGCTTTTAAGTCGGCGTCTGGAGGGAGCGGCGCGCCCGGCCGGGGGGCCGGTCACGCCGCTCCCTCCAGACGCCGACGCGATCCCGCGGCTTGGGCGGGGGGAAGGGTGGCGGGGCGGTGGGGTGGGGTGGCGTGGGGGGCGGAAATGCGGCTGGGTGCGTTTCTGCTGGCACACTGGCGGTGTGCTTCTCCTCATCAGCGGCAGTTTGCGGGCTGGATCGGTCAACGCTGCTGTCATCGCGACTGCTGCCGGGTTCGCCCCGTCCGCTGTGTACGGCGGAATGGCGGGCCTGCCGCACTTCAATCCGGATCTTGATCGGGATCCGTTGGCTGGTGAGGTCGCCGCGTTGCGCGGGGCGATCGCCGCGGCGGACGGGGTGCTGTTCTGCACTCCGGAGTACGCGGGCGGGCTGCCGGGGGCGTTCAAGAACGTGCTCGACTGGACGATCGGCGGCGGGGAGATGTACGGCAAGCCGGTGGCGTGGATCAACGCGTCCTCGGTCGCCGCGCCGACTGGCGGCGCGGATGCGCATGAGTCGCTGCGGAAAACCTTGACGTACGCGGGAACCCGCATTGTCGACGAGGCTTGTGCGCGGATTCCGATTCCTCGGCACGCGGTCGAGGACGGGGCGCTCATCGACCCCGATCTGCGAGGTCGGGTCGCGGTCGCGGTGCGGCGCCTGGTCGAGGCGGCGAAACCCGCTACCCCGTGAGGCGGTGCGTCCAGCGGAGAACGCTGTCCCGGCAAGCCTCAGCCAGCACCCCGGCGATCGGCGTTGTCGCGCATGTCGGTAAGGCTGCCTGGCGGGCAAGGTAACTGTCCGCCGCATAAGTCTCACGCGTAGTTCACGGAGGCGTCAGGCGGTCGCCACACGGCTGCGGCGCAATGGAGGCGTGGATGCTCGCCTGCTGGTCTCGTTGTCCGGGGTCACTACGCGCACGCTGCACCGTGGTGCGCATCTGGCGGCCGAACTCGAACGCCGTCACGTCCCGCTCTCGATCCTGCATGTAGCGCGCACTGAGGACGGACCTGTGACGGCCTGGGTCCGTACGCGCGCCGAAGCAGGCGACTCCGTGTTGCTCAACGGCTACGACCACCGCGTCACGCCGACGCATCGCGCGGTGCACCTGGGGCGTAAGGCGGAGTTCGCGGCGCTCCCTGCGCATGAAGCGCGCCTGAGGCTCATCGCGGCGAAGGCGGCGCTCGACGCTACCGGTGTGGCTGTCGACGGCTTCGCGCCTCCGCGCTGGCTCGCGTCCGCTGGCACAGTGCAGGCACTGCGCGAGCACGGCTTCACGTTGTGCGCCGACCAGGCCGCTGTCCGCGACTTGGTGACCGGCGAAATCCGGCGCGCGCGGGTACAGGAGTTCTCGAGCCAGTCGCAGCGTACGGAGACGGTTCGCTGCTTCGCGCTGATCCTCGCGACTGCGCGCGCGGCCAGGCGCGGTGGACTCGTACGGCTCGGCATCGACGCTGCCGACCTGAGTCGGCCTGGCCTGAGGCAGGCACTGCTGGACGCGGTCGATGTCGCGCTGGAAAACCGCGCCTTCGGCAGCACGTACGGCTCGCTGCGGCACACCGCGGCGGCGTAGCGGCCACCCGAGAAGAATCCTTTCGAGGACCTACCGCCTCTAGTTGAGGTGTCGGCCATCCCGGCCGGCACGCCATACTGGAGGTCGAAGTGATTGTTGCCGGAATCGTCGTGGTCGCCTTGCTCGCTTGCACCTGCGCGGTCGCGCTGCGTCGGCGGAGCCGGTCCCGTGGCTGACTGGGCGAGCGAGAAGCTGGTTGACGCGGCCGTCGGCGGCGATGCCGAATCGATCGCCGCGCTGGTGTCCGGTTCTTATCCGCATGTGCGGCGGTTCGCGCACAGCCTGTGCGCCACCCAGGAAGACGCCGAGGATGCCGCGCAAGAAGCGTTGATCGTGCTCTACCGCAAGATCGGCACGCTTCGCGCGTCCGGTGCGCTGGCGGCGTGGATGTTCCGCATCGTCCGGCACGAATGCCTGCGCCGCGTCCGGCTGATCCGGTGGCGTCCGGAGCTGCCTTCCGCTGTGCCGTCAGCGGAAGACGCCGTGCTGCAGCGGCTCGAAGCCGAACGGATCGCGGCCGCGATCGCGGCGTTGCCGCCGGATCAACGGCAGGTCTTGATCATGCGGGACATCCAGGCCCACCCCGGGCGCATGGTGGCCGATGTCCTCGGCCTGAGCGTCGCCGCGATGAAATCCCGGCTGCACCGTGCCCGCGCGGCCATGCGGGACCACTTGACCTGTGGAAAGGAGCCGCGATGAACGACCATGGCACTTCCGTGCCGCGCCACCTGCTCCGCGGCCTGCTCGGATTCGGTGCGCTGGCCGCCGCCTTCGCGCTGCTCCCGGCGTTCGGCCCGGTCGGCCTGCTGCTCGCACCGGCCGGGCTGATCGCCCTGCGTGGCTGTCCGACCTGCTGGTTCGTCGAGTTGGCGGCGACGATCTCGGCAGGCCGGCTCCGCCGCGAATGCGTCGACGGCCGATGCGAACTCGTCCGTCCGGACTGAGCTCAGAGCTCGGTCGAAACGCCTCGGTCGAGCACCTTCACCTCGGTGCCTTCCGGCGCGAGGTGCTGGAACATCCCGTACGCCATCGCCGGGTTGGCGAGGATTGCCTCGTGGATCGGCACCGACCGGCGCGGCGCGACCGCGCGCAGGAAGTCCACCGCTTCGCCGAGCTTCAGCCACGGGGCGGCGGTGGGCAGGCCGAGCACGTCGACCTTTTGCTCGGGCACGAACAACGAGTCGCCCGGGTGGTAGAACGCGCCGTGGTCGATCAGGTAGCCGATGTTCGGGATCACCGGAATGTCGGCGTGGATCACCGCGTGCTCGCCACCGACGACCGACACCGCGGTGCCGCCGATCGTGAACGCGCTGCCCGGCTGGGCGACCTCGAACTCGAGGTGCAGGTTCTCGACCGTCTCGGCCGAGCCGGGGTCGACGATCAGCTTGGCGTCCGGGTTCGCGGCCAGGAGGGCCGGGAGGCGGTCGGCGTCCAGGTGGTCGAAGTGCTGGTGGGTGATCAGGACCGCGGACAGTTCACGCTCGGTCTCGAAGCCGGGCGAGAACGTGCCAGGGTCGATCAGGATGCGTTCGCTGGGGGTTTCGAGCAGTACGCAGGAATGTCCGAAATGGACGATCCGCATAGGGGTCTCCTTGTTTGGTCGTTCGAGTTCACCTTACGCCCGGGGGTCCGCCGCCCGGATGGCCCGTGAACGGCTCCTTGAGGTCCTTGGTGGCCCGTGAAGGACTCCTTCAGGGACTTGGATTCCGTGAAGGGGCCCTTGACGGACGCTGCTCGGACGCTGCTCGGGCGGGCGGGCGGGGGCAGGCGGTGCGTGCGGCGATGCCGGACCGATCGAGGACTTTCCGCCTCCCCGCTCGGGTGCCATGCTGGCCAGAGCCCGGGCAGCTGTTGGCAGTACGCCAGCAACCTCGTAGCCTGGGGGGTGAACCGAAGACGGGGAGACGCCGATGACCGCGGTCCAGCCGAAGCCGACGCACGTCGGTGAGACGTTCGATTCGCTCAGCCCGGCCACTGACGAGGTGGTCGGCACCTACCCGGTGAACACGGCCGAGGAGGTCAGCGCGGCAGTCGAGCGCGCCCGGGCGGCCGCGCGCTGGTGGGCCGACCTCGGCTTCGCCGGCCGCGCCGAGCGGCTGCAGCGCTGGAAGGGCGTGCTGACCCGGCGGCTGCCGCAGCTGTGTCAGGTCGTGCGGGACGAGACCGGCAAGCCGATCGCGGACGCGCAGCTGGAGAGCGTGCTGGCGATCGAGCACATCGCGTGGGCGGCTAAGAACGCCCGCAAGATCCTCGGCAAGCATCGCCGTTCGTCCGGTCTGCTGATGGCCAACCAGGCCGCGACCGTCGAATACGTGCCGCTGGGCGTCGTCGGCGTGATCGGGCCGTGGAACTACCCGGTGTTCACCCCGCTGGGCTCGATCGCGTACGCGCTGGCCGCGGGCAACGCCGTCGTCTTCAAGCCCAGCGAGTACACCCCCGGCGTCGGCAAGTGGCTGGTCGACGCGTTCGCCGAGATCGTGCCCGAGCAGCCGGTCCTGCAGCTGATCACCGGCTTCGGCGAGACCGGTGCCGCGTTGGTCGGCTCCGGCGTGGACAAGATCGCGTTCACCGGCTCCGCGGCCACCGGGAAGAAGATCATGGCCGCCGCCGCGAACACGCTCACGCCGGTCGTGATCGAGGCCGGCGGCAAGGACGCGCTGCTGGTCGACACCGACGCGGACCTCGAAGCGGCTGCCGACGCCACCGTCTGGGGTGCGTTCTCCAACTCCGGTCAGACCTGCATCGGCGTCGAGCGGGTCTACGTCCACGAACGCGTGGCTGACGAATTCGTCGCGAAGGTCGTCGAGAAGGCGAAGGACGTGCGCGCCGGCTCCGACGAGGATGCCCAGTACGGCCCGATCACCATGCCCTCGCAGCTCGCGGTGATCCGCCGGCACATCGCCGACGCCATCGAGCGCGGCGGGAAAGCGGTGGTCGGCGGAGTGGAAAGCGTCGGCGACCGGTACGTTCAGCCGACCGTTCTGGTCGACGTTCCGGAAGACTCCGAGGCAGTGCGCGAGGAGACGTTCGGGCCGACGGTCACCATCGCCAAGGTCCGCGACATGGACGAAGCGATCGAGAAGGCCAACGCGACCAAGTACGGCCTCGGCTCCACGGTGTTCTCCCGCTCGCGCGGCGCCGAACTGGCTGCCCGGCTGCGCGCGGGCATGACCTCGGTGAACGCGCCGCTGTCCTTCGCCGGCATCGCGTCGCTGCCGTTCGGCGGCGTCGGCGACTCCGGTTTCGGCCGGATCCACGGCCCCGAAGGGTTGCGTGAGTTCGCCCGGCCGAAGGCGGTGGCCCGGCAGCGGTTCACCGCTCCGCTCACGCTCACTTCCTTCTCCCGCAAGGAGTCGACCGACGCACTGGTCGCCAAGCTGGTCACCATCCTGCACGGCAAGCGCTAAAGGAGAACTGTGTCCGGCTTCGGCGATTTCCAGCACGAGATCTACTTCGCCGGGTTAGCGGGTCGGGTACCGGATTTGCCGATGGCGTACGCGGAGCTGGAATCCCGCGCGGCACAGGCGCTTCCGCCGTCCGTGCTGTCCTACGTGGCCGGTGGAGCGGGCGACGAGCGGACCCAGCGGGCGAACGTCGAGGCGTTCGAACGCTGGGGTCTGGTGCCGCGGATGTTCGTCGGGGCCAGCGCGCGCGACCTGTCGGTGGACCTGTTCGGCCTCAAGCTGCGATCACCGCTGTTCCTCGCACCGGTCGGAGTGATCGGCCTGTGCGCGCAGGACGGGCACGGCGACCTGGCGACCGCCCGGGCCAGCGCGCGAACGGGCGTGCCGATGGTCGCGTCGACGCTGAGCGTCGATCCGATGGAGACGCTCGTCCCTGAACTGGGGGACACTCCGGGGTTCTTCCAGCTGTACACGCCGACCGACCGGGAACTCGCCGCATCGCTCGTGCGGCGTGCCGAAGCGGCGGGTTTCCGCGGCATCGTCGTCACGCTCGACACCTGGGTCACCGGCTGGCGTCCGCGTGATCTGTCGACGGCGAACTTCCCGCAGCTTCGCGGGCATTGCCTGGCCAACTACTTCACCGACCCGGTGTTTCGGCAGCGGCTCGGCAAGTCTCCCGAGGACGACCCGGCGGCCGCCATCGGGTTGTGGGCGCAGCTCTTCGGCAACCCGCTGACCTGGGAAGACCTGCCCTGGCTGCGGTCTCTGACGAAACTGCCACTGCTGGTCAAAGGCATTCAGCATCCCGACGACGCGCGCCGCGCCATCGACGGCGGGGTCGACGGGATCTACTGCTCGAACCACGGCGGCCGGCAGGCCAACGGCGGTCTCCCGGCGCTCGACTGCCTGGCCGAAGTGGTCGACGCCGCGGACGGCACGCCAGTCCTGTTCGACTCCGGTGTCCGTTCCGGAGCCGACGTAGTCAAGGCGCTGGCCTTGGGCGCGACTGCGGTGGGTGTCGGCCGCCCGTATGCCTGGGGCTTGTCGCTGGCTGGCGAGGACGGCGTGGTCCATGTGCTGCGCACCTTGCTCGCTGAGGCCGACCTGATCATGGCGGTGGACGGCTATCCGACGCTGGCCCACCTCACTCGGGAAGCGCTGCGTCGGGTCGGGTAGTCGCGAGACTCAGACGAACAGCTAGCCAATCATCTCCGGACCGTCGCCACTGGCGGAGAATCCACAGTGGACGCTGAGCTCGCGAAGTGCGGTTACCGGGAAGAGCGTTCGCGCTAGCCTCGCCCATCCGGCAGATCGACGACAGCGTGGTTACCATCGGCGTCGTATGTGGTTGCCAGGAAAAGCCAGGCGGGTGCCCGCCTTGGTGTTCGCCGTCAGCGCGATAGTGCTCGTCGCGTTCGCAGCAGCTGCCGTCAGCACCTTCAATCAGGTCGACCTGCAGGTCTACCGCTTCGGCGCGGACGCAGTCCTCGGTGGTGGGGACCTTTACGGCACTCTCCCCGCCACGACAGCGGGTTCCATGCTGCCGTTCATCTACCCGCCGTTCGCCGCGATTCTCTTCTCTTCCTTGGCGCTCCCGCCGCTGTCTGTCGCGTCCATTTTGCTGGATTTTGTCTCCGTCGCGTCGCTCTGGGCCGTCCTGTACGCCGCAGTCCGCCGCCTGTGGCAGGGCTGGGATCGTTGCACCGCGGCAGTGACGGCGTCCGCGTTCACCGTTGTGGCGCTTGCCTTCGAGCCGGTACGCACGACCATTTCTTTCGGGCAGATCAACCTTGTGCTGATGGCGCTGGTCGCAGTCGATTGCCTCGCTCCCAACCCGCGCTGGCCGCGCGGAGTGCTCGTCGGCCTGGCCGCCGCGATCAAGGTGACTCCGGCGGGGTTCTTGCTGTTCTTCTTGCTCGCCAAGGATTTCCGCGCCACGCGAAACGCCCTGCTCGCCGGTGCCGGAGCGACGTCGCTCGGTTTCCTGGTGGCCCCGCGCGCCTCCGTCGAGTACTTCTTCGGCGGCGGCCTCACCAGCGCCGGCGGCTTCAGCGGCTCGCCCTACGCGACCAACCAGACCATCGAAGGCGCGCTTAACCGTCTCGCCCTGCCGCGCTACACCCACGACCTGCTATGGCTGGCTCTGTCCGCGTTCGTCCTGATCGCCGCCGTGATCGTCATGCGGCGCGTCGACGGCCCGCTCGCCTTCGTCGTCAACGCGACGGCCGTGCTTGTCCTGTCCCCGATTTCCTGGTCGCACCACTGGGTTTGGGCGGTGCCCGCAACGCTCATCCTCGCCGCCCGGGTCCGCACCCGCTATGGCGCCGCGGCGTTGATCGCGGGTGCCGCGGTCTTCATCGCCGCGCCGCACACCTTCCTGCCCTCTAGCGGGATGAGGGAACTCGCATGGGTACCGTGGCAGCACCTCGTCGGCGACTCCTATGTCATTCTCGCCTTGGGTTTCCTTGCGTGGCAACTGTTCACGCCGCAACTCGCCCGTTCCCCGGTGGAAGAACCAGTCTGCGTCGGTTAGCCGGAGCCGGGCCAGACCAGCGTCACCAGATCCCGGCCGGAAGACCCAAGATCTGGTGGCACCGCGGGATCCACGCCCATCTCCAGCAATGCCTGTTCGACGTCCCCGGCCGCGGACAACGGCAAGCACAATCGCCGCCGGGCGACGTCGACCAAGGTCGTGAACTTCGCGTACTCGGGCTCCGGCGGCCGTTGCCACGCCACGACTTGCGGCTCGATTCCCACTTCCGCGAGCGCCGCGAGACAGTCCTCGACCGTCGGTCCGGTCGGCCGTGCGATGCCGTGAAACCGTTGCCACAACGGATTTAGCTCGGTCAACGGATGCCGCGCGGCCAGCTCGACCACGACTCGCCGGCGCGCGGCCGCCGTCAGTGCTGCCGCGAACGGCGCGAGGTCGGGAACGTTGTAGACCACATTCCCGCACACCACGACGTCCGCCGTGCCAGCCTCCGCGGCGAGGTCGGGCCACCGGCCGGACAACAGCCGATGCTCCACCCCCGCCGCCCGTTCGGCGAACGCGGCGAGCAATTCGTCGTCGGTGTCCAGCGCCGTCACCGCGGTGACCTTCGACCGGCTGACCAGGGGCAGGCTCGCCGCCCCGGCCGCCGCGCCGATGTCGAGCACGGTTCCCGGTTCCCGCAACGCCTCGACGGCAAGCCGATGCGTCGCTCCGATCGGATCGGCGATCTGCCGGTCCGCCCGCCGCCGGAACACCTCGCGCGGCAGCACCCACGGCGATTCCGGCGGATCGATGGTGGCCGGGATCGCCCAGCTGGCCAGGAGATCCCGCCACCGCTGCAAAGCCGTCATGCTGCCGTCGAGCGCCCGAGAATCAGGTCAGCCGCCTTCTCCGCCACCATGATCGTCGGCGCGTTGGTGTTCCCGCGCGGCACCACCGGCATCACCGACGCGTCCACCACACGCAGGCCGTCGACGCCGCGGACGCGCAGCTCCGGGTCGACCACCGCGTGCTCGCCGCTGCCCATCGCGCAGGTGCCGACCGGGTGGTAGAGCGTCTGGGTGTTCTCGCGGATGTGCTCGGTGAGCGCCTCATCCGACAGCTCGTGCGTCGCCGGGAGGAACGGCCGGTCCAGGAACTTCGTCAGCGGACCCGAGCGGCCGATCTCGATCAGTGACCGCAGTGCCGAGCGCATCGCTTCGAGGTCGGCCGGTTCGGAGTAGTAGCCGGGGTCGATTTCCGGCTTCCACGCCGGATTCGCCGACTTCAACCGCAGCTGGCCGCGGCTGGCCACGTCGACCAGGGTGGCCGCGGACGTGAACCCCGAGCAGTCCGGTTCGCGCAGTCCGTTGTCGTAGAACAACGTCGGAGCCACGTGGATCTGCATGTCCGGCGCGGGCAGTCCGTCCCGCGTCGAATAGAACGCCCCGGCCTCGCCGATGTTCGACGCGAGCGGCCCGCGCCTGGTCAGCTGGTAGCGCAGGAGGCCGGCCGGCGTCGCGCCGTCGGTCAGGTCGGTGGTGCCCTTGGTCGACCAGATCACGCCGACCGCCGGGTGGTCGTGCAGATTCCCGCCGACGCCGGGCGACGCGGCGACCACGTCGATGCCCAGCTCGCGCAGGTGCTCGGCCGGTCCGACGCCGGACAGCATCAGCAGCTGGGGCGAGTTGATCGCGCCGCCGGAGAGCAGCACCTCGGCGTCCGCGCGGACGGTTCGCTCGACTCCCTTGTCCAGGTAGGAAACCCCGACCGCGCGAGTGCCCTCGAAGACGATCCCGGTGGCTTGCGCGTGCGTCCGGACGGTCAGGTTCGGCCGTTCCAGCGCCGGCCGGAGGTAGGCATCCGCCGTTGACCAGCGTCGGCCGCGCTTGCAGGTGACCTGGTAGAGCCCGGCCCCCTCCTGAGACTCGCCGTTGAAGTCGTCGGTGTGCTTCAGGCCCCAGGCGACCGCGTTGTCCACCCAGGCGTGCGACAGCTCGTGGGTGAACCGCCGGTCCTCGACGTGCAGCGGACCGTCCGTGCCGTGCAGCGGGCCGCCGAAGCGCTGGTTGCCCTCGGCGCGCTTGAAGTAGGGCAGCACGTCGTCCCAGCCCCAGCCGGTTGCCCCGTGCGCATCGCGCCAGCCGTCGTAGTCGGCGCGGTTGCCGCGGATGTAGATCATCGCGTTGATCGACGAGCAGCCGCCGAGCATCCGCCCGCGCGGCCAGTACGCCGGCTTGCCGGTGTGCTTCTGCTCGACGGTCTCGTAGTTCCAGTCCCACTTGGTCTTGAACAGCGAGGAGAACGCGGCCGGGATGTGGATCTCGTCCGCGGTGTCCTCGCCGCCCGCCTCGAGCAGCAGCACCCGCGCCGCCGGATCCGCGCTGAGCCGGTTCGCGAGAACGCAGCCCGCGCTGCCCGCGCCGACGATGACGTAGTCGAAGGAGTCCTGCACGGCCACGCTGCCTCCCGAGGTTGTTGACCACCTGTCAACTACACATCATGGCGCAGGTCACCCTACGCGCAAGTCCGCCGGGAAGCCGACCTCGCGCGACCGGGTGGCTCAGGTCTCGCCGCGGGCACCGGTCTGTCCGCCGCCCGGCCCCGTGAAGTACCCTGCTACTGCACCCACGACCTGCAGAAATAAGGAGCAGCCAGCCGTGGCTCGAGTCGTTGTCGACGTCATGCCCAAACCCGAGATCCTCGACCCGCAGGGCCAGGCGGTGGCGCGCGCGCTGCCGCGGCTGGGCTTCGCCGGGGTCGCCGACGTGCGCCAGGGGCGGCACTTCGAACTCGAGGTCGACGACGACGTCGATGACGAGACGCTGGCCAAGATGGCCGAAGGCTTCCTCGCCAACCCGGTGATCGAGCAATGGACGATCCGGCGGGTGGAGGCGTGAGCGCCCGGATCGGCGTCATCACCTTCCCCGGCACGCTGGACGACGGCGATGCCGCCCGCGCGGTCCGGTACGCCGATGCCGAAGCGGTTTCGCTGTGGCACGCCGACGCGGACCTCAAGGGCGTCGACGCGGTCGTCGTCCCGGGCGGCTTCTCCTACGGCGACTACCTGCGCGCCGGCGTGATCGCCCGCTACGCACCGGTGATGACCTCGGTCATCGAGGCGGCCCGCAAGGGAATGCCCGTGCTCGGCATCTGCAACGGCTTCCAGATCCTGTGCGAGGCGGGCCTGCTGCCGGGCGCGATGATCCGCAACGTCGGCCTGCACTTCGTTTGCCGCGACCAGTGGCTGCGGGTGGACAACAACACCACCGCGTGGACCACGCGGTACGAACAGGGCGCGGAAATCCTCGTGCCGCTCAAGAACAACGAGGGCTGCTACGTAGCCGACCAGTCCACTTTGGACATGCTGGAGGGCGAGGGCCGGGTGGCGTTCCGCTACGTCGGCGGCAACCCGAACGGCTCCCGCAACGACATCGCGGGCGTCACCAGCGAGAACGGCCGGGTGGTCGGCCTCATGCCGCACCCGGAGCACGCGATCGACGCGCTCACCGGCTCGTCCGACGACGGCCTCGGCCTGTTCTACAGCGCGGTTGACGCGCTCGTGAACGCCTGATCCGCACCAAGGTCCGTGAAGGGCCCCTTGCGGGAATCTGATTCCCGCAAGGGGCCCTTCACGGCTTTTACTTGCCGTGGTCGCTGGAAAGCCAGCGGTCCGTGCGCACCCGTACCAGCACCGCCTGTGAGCGGCGTCGGCCCCAGGCCGGATGCGTCGCTCACGCCAAACGCCGGCTTAACGGCGATCCCGCCCGCCTCGGCGGAGCCGAGGCAGACAACACCGACCTGACCGCCAACCGGCGTCACCCCCAGGCTCGAAAGATCATCCGCCTGGCGACAATGCCAGATTTCACTCCGGCATCCTCTTCAGCTGGCCGCCGCGACAAGCCGCGCGTACGGACCGTCCGCGGCCAGCAGGTCCTGGTGCGGTCCGAGTTCGGTGATCCGGCCGCCCTCGACCACCGCGACCCGGTCCGCCGCCGCGGCGGTGTGCAGCCGGTGCGCGATCGCGATCACCGTGCGGCCTTCCAGCACCGCGTTCAGCGACCGCTCCAGCTCCCGCGCCGATCCGGTGTCCAGCAGCGACGTCGCCTCGTCCAGCACCAGCGTGTGCGGGTCGGCAAGGACTACCCGGGCCAGCGCCAGCTGCTGCGCCAGCCCGGCCGGCACCGCGTACGCGCCCGACCCCAGCTTGGTGTCCAGCCCGTCCGGCAGCCCAGCCGTCCACTCCGCCGCGCCGGCGGACGCGAGCGCGTCGAGCAGCTCCTGGTCGGTCCACTCGCGGTCGCCGCGCCGGGCCGGCAGCGCCAGGTTCTCCCGCAGAGTCCCGGAGAACGTGTGGTGTTCCTGGGTCAGCAGGAGCACCTCGCCGCGCAACACGTCATCCGCCAGCGTCGACACCTCGGTGCCGCCGACGCTGACCGAACCCGATGTCGGCGCCGAGATTCCGGCCAGCAGCCTGCCCAGCGTCGACTTGCCCGCCCCGGACGGCCCGACGATCGCCAGCCGTTCGCCGCGCGGCACGCTCAGGTCGATGCCGTGCAGCACCTCGCGGTCCTCCGTGTAGCCGAACCGCACGTCGCGCACCTCGATGTCGCGCCCGCGTGGCACCGCGGTGACCTTCTCGGTTTCTTCGGCCGGCTGCACGCCGAGCACTCGCCGCGCCGCGGCCATCGCGACCTGCAGGTCTTCCAGCCAGAACAGTGCTTCGTTCAGCGGCGCGGTCATCGCCTGCGCGTACGCCAGCATCGTGGTGATCGTGCCCAGCCCGGCCCAGCCTTGCGAGTACGCGAGCAGGCCCAGCAACAGCAGCCCCGCGATCGGCAGCACGTAGCTGACCTCCAGCGACGGCAGCCAGCGCAGCTGCAGCCAGCGCATCCGGCGCTCGCCCAGCACCGCCTGGTCCAGTGCCCTGTGCCCGGTGCGCAGCCGCCGGTCGGTGAGGCTCAGCGCCTCGGCCGTCCGCGCGCCTTCCACCGTCTCGTGGGTCACCGACTGCAGATCGCCCCAGCGCGCGAGCATCCACTCCAGTGCCTTCGGGATCCGCCGCTGATACCAGACGTTCACCGGCAGTAGCACCGGAATCGCCACCAGCAGCGCGAGCGCCAGCAGCGGCGACGTCACGATCATCGCGACCGTCGTGAACAGCACCGTCACGATCGCGATCAGGATCTCCGGCGCGGCGAACCGGACCGCGTGGTCCAGCCGGCTGATGTCGCTGGTCGCGCGGCTGAGCAGGTCACCGGTGCCCGCCGCTTCGACGGTGCCGAGCGGCAGGTCCAGCGCGCTCGTGACGAACCGCTCCCGGGTCTGTGCGAGCACCCGCTCGCCGAACATCCGGCCGCGTAGCCGGGCGGCCTTCTTCGCCAACGCCTGCAGCACGAGCACCACTACGAACGCACCCGCCAGCAGGTCCACTCGCGTCGTGGTGCCGTGCCCGACCACGCCGTCCACCAGCTGGCCGAGCAGCTGCGGCCCGGCCAGCCCGATCACCGTGGCGAGCGAGAACAGCCCGAGCATCAAGGAGAACTCGCGCCGATGTTCGAGCGCGGTACGCCACGCCCAGCGCCGTACGTCGCGTTTCGACGCCAGCGGAAGCCGCGTCGTCATACCGTCACCGCCTTCGCGCTTACTACTTCGTCGGCCACATTCCTCCACAGTGGACTCTGGCTGAACACCACGGTGGTCCGGCCGGTCCGCAGTTCCTTGGCCCGCTGGGTGATCCGGGCCTCGGTATGCGCGTCGACCGCCGAGGTCGGCTCGTCCAGCAGCAGCACGTCCGCGTCCGTCGCCAGTGCCCGGGCCAGGCTCAGCCGCTGCCGCTGCCCGCCGGACACCTCGCGGCCGCGCTCGCCGATCACCTCGTCGATGCCCTTGGGCAGCGCCTCGATGATGTCGTCGGCGTCCGCGGCGTGCAGTGCGTCCAGGAGGTCGACGTTCCGTGGATGTTCCGGTGCGAGCTGCTCGCGCAGCACCCCGGAAAACCACAGGTCCTGGTTGTGCGCGTACACCACCCGGGCGCGCAGTTCGGTCAGCGAAACCCGATCGGCGGGCACTCCGCCGATCAGCACCTGCTCGCCTTCGTCCGGATCGGCGAACCGGGCCATTCGCTCGGCGATCGCCTCCGCCTCGGCACCCAGGTCGACCACAGTCAGTTTGCCCGGCGTGACCCGGATGCCGCTCACCGTGTCCACCAGCTCCAGCGGCCCGTCCGGCAACGGTTGCGGCGACGCCGGCTCCGCCATTTTCGGTTGCAGTGTCAGCAATCCGCACACCTTGCGGGCCGCGACCAGACCGGAGCTGAGCGCGCTGATCGCCTCGGTCGTGATGGTCACCGGCACTACCAGGAACGCCGAAACGCCGTAGAAGGCCACCAGCGAGCCGACACTGATCGTGCCGTCGAGCGCGAGCCGCGCCCCGAGCCAGATGATCGCGACCGTGACCAGGCCGGGCAGCAGCACCTCAGCGGCGGCGAGCCAGGACTCGCTGCGGCCGACCTCGATACCGGAGCGGCGGACCAGCTGGCTGGCGTCGCGGAACCGGCGCAGGAACCGCCGCTCGCCGCCGACGCCGCGCAGGATCCGCAGCCCGGACACGATGTCCGCGCCCAGCGCGTTCACGTCGCTCAGGTTCTCCCGCTGGGCGAGCTTGCGCTTTTGCAGCGGAGCCAGCAGCGGGCCGATGCCGACCATCGCCAGCGGGACGCCCACCAGCGCGATCGTGCCCAGCAGCGGTGAGGTGCCGAGCATCGCGACGCCGATCACCACGAACGTGACGATCGATCCGAACGAACGGCCGATGACCTCGAACGCGTTGCCGACCCAGTTCATGTCCGACGAGGTGACCGCGACGACGTTGCCGGTGCTGGCTGCCTCGCGCAGCGTCGCGCCGAGCCGCGTGGTGTGGTCGGTGACCACGCGCTGCGTCGTGCCCGCGCCGTGCAGCCACAGGCCGTAGGCGGCGAAGTGCAGTGCGGTGCCGAGCAGCGCCTGCACCACGCCGAGCACGCCCGCGAGCAGCGCCCAGCGCCACAGCGCGGGAGTGTCACCGGCCTCGATGGCGCTGATGCCGTGGCCGATCACCAGCGGCAGCAGCGCCATTGGCAGCGACCAGCCGGCCCCGGCGAGCGCCGCGCCGAGGGCAAGCCACGGCCGTGCCCGAAGGACCGCCAGCAGGTACCGCACCGGCGTCGGCCGGGACGGCAGACGGATGTCGGGAAAGGGATATGTGGCGGAAAGCACGATCACTGACGGTAAGCCGTCCGGTGCGTCCGGCGCGACTGATTTATCCCCGGTGA
Source organism: Amycolatopsis benzoatilytica AK 16/65 (assembly GCF_000383915.1). NCBI lineage: Bacteria > Bacillati > Actinomycetota > Actinomycetes > Pseudonocardiales > Pseudonocardiaceae > Amycolatopsis > Amycolatopsis benzoatilytica. Next base: position 7,442,314 of record NZ_KB912942.1, read on the forward strand.
ACGCCGGGCGGCCGGGGGATGCCACCTGCGGGTGTGACCCGGCCGACACGTAGTCTGGAGCCTGTGGCGAACCCTGACACGGACAGTCGGACAAACACTGTGACCAGCACTGTTGTTAGTACAGACACCACCGCAGCGGCCGCGGCGACCCCGGAAACGAGCCAGCCGTACGTCGAACTCGGCCTCGCCGACGACGAGTACGCGCGGATCCGGGAGATCCTCGGCCGCCGGCCCACCGACGCCGAGCTCGCGATGTACTCGGTGATGTGGAGCGAGCACTGCTCCTACAAGTCCTCGAAGAAGCACCTGCGCTACTTCGGCGAAACCGCCACCGACGAGATGAAGGCCAAGATGCTGGCCGGCATCGGCGAGAACGCGGGCGTCGTCGACATCGGCGACGGCTGGGCGGTCACCTTCAAGGTGGAGAGCCACAACCATCCGTCCTACGTGGAGCCGTATCAGGGCGCTGCCACCGGCGTCGGCGGCATCGTGCGCGACATCATGGCGATGGGCGCGCGCCCGCTCGCGGTGCAGGACGCGCTGCGTTTCGGCCCCGCCGACGCACCCGACACCAAGCGCGTGCTCCCCGGCGTGGTCGCGGGCGTCGGCGGCTACGGCAACTGCCTTGGCCTGCCGAACATCGGCGGCGAGCTGGTTTTCGACCCGTCGTATGCGGGAAACCCGCTGGTCAACGCGCTCTGCGTCGGTGCGATGCGCACCGAGGACCTGCACCTGGCGTTCGCGTCCGGCGCTGGCAACAAGATCATCCTGTTCGGCGCGCGCACCGGCCTCGACGGCATCGGCGGCGTGTCCGTGCTCGCCAGCGACACTTTCTCCGGCGACGAGTCCGCGGCCGGCCGGCGCAAGCTGCCGAGCGTGCAGGTCGGCGACCCGTTCACCGAGAAGGTGCTCATCGAGTGCTGCCTCGACCTGTTCCGCGAGAAGCTGGTCATCGGCATCCAGGACCTCGGCGGCGCCGGGCTGTCCTGCGCGACGTCCGAGCTGGCGGCGGCCGGCGACGGCGGCATGCACATCTACCTGGACCGGGTTCCGCTGCGCGCCACCGGGATGACCCCGGCCGAGGTGCTCTCGAGCGAATCGCAGGAACGCATGTGCGCGGTCGTCGCGCCGGAGAACGTCGAGGCGTTCATGGCGGTGTGCGCCAAGTGGGACGTCCTCGCCACCGACATCGGCGAGGTCACCGACGGCGAGCACCTCGTCATCACCTGGAACGACGAGATCGTGGTCGACGTGCCTGCGCACACCGTCGCGCACCAGGGCCCGGTCTATGACCGCCCGATCGAGCGCCCGGCGTTCCAGGACGGCCTGGTCGCCGACACCTCGGCGAAGCTGCCCCGCCCGTCGACGCCCGACGAGCTGCGCGCGGACTTCCTGAAGCTCATCGCGTCGCCGAACCAGGCGTCGAAGGAATGGGTGACCTCCCAGTACGACCGCTACGTGCGCGGCAACTCGGTGCTCGCCCAGCCGTCCGACTCGGGCATGATCCGGATCGACGAGGAGAGCAACCGCGGCGTCTCGGTGTCCACCGACTGCAACGCGAAGTTCGTCTACCTCGACCCGTACCGCGGCGCGCAGCTCGCGCTGGCCGAGGCGTACCGGAACGTGGCGACCGGCGGCGCGACCCCGGTCGCGGTGTCCGACTGCCTGAACTTCGGCGCGCCGACCGACCCGGGCGTGATGTGGCAGTTCGAGCGGGCCGTGCACGGCCTCGCGGACGCCTGCGTCGAGCTGGGCATCCCGGTCACCGGCGGCAACGTCAGCTTCTTCAACCAGACCGGTGACACGGCGATCCTGCCCACTCCGGTGATCGCGGTCCTCGGCGTGATCGACGACGTCACCCGCCGCATCCCTACCGGCATCGGCGCGGAAGCGGGCGAGACCCTGCTGCTGCTCGGCGAAACCCACGACGAGCTGGACGGCTCGGCCTGGGCCCGCGAGCTGCACGGCCACCTCGGCGGCGTCCCGCCGAAGGTGGACCTGGCCCGGGAGAAGCTGCTGGCCGAGGTGCTGGTGGCCGGTTCGCGCGACGGCATGATCTCCGCCGCGCACGACCTCGCCGACGGCGGACTGGCGCAGGCCCTCACCGAGACTGTCCTGATCGGACAGTGCGGGGCCCGGGTCTTCCTCGACCGCGACCAGGACCCGTTCGTGCAGCTGTTCTCCGAGTCGTCCGGCCGCGTCTTGGTGGCCGTCCCGCGCACGGAAGAGCTGCGGTTCACGGAAATGTGCACCGCCCGCGGCCTGCCGTGGCGCAAGACCGGCGTGGTCGACCCGGAGTCGGGAACGCTGGAACTGCAGGGCGTCACCGAGTTCACCACCCAGGAACTGCGCGAGGCGTGGGAGAGCACGCTGCCGGCGCTGTTCAACTGAGGCGCTAGCCGGCCGTGAAGGGAACATTGAGGGACTCAGAGTCCCTCAATGTTCCCTTCACGGCTTTGCGGCCTGGTCCGCCACCGCGACCCAGCTGTTGTTCCCGGACCGCGCCAGCTGCCACCCCTTCGGCAGCCGCACCTCGGCGTCGTCCACAAAGGACGTATCGGTGAACACCGCTTCCTTGGCGAACACCGTCTCCTTGAACGTCGTCCGCCCCGCGAACCGGGTTCCGGTGAAGTCTGCCCGCTCCGCGAACTCGGTTCCGGAAAACCACGCCCGGTCCTGAAAAACCGCGTCCCGGCAGTGAAAATTGCCTACCAGCCGCCCAGGACCGGTGCCCGCCGCGGTGAAAAACGCCGCCCCGGTGAACACGCAGCCGCTGAAATTGGTGCTGCTGTACAGCGAAGCGTTCCGCAGCAGCAGTCCGCCGATCCGGCGGCGGGAAAGATCGAAGTATTCCAGCGCCGCCCCGGTCAGATCGAGATCCGGTCCCGGGCCGGGCGCGTCAGCGGGCGGCAGCAGATCGCCGACCAGGCGTTGCGCGGTGAGCCGGACCTGCAGTTCGCGTTCTTCGTCCGGAGTGCCGGGGTTCCCGGAGTAACGGCCGTGCGAATACGGCCGCCGGAGGTAGGAGCACAGCACGTCCAGCACGGTCTGCCGGTACTCCGGGCGGCTGCGCGCCAGCCCGGCCAGTGCGTGCAGAGCGCCGACACGCACCTGGTCGGCGTCGTGGCCGAGCAGTTCCACCGACTTGGCGAACCGCTCGTCCGAGATCCGTTCCCGGTCGACGTCGTGCCGCTGCTGTTCGATCGTCTGCCGGGCCTCTTCGACCCGGCGGCGGCGATCGTTGAGCCACAGTGCGTACAGCGCCACCACTGCACCGCCGGCGAGCCCGCCAGTCTTCAGCGCGTCACTGCGGCTGGTGGCGGGGTCGGCGAGCAGCCAGCCGCCGACCCCGCACAGCAGAACCACGGACGCGACGAACGTCCACAGCAGAGGCGAACGCACGAATCAGAAGGCGAAAACGGTGAAGGAGCTGATGCAGAGGTTGCCGTTGTTCGGGTCGAGCAGCATCAAGCCGTTGGCCGTCTTACCGGACATCGAGCCGCCGAGCGTGGCGGTCGACAGGTACGGGTTCGCGTTCAGCTGCTTGATCGTGAGCTGCGGGTCGCTGCTCACCGCCTCGTCGATGTTCTTCTGCGCGGACCCACTGCTCTTGGCGCTGGCGCACAGCATCGCGGACGCACCGGCGCTGTCCTTGGCGTTGAGCTTGCCGATGAAGTTGTCGGCGAGCTGCTTAACCTGGGCGGTGTCCGCACCGCCGCTGCCCGGAGTACCGCTGTCGGTCGGCTCGGACGGGTCGTCCGACGGCAGCTGCGCCGACGACGAAGCCGGTGCCTGCTGCGACGGCACCGGAGCTTGCGACTGGTTCTGCGCCTGGTTGTCGCTCTTGTCCTTGCTCAGGAAGAAGCCCGGCGCGACGAAGCCGGTGATGCCCAGTGCGGCGACCAGCACGACCGCGACCGCGATGCCGATCCACAGCCCGGTCTTGTTGCCCTTCGGCGGCTCGCCGCCCGGGCCGCCGGGGTACTGGCTCTGGTCCCAGCCCTGCTGCGGGAACTGCTGAGTGCCCTGGTAGGGCTGCTGCGGGTACGGTCCGCCCGGGTACTGCTGCTGGGCGTTCGGGTCCCACGCCGGCTGTTGCTGCTGAGCGTTCGGGTCCCACCCCGGCTGCTGCTGCGCATTGGGATCCCAGGCCGGCTGCTGCTGGGCGTTCGGGTCCCACCCCGGCTGCTGCGGCACGCCGCCGGAGCCCGGCTGCTGCCAGCCCTGGCCGTACGGGTCCCCGCCCTGCCCGGGCTGCGGTGGGTAAGTCATCTTCGGTTCCGCCTTCCTGCTGCACCGACTCGCGCCGCGGTCTGACGCCCCGCCGGCCCTGGCGGTTCCGTCTCCGCCCCAGGTCTGCATTGTGCAAGGCGAGTGAAGCCGGCATAAAAGCGGCTCCCGGTCGCCGTGCCCGGAACTGGACGCGGCGACCGGGAGCCAGCGACCCGTGATCAGCCGTTGGCGAGTGCCTGGAGCCGGTCGTAGGCGCCGTTGAAGGTGTCCTGGTCGATCGGGCTCGAGGTGTACTGCCACACGGTGTAGTAGCCCCAGTTGTACGGCAGCGGTCCCGCCGTCGACGAGTACCGGGCGATCCACAGCGGCGCGGTGCTGGAGAAGTCGCCGTCGACGCACTGATTCCACCAGTTCGTCGACGTGTAGATGACCGGCCAGCGGCCGGTGAGGTCGTGATAGGTGTCGTGGAAGTCCTTGATCCACGCTGTCATCGCCGACGGGCTCAAGCCGTAACACGTTGCGCCGTAAGGGTTGTACTCGATGTCGAGCACGCCGGGCAGGGTCTTGCCGTCGCCGGACCAGCCGCCGCCGTGCGAGACGAAGTAGTTCGCCTGCGCCGCGCCGCTGGACGTGTCCGGCGTGGCGAAGTGGTATGCGCCGCGGATGAAGCCCTGGTTGTAGGAACCGTTGTACTGCTGGGCGAAGTACGGGTTCGTGTAACTCGTGCTTTCGGTGGCCTTGGTCCAGACGAACCGCTTGCCCTGGCCCCACCAATAGCCCCAGTCGACGTTGCCCTGGTATCCGGACACGTCGATGCCGTCCACCGTCGCCGCGACCTGGTTCGGGAGCGCGGTCGCGGGTTGCGGCTGCTGCGCGGCCGCCTTCGACGCCGGAGTGGATTGGTCGCCCTCGACGCGGCGGATCTGCGACCCCAGCACGTGGTTGTGTGCCTGGATGTCAGCGTTGACGGCGTTGATCTCCCGCGTCGAAAGCGGGGACTGGGCGCCTGCCGCGGTCGCCTGGGTCGCAGCGCCGAGCAGGAGCGCCACAACGGGGACGGTCAGCGCGGAAAGCAGTGCGGTGCGCCGGCCTCTTCGGGAAATGGACATCGTCGAATCCCTTCACGGATACCCTCGCGGAGGGCGGCTATGTGCAGGTAGCCGCCACGGGGGAGATTCTTGAGGACGGATCCGCGTTTGTCATCAAGTTCCGTGAAGATGAATGGACGGGTGGGTGATTTTCATCGGGGAGTGATGAGCAATTCGTGACGTTGTCGCGAACGTTCACCCGAATGCCAGATTGCGCAGCGCGGCCTGCGTTCCGTTGAGCCAGTTCTGGTCGCCGGGCAGCGCGCCGGCGTCCGCGAACTGCCAGATGGCCTGCTCCCGCCAGCCCGCGGGCAGCTCGCCGATCTGCGAGTTGTAGCGCGCGATCCACAGCGGATTCCCTCCGAAAGAAGGGTCGTTTCCGGTGCATCGTTTCCACCAGCTGGTGGACGTGTAGATAGTCGGCAGCCGTCCGGTGCGGGCGCGATAGGTGTCGGAGAACGAGCGGATCCACGCGACCATGCCAGCCGCGTCTTTGCCGTAACACGTGTCGCCGTAAGGGTTGTATTCCATGTCGAGCGCACCGGGCAGGGTCCTGCCGTCGCCGGACCAGCCGCCGCCGTGCGCGAGGAAGTAGTTCGCCTGGCTCGCGCCGTCGGACACGTCCGGGAGGCCGAAGTGATAGGCGCCGCGCACGATCCCGGCGTCATAGGAGCCGTTGTACTGCTGACTGAACTGCTTGCTGACGAACGTGGTGCCCTCGGTCGCTTTGACATACACGAACTTCGCGCCCGCCCCGACCGCGGCAGCCCAGTCGACCGGGCCTTGATGGCCGCTCACGTCGTGGCCGAGGTACTGGTCGTCTGTCGAGTAGCCGATCGGCAGCCCGAGCACGCCTTCGTGCTTTTCGATCTGCGAGCCGGCGTAGTTGTCCTCCGGGTTCGGCCCCGCCTCGGCCGGGGTGGCGAACGACGCGCCGGCGATGCCGGCGACCAGAACCGCGCTCCAGCGCAGCAGCAGACGACGCTTCACCTGGGGCTCCTTCACCGGACACGTGTACTCCTGCGCGTCACGATGCCCGGAAGATCAAGGTTCAGCGACTCGATGATCACTCTGGAGAGTGGTCGGCCCAGGTCAGCGGCGTTCTTCGGCGATCGCCTTGAGCAGGTGCTCGGCCGGGACCACTGCCGTGATCAGGTCGTGCGGGTTGATCGCGATCGGATGCCCGGCGAGCAGGTTGACGATGTCGCGGCCGAGCACCGCGCGGGCGAGCGGCCACTCGCGCGGCACGAGGGCCTTCGTGGTGTAGGCGGGCACCATGACCCGGCCGTCCGCGTTGTGGAAGCCGATAACCGTGCGCTGCAGCGGCGACATGGCGTAGACCAGCAGCGTCGAATCGAGGATGACGCGCGGCAGGTCTTCGGCGGGCCGGTGCTCGGCGCGGACCAGCTGCAGCAGCCGCTCGAGTTCGTTGCGAGGCTCCGGGAAACCGAGCGCCTTCGGCGAGGGCCGGTAGCGGTCGTTGGGGTGGAAGTCCTCGACGACCTCGCCGGTGCCGTTCACCGGGTACGCGCCGACGACGGCCCACGACGGCACCGGGCCGCGGGCGTCGAACGCCTCGTCGATGACGTACAGCCAGCTGTTCGGATTGGTCCGGGCGTTGGTGCGCATCTCGGGGGTGATCTCGGGTTTGCCCTGCGGTCCTTGGCGCGGGTACGCGTTGCGCCGGGCGCGCTTGCCTGCCGAAGTCCGGGAAACCATCCGATCTGCTTCGTCCCGCTGCGCCATCGCCGTCCTTCGGTGCCGGGTGCCTGAAAGTCCGTCTGCGATCACTCTACTGTTGAGGCATGGCCTCTTCGCGTTCGGTCGATCCCGCTCAGTTACGGGCGGCGGTGATGGCCGTTTCGGACTGGTTGCGAGGTGCCGGGCCGGATCCGGGCCGGCCGGCGATGGCCGCCGCGGTGCGCGCGACGCTGCGCACGCTCGCCCAGGACGCCCCCGGCCACACCGTCGAGGTACGGGTCCCGCCGTTCGCGGCGGTGCAGTGCATCGAAGGCCCGCGCCACACTCGCGGCACCCCTCCGAACGTGGTCGAAACCGACGGCCGGACCTGGCTCGAACTGGCCACCGGGCTGCTCGGCTGGGACGAGGCGGTGGCCGCCGCGCGGGTGTCCGCGTCGGGCAGCCGCGCGGACCTGTCGCACTGGCTGCCGGTCGTGCGGATCTGATTTTTCCGTGGGCAATCGCTTGCGGACAGTGTCGCCGAAGGCCCACACTCCGTAGAATCGCCCGGTGGACCGGCCCGTGCCGCCCTGTCCGGAGCGGTGCCCCACGTGTACTTTGGGTAGTCGGACCTAGTTTTGGCAGACGATCGAACGGCATCGAGCGGCGAGGAAAGGCCCAGGTCATGAACGCGGTGAACGCGTCCGCTGGCGAGCAGAGCCTCGGCCCGACGGCGCGCCGGATGATCCTCGGCTCGCAGCTTCGGAAGCTCCGTGAGGAAGCGGGCATCACCCGGCAGCAGGCCGGCTACAACATCCGCGGCTCGGAATCGAAGATCTCGCGGCTGGAACTGGGTCGCGTCGGCTTCAAGGAACGCGACGTCGCCGACCTGCTGACGATGTACGGCGTCGCCGACGAGAACGAGCGCAAGTCGTTCCTCGACATGGTCAAGCAGTCCAACGAAGCGGGCTGGTGGCGGAAGTTCGGCGAGACGGTGCCGAACTGGTTCACCGACCTCGTCGGTTTGGAGGAGGCGGCGTCCCGGATCCAGACCTGGGAGCCGTTGTTCGTGCCCGGTCTGCTTCAGATCGAGCAGTACGCCCGGGCGATCTTCAGTCATGGCCGGCCGGAACTCGCCGACGAACGCGTTGACCAGCTGGTAGCGCTGCGCATGCGGCGGCAGAAGATGCTGGCCCGTCCGGACGCGCCGCGGATCTGGGCGGTGCTCGACGAGTCGGTGCTGTTCCGGCCGATCGGCGGGCCGAAGGTGTTCAAGCAGCAGCTGGAGTACCTGCTCGAGGTGACGACGCTGCCGCACGTGTCGGTGCAGATCCTGCCGTACTGCCGGAGCGGTCTGTCCGCGGAACACGCGTTCTCGCTGCTGCGCTTCGCCGAGTCGGAGCTGCCGAACATCGTGTACGTCGAGTACCTGACGGGCGCGCACTACCTGGACAAGCGCGAAGAGATCGAGAAGTACAGCCGGGCGCTGGACCTGCTGGCCGTGGACGCGGAGACGCCGGAGCGCAGCCGGTCGCGGATCGCCAAGCGTAAGGCGGAGATCTAGGCCGTCGCTCTCGGGCTCCCTCTTGCCGGGTCGGGCATGAGCGCTGTCTCCACAGCGCGGCGTCCGGTCCGACTGCGAAACCGACTTCGAGTTGCCGCGACCTGCTGTTCGTCCCACCCCGCGTCTGGTTTCCCGCCGAACGGGGAACGAGTAGCCGAATTGAGAACAATCGCACCCGTTATTCATCACCGTGCGTGCATCAGTCCGGAAAACCCTTTCGCTGACCTGGTCGGACGTCACTCCCGTATCGACTCGGTACTTCACTTTCCGTGTCCGCCGTTCACTCCTCGCGCCCAGTGGCGGCGAGTCTCGGACACTCTGCGCTCAAGAATCCCGAATCTGCTGACGTTCAGTAGTGTGTAGCCCGTTCGGGTAGTGCTCGAATCACCTGACCGGGAACTTCTACTGAAACCGCTCGTCACGCAGTGAGAAATTTGCAGGAAATTCTGCACGTGCATTTACCGCTGCATGCGCGCGTGCTAGCGTCCCCATCACAGGCAGATGCACATGCAGATTCCTGAGCTTTCCCTCGTTCTTCTTGGAAGGTGGGCACCATGGCTGAACGGTTCGAGAACGGCATTCCGGCCGACCGCCTGACCGGCGCGCAGTGGCGCAAGGCCAGCTATAGCGGCGCGGTGGGCAACTGCGTCGAGGTCGCCCCGCTGACTTCCGGCGAGATCGCGATGCGGAACTCCCGTTTCCCCGAAGGCCCGGCGCTCGTCTACACCCGCGCGGAGATGGCCGCCTTCCTCGCCGGTGCGAAGGACGGCGAATTCGACGATGTCCTCGGCTGAGGCGAGCGTGGTCGGCTCCGGTTTCGACATCGAGCGCGGCCTGCGGCAACTGATCGCCCGTGGCTACCAGTTCGTCCACCCGACGAACGAGCTCGGCGAGGTGCAGGCCGTCGTCGGAGTGCGGGTGCACGACAACGTGGTTGATGTCGTCCGGCTCAACGCTGAGGACGACGTGGAGGCCGCCCGCCTTCCCGGCGGCGAGCAGAACATCTTCGAGCCCGCGTCGACGCTCTGGCGTTCGCGTGGCGAGGCCGGCCAGGTGATCGGCGAGGTGCTGGCGCTTCCCGAGCGACACTCCGACGCCGTCCCGGCCGCGAACGGCTGCTGGGTCCCCGGCCGCGGTGGCCGTTCGAAGTGGCTCGCTGCCCGCTGATTCGCTCAGTCGGCGCAGGTTCGCGGCGACGTGCTGGCTGTCCCGATCAGCCAGTCCGCCCGGGCCCTCGGCGTCGGCGAGGCCGCGGTACGCGAAGGTCCGCCGGCGTGCCGCCGAGAGGTTAGACCGGCTGGGCGTGTCCCGGCCTTCTGGTTCGTCTCGACTGACTCGCCCGGACTGGTCCGCGCGAGCGGTGCCGCCCAGCGTGCCGCCCACCTCGGCCCGCCGATCCGGCATCCCGCCGCGCCCCGGAGTTTCAGGCCCCGCACGAAGTGTCCCGATCCACTGCGTGCGGGGCCTGGTTCATTTCCGTCACGATCACCCGATCCGATCCGAGAGCACTGCTCGCGCAGACCTCCCCCGTAGTGGTCAGAACCACGTCACGGACCGGCTGGCCGCGCGGTCCAGCCCTTACACTGGTGGCGGCCCGCCCACGTCGTCCTGGGAGCTCCTCGGTGGTTTCCGACCCCTCCGTAAGTCCTGATCAACCCGAACCGGAACCTCGTGAGGAGTGTGGCGTCTTCGGCGTCTGGGCTCCCGGGGAAGAAGTCGCCAAGCTCACCTACTACGGCCTTTACGCCCTGCAGCACCGCGGGCAGGAGGCAGCCGGCATCTCGGTTTCCGACGGCTCGCAGATCGTCGTCTTCAAGGACCTCGGGCTGGTCAGCCAGGTCTTCGACGAGCAGGTCCTGCAGTCGCTGCAGGGCCACATCGCGGTGGGGCACTGCCGGTACTCCACCACCGGCGCCACGATCTGGGAAAACGCCCAGCCGATCTTCCGCACCACTGCCACCGGCAGCGGCCTGTCCTTCGCGCACAACGGCAACCTGGTCAACACCGCCGAACTGCACGAACGCACCGTCGCCGCCGGGCTCAAACCGCACGCCGGGCTCACCGGATCGTCCAGCGACTCCGACCTGGTCTGCGGACTCCTCGCGGCGACCGCCGCGGACAAGGGCATCGAAGCCGCCGCGATGGATCTGCTGCCCACCCTCAAGGGTGCGTTCTGCCTGGTCTTCTCTGACGAGAACACCCTCTACGCCGCCCGCGACCCGCACGGCGTGCACCCGCTGGTGCTCGGCCGGCTGGAGCGCGGCTGGGTCGTCGCCAGCGAGACCGCCGCGCTCGACATCTGCGGTGCGTCGTTCGTACGCGAGGTCGAGCCGGGCGAGCTGATCGCGATCGACGCCGAAGGGCTGCGCTCCTCGCGGTTCGCCAACCCGGAACCCAAGGGCTGCGTCTTCGAGTACGTCTACCTGGCGCGTCCGGACACCTCGATCGCCGGCCGCAGCGTGCACGCCACGCGCGTCGAGATCGGCCGCCGGCTCGCCGCCGAGCACCCGGCGGACGCGGACCTGGTCATGCCGGTTCCGGAGTCCGGCACCCCGGCCGCGATCGGCTACGCGCAGGGCTCGGGCCTGCCCTACGGCACCGGCCTGGTCAAGAACGCCTACGTCGGGCGCACCTTCATCCAGCCGTCGCAGACCATCCGGCAGCTGGGCATCCGGCTGAAGCTGAACCCGCTGCGCGACGTCATCCGCGGCAAGCGCCTGGTCGTGGTGGACGACTCGATCGTCCGCGGCAACACCCAGCGCGCCCTGGTGCGGATGCTGCGCGAGGCCGGTGCGCTCGAGGTGCACGTGCGGATCGCTTCGCCGCCGGTGCGCTGGCCGTGCTTCTACGGCATCGACTTCGCCTCCCGGGCGGAACTCGTCGCCAACGGCGTCGACCTGGACGGCATCCGCCGGTCCATCGGGGCCGATTCGCTCGGCTACATTTCGCTGGACGGCCTGGTCGCGGCCTCGGAGCAGCCGAAGAGCCGGTTGTGCACCGCCTGCTTCTCCGGCGAATACCCGATTCCGCTGCCCGACGACGCACTCATCGGCAAGCACCTGCTGGAAAGCATGGACGCGGCCGGTGGCGCGGCGACCCCGGTCACCGCGGCCGGGTACGGTGCCGAAGACGCCGTCCGGCGTCCGTGACCACAAGTCAATCGAGCATGTCCAGTAGGGAGTCCGCTTCCGTGAGCGAGTCCACGAGCGCCACGTACGCCGCCGCAGGCGTCAGCATCGACGCCGGCGACCAGGCCGTCGAGCTGCTCAAGCCACACGCCGAGCGGGCCACCCGGCCCGAGGTGCGCGGCGGGGTCGGCGGTTTCGCCGGGCTCTTCTCCTTCAAGCTCGACAAGTGGAAAGACCCGATCCTCGCGTCGTCCACCGACGGTGTCGGCACCAAAATCGCTGTCGCGCAGGCGCTCGACAAGCACGACACGGTCGGCATCGACCTGGTCGCGATGGTCGTCGACGACCTGGTGGTGACCGGGGCCGAGCCGCTGTTCCTGCAGGACTACATCGCGGTCGGCAAGGTCGTGCCGGAGAAGATCGCGGCGCTGGTCGGCGGCATCGCCGAGGGCTGCGTCCAGGCCGGCTGCGCGCTGCTCGGCGGCGAGACGGCCGAGCACCCGGGGCTGATGGGCGAGCACGACTACGACCTGTCGGCCACCGGCGTCGGCGCGGTCGAGGCGTCCGCGCTGTTGTCGCCGGAGAAGGTCCGCCCGGGCGACGTCGTGATCGGAATGGGCTCGTCCGGCCTGCACTCCAACGGCTACTCGCTGGCCCGGCACGTGTTGCTGGACATCGCACGGATGCCGCTGGGCGGGCATGTCGAGGAGTTTGGCCGCACGCTCGGCGAGGAACTGCTCGAACCGACCAAGATCTACGCGAAGGACTGCCTCGCGCTGGTCGCCGAGGCCGAGGTGCGCACGTTCGCGCACATCACCGGCGGCGGCTTGGAGGCCAACCTGGCCCGGGTCATGCCGCGAGGGCTGGTCGCCCAGCTCGAACGCGGCACCTGGACGCCGGCCCCGGTGTTCGCGGTGATCGGGCAGCGCGGCAAGGTCGAGCGCGCCGAGCTGGAGAAGACGTTCAACATGGGCGTCGGGATGGTCGCGATCGTGTCCGCCGAGGACGCGGACCGGGCGCTGGCGGTGCTGACCGCCCGGCACGTGCCCGCGTGGATCCTCGGCGACGTGCGGCCGGCGGAAGACCCGGACGGCCCGCGCGCGGTCCTGTCCGGCGACCACCCGCGGTTCTGAGCCCCGCGAAAAACCGGTTAACCGGTTCGCCGGGTACTTGAGACACTGAAGGCATGGCGGAGGACGTACGCGTCGGCGCCCGGTTCGTGATCCCGGGCGCCGAACTGCGCGAGCGGTTCTCCCGGTCGTCCGGACCGGGAGGGCAGGGCGTGAACACGACGGACTCGCGCGTCGAGCTGTCGTTCGACGTCGCGAGCTCCGCGGTGATCCCGTCCGCGCTGAAAGAACGCATCACGGCCCGGCTGGGCAGCCGCCTGGTCGACGGCGTGCTGACCATCGCGGCCAGCGAGTACCGGTCGCAACTGATGAACCGCGACGCGGCTCGCGAGCGGCTGGCGGACGTGCTGGCGAAAGCGTCCGCCCCGCCGCCAGCCAAACGGCGTCCCACCAAGCCTTCCCGAGGCTCGAAGGAACGACGCCTGGCCGCGAAGAAACGCCGCGGCGACGTGAAACGCGGCCGCGGCGGCCGGTTCGACGATTAGCTCAGCGACAGGTGCACGCATTCGCCGTCGACGTGAAATCCCGCTCGGCGGTACACCGTGCCGATTCCCACGTCGCCCGGAGTGAGGAACGCCGTGCGCACGCCGCGTTCATGCGCGCGCCGGGTGATGAGCGCGGTGATCGCCGCCGCGATACCCCGGCCGCGGTAGTCGGCGGCCACCGCGATGCCGCCGATTTCCGTGGTGGCGGCGACGATTTCCATCGCGATTCCGCCGCCGACGATCGTGTCGCCGTCCTCGGCCAGGATCGTGAGGCGGTCGCGGCTGCGTTCGATGTCGGCGTCGGAGACGTCGGGCGCTTCGCCGAACGCGACATTCTGCACCGATCGAAGCCGGCGGAGATCATCGTCGGTGGCTGGTTCGCGCAGCCGGATTCCTTGTGGCGCGGGAAGATTGACGCGGTCCTCGGCGGTACAGGTCATGACGGGCACGCGCCGTTCGAGGGTGAACCCGTGCGCGGTGAGCGCGGCCTCGACGGCCGGGGCGGATTCGGTGAAGAACTCCAGCCGGGGCAGCAGGTTTCGCTCCCGGTAGGCGGAAACCAGGGCGGTGACGTCGGCGGACGAGGGAGTCGCGCCGTCGTCCGGGATGGCGTAGTTGAGCATCGGGTGGTTCGTGTCCTTGGCGAAGGTGGCCAGGAACGGGCCGATCCGCGCGGAGTCGCGGCCGATCGGTGCGGTGGAGCGGACGTACGCCTGAAGCATCTGGGGTGGAAGCCTTTCGGAAGGAATGCCCAATCGGGGAAGTGGTGCTGCCCGGACGTCGCGACGCGCACCGCAGCGGAAGGCGGGCAGCACGAAACAACCGAACTGATCGGCACACCGGGCGCGGGGCGAACCGAGCCTGCGGGATCAGGCCAAGTCCCGGCCGGTGCAGGCCGGGGCGGAGCACATAGGCATTCCTTCGTCCGAAACGAACTTCCCGCTCATGCTCGCACCCCGCGCAACCGAATTACCGGCAGGTCCACAGTGGACTTACCGGAACGCGACCGCCCGTGCCCGGTCCACGATCCGCGCCAAGTGCAGTCCGCGTCGGACGTCGCAGGGGTGTGTCGTCGTCCCGCTGGCCACCATCGCGGCGAAATCGTCCAGCAGTGCCGTGTACGAGTCCGTCGCCGCGCCTCCGCGGCCCAGGGTGCGGAGGCCGTGGTCGCCGTAGACCGAGTACTCGACCACTGTCGGCTGGACCGGCATCCGCAGCGACAGCGTCGCGGTGCTCGTGATTCCGCCTTCGTGTTCCAGCAACAGCTGCCACAGGTCGTCGGGACCGCAGTGCGCGGCGAGGACGTCGATGATCGGGCCGAGCGCCGCGTCGAGCAGGTCGAACGCGTGCGGTCCGATGTCCGCCAACGCACCGGCCGTCGGGTCTTGCCGCCAAAGCGACGTCGCGTATTTCCCGGCGAGCAGCGCGCCGGACAGCCAGCGCACGTCACCGCCTCGCCAGCCGTCGGTGGACGTGACGCCGGCCAGCCAGTCGCGGGTCTGCTGGGCGAAGCGCAAGGTCAGCATCACCAGCGACGCGACGCCGGCCGAGGTCACCGCTTCGGCCAGGCGTTGCGCGCTGGCCAGGTCGGCGGCGATCGGCTTTTCCAGGATCAGGTGCTTGCCGGCTTCCGCCGCCCGGGTCGCCAGCTCCGCCTGCACGGCTGGCGGCACCGCGAACGCGAGGGCGTCGACTTGGGAAAACAGTTCGTCCAGGTCATTGGTCGGCACGGCGTCGTACGCCTGAGCCAGCTCGGCAGCGGCCTCCGGACGCCGGCTCCACACGGCGCTCAGCACCGTGCCTGGATGATCCGCCAGCCCGGGGGCGTGCACCGTAGTCGCCCACGGTCCGGTTCCGACGAGGCCGACGCGCAGCTGGTCCTGTCCCACGCCCGGAAGTGTAGGTGTGTCCGCAGTCGCTACCGGCGGGTGCCCGCGGTGCGTTAACGTCGACAGGTTCTTCGCCACGAACGGGGGAAGCCGGTGGGAATCCGGCGCTGACCCGCAACCGTGAGCGGCCCGCGCGGGCCGTGAGCCGGATCGCCCGTCGTGGTCCGATCGATGCGAGGTTCATCTGACATGCAGTTCGTGCACGCGCGGAACTGGGGACGAGTCGTCGTCGGCTGCGCTCTCCTGATCGCCACCGGTCTCGGCGGAGTGTCCTCCGCCTCGGCGACGGTGTCTGGCAAAGGCACCCCGGGCTACTGCCAGGACGACAACGGCGTCACCGTCATCGTCGACTTCCAGGGGCTCGGCGGCGAAACCCTCATCCGATGCGCTCCCGGCAAGCAGGAAAACGGCGTCACCGCGCTGCAAAACGCCGGGCTTGAGCTGACCGGCGCGGGCAAGTACGGCCTCGCGGTGCTGTGCAAGATCGAGGGCAAGCCCGCCGATCAGGCGTGCACCGGCATGCCGCCGGAGAGCGCCTCCTGGAGCTTCTGGACCGGCGAGCACGGCAAGTGGGCATCGGCGCAGGTCGGCGCGCAGAGCTGGAAGCCGCCGGCCGGGGCGTTCGAGGGCTGGTCGTTCGCGATGGGCAAGAGCTACGCCGAATACCCGCCGCCGCGGGTCGAGCCGGTGCGCAAGGCCAACGCGCCCGCTCCGGCGCCAGCGGCCGCGTCCGAGGGTTCAACCGGGTTCCCTTGGGGCCTGGTGATCGGCATCGCGGTCGTCGTCGTGCTCGCAGCGGCCGGCACGGTCATCGCGATGCGCCGCAGGCGTGCTGCGAACGACTGATCCGCGGGCGCTGCACCCCGGCGCATGGTGGGGGTGGGCGCTCGCGCTCGCTGTCGCCGCGAGCCGCACCACGAATCCGCTGCTGTTGGCGCTGGTCATCGCGGTTGCCGGGTTCGTCGTGGTGCTTCGTCGCGGCGACGCGCCGTGGGCTCTGGCGTTCCGGATGTACGCCTGGGTCGCCGGCGTGATCCTGGTGTCCCGTGTGCTGTTCCGGATCCTGATCGGGGGAGACGAAGGCGGGCACGTCCTGTTCACGCTGCCGACTATCCCGCTGCCGAAGGTCGCTGCCGGCATCCAGCTTCTCGGCCCCATCTCGGCCGAGGCGTTGCTGGGCGGCTTTTACGACGGCCTCCGGCTGGCCGCGATCGTGCTGTGCGTCGGTGCCGCGAACGCGCTGGCGAACCCGAAACGCCTGCTCAAAGCCGTTCCCGGAGCGCTGTACGAGGTGGGCACGGCGGTCACGGTCGCGCTTTCGGTCGCGCCGCAGTTGGTCGAGAGCGTCCAGCGAGTGCGTCGTGCGCGCCGGCTTCGGGCCGGTCGGACGCGTGGTTTGCGTTTCGTGAAGGGGATCTTCGTGCCGGTGCTGGCCGACGCTATGGACCGGTCACTGCAGCTCGCCGCGGCGATGGATTCCCGCGGTTACGGACGGCGCGGCTACCTTTCGCCGCGCATCCGGCTGCTCATCGCGACCTGCGTGCTGGCTGGGCTGGTCGGCGTCGCGGTGGGCGTGTACGGCGTGCTGGACGGGTCGTCGTCGTGGCTCGGCCTCCCGATGCTGATCGTCGGCCTCGGCCTGGCCGCCGCCGGATTCGTGGTGGGAGGACGGCAAATCCAGCGCACGACTTACCGGCCCGATCCGTGGCGGCTGCCGGAAACGCTGGTCGTGTTGTGCGGCGTCGCCACCGCGGTGCTGATGCTGGTGGCGGACCCGGTTTCGCTCGCTACCTCGGCCAGTCCGCCGACCTGGCCGGAGCTGCCGCTGCTGCCGACGGTCGCGGTGCTGCTCGGCGTGTTGCCCGCTTGGTTCGCGCCGCGTCCGGCGCTGGCGTCGGAGGTCGCCCAATGATCGAGTTCTCGCACGTCAGCGTCACCTACGACGGGGCGGACCATCCGGTGCTCCGCGACGTCAGCTTCGTCATCGAGGAGGGCGAACTCTGTCTCGTCGCAGGCCGGACCGGAGTCGGCAAGTCGACATTGCTGGGTGCGATGAACGGGCTTGTCCCGCACTTCACCGGCGGCGTGCTGTCCGGCCGGGTCGAGGTCGACGGCCGGGACACCGCGACCCATCCGCCGCGCGAGCTGGCGTCGGTGGTCGGCATGGTCGGGCAGGATCCGCTGGCCGGGTTCGTCACCGACACCGTCGAGGAAGAACTCGCCTACGCGATGGAGCAGCTCGCCATCGCGCCGGACGTGATGCGCAAGCGCGTCGAGGAAACCCTGGACTTGCTCGGTATCGCCGAACTCCGCAACCGCCCGCTTCGGACGCTTTCGGGCGGGCAGCAGCAGCGGGTCGCGATCGGCGCTGTGCTCACCGCGCACCCGAGCGTGCTGGTGCTGGACGAGCCGACTTCGGCGCTCGACCCGACCGCGGCCGAGGAAGTGCTGGCCGCGATCACCCGCCTGGTGCACGACCTCGGCACGACGGTCGTGGTCGCCGAGCATCGGATGGAGCGCGTCGCGCAGTACGCCGACCGCCTGCTTTACCTGCCTGGCGACGGCACCGTCGTGTCCGGCCCGCCGGCGGAAGTCTTCGCCGAGACTGACGTCGCACCGCCGATCGTGGAGCTGGGCCGGCTCGCGGGCTGGTCGCCGCTGCCGTTGTCGGTACGCGATGCCCGCCGTCTCGCCGGTCCGCTCCGGGACCGCCTGTCCAAACACCCCAATGCCACATTGGGTGCGTCAGATGCACCCAATGCCACATTGGGTGCACCGCATGCACCCAATGCCACATTGGGGCGCGCTGGGGAGGTGGTGCTCAAGGCGAATGGGGTGTGGGTCCGGTACCGCGGAGTGCACGCGGTTCGCGGTGTCGACCTCCAGCTGAACCGAGGCGAAGTCGTCGCGTTGATGGGCCGCAACGGCTCGGGCAAGTCCTCGCTGCTGTGGGCGCTGCAGGGCAGCGGACCCCGGTCGGCAGGCGTCGTGGACGTGCTCGGCGTGGACCCGAAGACGCTGCGGACCCGCGCCGCTCGCACCCGGGTCGGCCTGGTCCCGCAAACCCCGGCGGACCTGCTGTACCTCGATTCGGTCGCGGCGGAATGCCGCCAGGCCGACGCCGAATCCGGCGTGGAATCCGGTACCGCGCGCGCGTTGCTCGACCGGCTCGTCCCCGGGGTCGCCGACGAGACGAACCCGCGCGACCTGTCCGAGGGCCAGCGCCTGGCCCTGGTCCTCGCCGTGCAGCTGGCCGCCGCGCCGCCGGTCGTCCTGCTCGACGAGCCCACTCGCGGCCTCGACTACCCGGCGAAGCGGCACTTCGCGGCCATCCTCGCCGGCCTCGCCGCCGGCGGACACGCCGTCCTGCTGGCCACCCACGACGTCGAGTTCGTCGCGTCCGCCGCACACCGCGTCGTCGTCCTCGCGGAAGGTGAAGTGGTCGCCGACGGCCCGACCGCCGATGTTGTCGTGGCCTCGCCCGCCTTCGCGCCGCAGGTGGCCAAGATTCTCGCTCCGGAACCCTGGCTCACGGTCGAGGCAGTGGCAAGGGCGCTAGCGTGACCGACTTCCTCGGCCCAGCCGTCCGTATCCGGCACCGCTCAGCGCTAGTGCTGACCATCGCGGTCGTGCTCGGACTGGCGATGTTCTGCTGGCCATTGCTGTCGAGCGGTTCGGTCGGCACCTCCGCGCACGTGTCCGACGCGCCGTTCGTCTTCCTCGTGACGCTGCCCGTGCTGATCCTGATCGTGCTGGCCGAACTGACCAGCGGCGGTCTCGACGCGAAGGCGCTCGCGCTGCTCGGCGTGCTGTCCGCGGTGAACGCCGCGCTGCGTCCGCTGGGCGCCGGCACCGGCGGGATCGAGCTGGTGTTCTTCCTGCTCGTGCTGGCCGGCCGGGTCTTCGGCCCGGGATTCGGTTTCGTCCTCGGCTCGACGTCGTTGTTCGCGTCCGCTCTGCTCACCGGCGGCGTCGGGCCGTGGCTGCCGTTCCAGATGCTGGCGTCGTCGCTGGTCGGCCTCGGTGCCGGGCTGCTGCCGCGCCGGGTTCGCGGCCGGGGGGAAATCGCGATGCTGGCCGGCTACGGCGTGCTCGCCGCGTACTTCTACGGCCTGGCGATGAGCATGTTCACCTGGCCGTTCCTGGCGAACCAGACCGCGCTCAACTTCGTCCCGGGCGGCCCGCTCGGCGACAACCTGCACCGGTTCCTGGTGTTCACCGTGCTGACGTCCACGCTGGGCTGGGACACCGGCCGCGCGATCACGAACCTGACCGCGATCCTGGTGCTCGGTCCGGCGATCCTGATCGTGCTCCGCCGGGCCGCGCGCCGAGCCGCGTTCATTCGCTGACCGAGCGGCCGATCTTGTCCAGCACCTCCACGAACTGGGCCATCCCGGCCGCGTCCGGGAAGTGCGAGGTGTCGACGTCGTGCACCTCGAACCGGTTCTCCGGGGTGCCGTCGTCCGCCTCGGCGATCATCCGGTCCTGGAGGGCGAGCGGCACCACGTGGTCGCGCAGGTGCCGGACGTAATGCCGCGGCACTCGTCCCCATCGGGAAGCGGTGCCCCGAGAGTCGGTCGAGCCGCGTCCGAGGAGGTCGTCCGGGGCCATCGCGTTCAGCAGGCCGAAGAACTCGCCGTCGGTCGCGTCCGCGCACAGTGCTTCCTTGGCCGCGGCCAGCGCGGCGGCTGAGCCGGACCGCCAGTTGAACCGCATCGCCCCGATCACGGTGGGGTCGGCCGCGAGGAACCCGGCCAGCGCAATCGCCTGCGACGCCGTACCTTCCGGCGTCGCCAGGTACTCGTCGGGAGTGGCCAAGCCGACACAGCAGAAGGCGGCGTCGTAGACCAGCGCGGCCACCAGCTCTGGCACTTCTTCCGCGACCAGGGTGATCAGCGCGCCGCCGATGCTCGATCCGACCAGTACGACCGGACCCAGCTGGGCGGCTCGACGCACGACGGCCACGGTGGCCGCGACCTGATCCGCCACCGTCACCCCGGCCAGCGCCGACGGTTCGGCCGCGAATGCCGCGAGGTCCTGCGGGGCCTGGTAGGACAGCCGGAACTGCTGCTCCGGCTGCGGCACCCCCACCCCGCGGTATCCGTGCCGCACCAGCTCAGCGGGGGCGGCGGACACGCCGTTGGCACCGGCGGCGAAGACGAACGTCGAAGTCATGCCGCACAGTGAAACGGGCCGCGACCTGTTCGCGCCGCGGCGAAAGGTTGCGGACCCGATCAACGAAAGTCAGGCGTAGGAGTAGAACCCGCGGCCGCTCTTCTTGCCGAGCAAGCCGGCGTCGACCATGCGCAGCAGCAGCGGCGGCGAGGAGTACAGCGGCTCCTTGAACTCGGCGTACATCGAGTCCGCGATCGCCTTGATGGTGTCCAGCCCGATCAGGTCGGACAGCCGCAGCGGACCCATCGGGTGCGCCGTGCCCAGCTCCATCCCGCGGTCGATGTCCTCCGCCGAGGCGAAGCCCGACTCGATCATCCGGATCGCCGACAGCAAGTACGGCACCAGCAGCGAGTTCACGATGAAACCCGCCCGGTCCTGCGACCGGATCACCGTCTTGCCCAGCGCCGCGGTGGCGTGCTCCTCGGCCCGGCGGGCGGTTTCCTCGCTGGTCAGCAGCGAGGGAACCAGCTCGACCAGCGGCAGCACCGGCACCGGATTGAAGAAGTGGATGCCGACCACCTGCTGCGGACGGCCGGTGGCCATGCCGAGCTTCATGATCGGGATCGACGAGGTGTTGGACGCGAATACCGCGTCCTCGCGCTCGACGATCTTGTCCAGCTGCCGGAACACGTCGACCTTGGCCTGTTCCTGTTCCAGGATGGCCTCGATCACCAGATCGCGGTCCGCGAACTGGGCGATGTCGGTGGTGAACCGCAGCCGCCCGAGAGCCGCTTCGGCGTCCTCGGCGGCCAGCTTGCCGCTGCGGACGCCGCGTTGCAGCGACTTCTCGATGCGCGCCTTGCCCGCGTCGAGGGCGGGCTGGTTCACCTCGGTGACCAGCACGTCCAACCCGGATCGGGCATGCACCTCGGCGATGCCGGAGCCCATCAGCCCGGCTCCGACCACGCCTACTCGCGCTAAGTCTGACACCCGCACAACTCCTTAGTCACCCACTGGCAAGCACGGGAAAACGGGCAGCACACAACGCGCGAGGGCGTAGCCGGGCCGGTAAGCCCGATCCCACCCTCGCGTGTCGTGTGCCTGCGTCAACGGCGGTACTCGTCGTACCCGTCGTCGTACGGGTCCTCGTACCGGTTGTTGTCGTCCTCGTGCTTGTCCGAGGAACTACTTGACAGCTCGCGCTGCAAAGCATCGAAGTCGGTTTCGTGGGAGCTGTACTTGAGCTCGCGCGCCACCTTCGTCTGCTTGGCCTTAGCCCGGCCGCGCCCCATGGCTCGACCCCCTCGCACAGGGGCGGGGCGGCCGGGGGAATCGGCGGCCCCGCATCGTCTCGACAGTTCTTTCCTGCTCACACCGTACCGTGTCCCGGGGGTCCGGTGCGACGTGGCACGGTGTGCTCGTCGCGACAGTGTCCGCCGGACGCCGGTTACCGGCACGTCGGCGCCGATCAGTGCTGGTCGGCGTGCCACGATGCTCGGGTGCTCCGACCCTTCGCGGCTTATCTGCGGGTGTACGAACCTCTGCCCGCGCTAGGCGATCCGCCCGCGCAACAGCTGGTGGAGGCCGTTTCCGCGGGCGGGCTCAGCCGGATCGGGATCGGCGCCCGGGAACAGCTGATGTGGCTCAAGTCACAGATCGCTACGCCGAGCCGGCTGCTGCCCGCCGAACTGCGCGACGGACAGCCCGCGGCGAGCCTCAGCACCGACGTGCTGGTGCTCGATCCGGCCGACGTCCCGTCCGGCCACTCGGTCGAGGGGCCGTTCGTCTGCCCGCTCGAGCTGCGCGCCCGCTCGGCCGCCGCGCTGAGCACCTTCCTCGCCGACTCCGAGCCCGCGCTGCGGATCGCGATCCTGAACGCCGGCGGCGTGACCGCGGACCAGGCCCGGTCGCGGACGAAGGCGGCGATGTCCGACCTCAGCGCGACCGCCGCGCACATCCTCACCACCACCTGGACGGTGCCGCTGCCCTGGTTCTCACTGATCGACCCGGACGAACGCAAGCTCGTCCTCGGCTCCGGCCCGGACGACCCGGACCGGGAGGCGTCCTGGCGCACCCCGCTGTCCGCCGCGATCCAGCGGGCGTCCGACGCCGGCGAGCTGATCGAGTCGACATTCGGCGACTCCGGTCCCGGCCGGGTGCTCGCGCAGACCCGTCAGTGGCTGGAGAGCTTCGACCCGGGCTCGGTCGTCGAACTGGACTACGGCGGCCTCGTGCAGCTGTTCGCCGACTCGCTGCTCGACGCGGACTCCACCGCGGACGAGGTGCACGACATCCTGGACGCGCTGCGCACCGGCAACGTCGAGGAGCTGGCCGGCCTGTTTTCCCAGCTACGCGAGTTCTGGGGCGATATCGCGGCTAGGGAACACGCCAACTGACCCGCAGCTCGCCGACCGGCTGACCGCCGCCGAGCACCGGCGGGCGCACCAGGTCGGCGAGGTCTTCCGGCACCGCGACGCCCAGCCGGTCGAGTACCGCCATGGCCAGCGGCACCCAGGCCCGCTTGGCCCCGTCCGCGATCTTGATCGCGCCCGCGGTGCCATCGCCCAGCGCGAACGCGAGCACGCCTTCCGCGCCGCTCTTGGCCAGCAGCCCGGGGACGGCGCGCATCAGCCGGGTGTCCTCCCGGCCGGTGCCCGCGACCAGCCACGGGTGGGCGCGCATCGCGTCGGCGACCCGGCGCTCGTCCGAATCCGGCTCGGCTTGCACGAGCCGGCCGAACGCCCGGGCCAGGCCGGTCGGCGAGAAAGCGAACAGCGGCGCGCCGCAGCCGTCTACCCCGATGGCCGCGATCGGTTCGCCGGTCAGGTCCTCGACCGTCCTCGCGAGCTGGACCTGCAGTGGGTGGTCCGGTCGCTGGTAGCCGTCGGTCGGCCAGCCGTTCGCGACGCAGGTGGCGAGCATCGCGGCGTGCTTGCCGGAACAGTTCATGGTGATCTTGAGCGGCTCGTCGGCGGCCTGCCGGGCGTCCTCGCCGATCGGCAGCTCGGCCGGGCAGGCCAGCGCGTCCGGCGTGAGCCCGGCCCCGGACAGCATCGCGGCGACCCGCTCGACGTGTCCGGTCTCGCCGGAGTGCGACGCGCAGCCCAGCGCCAGGTCCGCGCCGTCGTAACCGAGCCCGGCGCGAAGCATCCCGACGCCTTGCAGCGGCTTGTTCGCCGACCTCGGGAAGAACGGGCTGGTCACGTCGCCCGCGGAGAGCCGGGCCGAGCCGTCCGGCGCGGTCACCACGAGACACCCGTGATGGACGCTTTCGACGAACCCGTTCCGGACGACGTCGACGAGGATCGGCTGGCCGGTCATTCCTCGGCGCGTCTCAGCTCGCTGTCCAGCAGCTGGTCGACGGTGGCCGCGCCGCTGCTGTAGCGCGCGGCGATCTCCGCGTTCAGCGTGTCCATCACGCCCTGGACCTGGCGGCGGAAGGTGGAGACGGACGCCTCCTCTGCCGCGTACGTTTCCAGCGCCTCGGCGAGCTTGTCGTCCGCGAGCGACCCGACGTCGGTGAGCCCGCTGTCGCCGATCAGCGCCTCCGCGTGCCTGCGGTGCTCGCCGGCCCGGGACGGTTCGAGCTGCTGATGTCTGCCCGAACCGGTGGCCGGCCCGATCGCGTTGTCGGACAGGATCGCCGCGAGCCGGTCGACGATGCTGTCCGCACCGCCGCCAGACGACCGCCGCTCCTGTTCGGCGCGCACGATGTCGATGCGGGCGTGCAGGAGCCGGCGCAGGTAAGAGAGGTCGGTCTCTTCCTGTGCGGCTTCGTCGCGCCGCTCGCGCAGCACCGGCAGCGGCAGGTCGCCTAATCCGGTGAGATATCCCGGGGCGAGGACGCGGTCGATCCGCCGGCGCCCGCCGGGACGCACTTCGATCACGGGCACATCCTGCTCCACATTCCCCGGCGACGCTACCGTCGCGTTCACTTCAGCTCCGCAGCCGCTGCGCCGCTTCGCGGCCGGGAGCAGCGTGTTCGCCCGGCACCGAGTCCGGATCGACGGTGGCCTGGACGATTCGGTCCCCGTCGCCGGCCAGCAGCTCCGCGCCGCCCGGCACCGACCGCTTGACCAGGGCGAGCGCGATCGGCCCGAGCTCGTGGTGCTGCGCGACGCTGCCGATCCGGCCGACCACGCGCTCGCCGAGCTTCACCGGGTCGCCGGTCTCCGGCGTGATCTCGGGCGAGCCGTCGAGGTGCAGCAGCGCGAGGTACCGCGGCGGGCGGCCGACGTTGTGCACCTTCGAGACCGTCTCCTGGCCGCGGTAGCAGCCCTTGGCGACGTGCGCGGCCGAGCCAATCCAGCCGACCTCGTGCGGGATCGTGCGCTCGTCGGTGTCGACGCCGAGGCGCGGGTGCCGGGACTCGACCCGCAGCGCGTCAAAGGTCCAGCTGCCGGCCGGCCGGGCGCCCGCGTCGGTCAGCCGCTGCCACCACTGGGTGAGCTGCGCGCGCGGAACGACGAGATCGACCGCGCTACGGGTCGGCCACGGCATCCGCCGCGCGAAACCGCCGTCGGGCAGCGGGACGACCGAGTACGGCCCGGCGTCCAGCTCGAACCCGAGCACGCTGTCGGTCTCCGGCCCGAGCACCGACAGCATGGCGAATTCCGCGGTGACGTCGCGGATTTCGACCTTGGACCAGAACTTCATCGCTTCGAGGTACTCGCGCAGGGTTTGCTTGCCGCCCTTGGGCAACGCGCTCGTCGCGACCGCGCCCGGGTCGCTGTCCAAGTAGACGGTTTCCCCGGTGTGGGCGAGCACGAAGTGGGCGTCGACATGGCCCTGGCTGTCCAGGACGAGCGCTTCGGTCCCGGTGTTCGCGGCCAGCTCGGTGACGTGCTGCGAGATCACCAAATGCAACCAGGACAAGCGTTCTTCGCCGGTGACGGCCAGGATTTCGCGGTGCGAGCGGTCGATCACGACCACTCCGCGAGCGGCGGTGCGCTGCTCGGCGAACGGATCGCCCCAATGCCACGGAACTCCCGCTTCCGGGTGGCCATCGGGCGCGGCGACCGCGCGGGGGATTTCGAGCAGCGGCGAGCTGTACGGCATAGCAGTAAGGGTAAGTGAGTACCGTGGGGAGATGCGCGTTCTCGCCTTCCTAGACGGTTCACTGGCCGACCCCGATGCCGCTCACCTTCGGGTGGACGACCTCGGCCTGCTGCGCGGGGACGGGGTGTTCGAAACCATCCTCGTAGCGGCCGAAAAGCCGCGCGAATTGGGCCCGCACCTCGATCGGCTCGCCCGCTCCGCGGCGATGCTGGACCTGCCCGCACCCGATCTCGAAGGCTTCGACCGAGCCGCGCAAGCGGTCATCGAGGCGTGGCAAGGCGGGCCGGAAATCGCACTGAAACTCGTGTACACACGGGGTGTCGACGGCGATCCGGCAGGCAAGCCGACGGCGTTCGCGATGGGCTTGGAGATCGAGGAGAAGGTGCTGCGGGCCCGCGCCGAGGGCGTCTCCGTGGTGACTCTCGAACGCGGCATCGACACCGAGCTGTCGTCCCGCGCGCCGTGGCTTCTGCTCGGCGCGAAAACGGTTTCCTACGCGATCAACATGGCCGCGCTGCGTGAGGCATCGCGACGCGGAGCACAAGATGTGATCTTCACCGCTACCGACGGATCGGTGCTCGAAGGACCGACCTCGACGGTGGTGCTGGCGAAGGACCGGACGCTGTACACGCCGCCGTCGACCATCGGAATCCTGCCGGGGACGACGCAGCACGCGCTGTTCCGCGGCGCGGAAAAGGCCGGGTGGACGGTGAAGGTGGAGCCGCTGTCGGTCGCCGACCTGCTGGCCGGCGAAGGGGTGTTCCTCGCGTCGTCGGTGCGGAAGGTGACCCGGGTGCACACTGTGGACGGGACGGTGCTTCCGGATTCGACCGCGCTGCAGGCGGAACTGCTGGCGGCTTACGAGAGCGAGTACTGATTCGCCTCGAGGTAGGCGATGTCGCGCAGGTAGAGCCGATCGTGGCCGGCCGCGAGGTGCTTCGCGAAGCCTTCGTGGCCGGCGGCGGCGCGGATGAACGCGGGGACGCGGGAGGCGTCGCCGACCCGGACGACCGTGTTCAGTCCGCCGGCGAATACCTGCCGATCTTCGGTCATCGGACCGGCTGTCCCGCCCGGATCACGACTGCGGACGGAGCGACGCCCTCCGCCCGGTACGCGCTGATCTTGTGGTGTCCGTCCAGCAGCAGCGGCCGCGCTCCGGAAAGCACCACCGCGACCGGCCGGTGCCCTGACCGGATCGCCGTCCGGTAGTACGCCACCCGCGCGTCGTCGTCGCCCGGCCAGGCGCGGAACGGGATCAGGCTGTCCGGTTCCAGTCGTTCCGGCCCGCTCAGCCGGTATTGCCCGTCGACGAGCAACGCCAGCAGCTCGCGGAGCGTCTCCGCCAGCGGACGGCGCACCTGTCCGGTCGCCAGCGCGATGCGCAGCGACTGCGGCAGTACCACCCGGCCCCCGGTGTTCAGCTCCAGGAAACCGGCGCCGCCGGTGATCGTTACCCGTTCCACGCTCAGAAGGACGTGTGAAACCGCGCCCAGGTTCCAGGGCGTGCTCGACCGAGTGCAGCCAGCGATCCTCGGCGGACGCTTGCGATCACCGGATATCCGCCGGTAATCGAGCGGTCGGACCGGAAGACCAGCGGAAACCCGTTAGGCGGCACCTGCATCGCCTCGGTGAGCGCGCCCTCGCTCGGCAGCTCCGAACTGGACACAGTGGACACTCGGCGTAACGGTGGCCCGGAAAGGCGGACCCCCACTCGTCTCCCGGAACCTCAGCCGACCACGCGGCGCAGTATCGCGGAGACGTGCGGCTGCATTTCCTGGCCCATCATCGCGCGTTCCTCGACATACCCGAGGTCGCCGTTCACCAGGCCGTAGAGCCGCTGTGCGGCGGTGACGTCCTTGGCGGTCGCGGTGCGGATGACCGCGTCCGTGCCGAGCTCCCAGGACGTCTGGTTGCGCGGCTTGCCGTAGAACAGCTCGACGATGCCAGAGCTGTGTGTGAGCAGCAGTTCCAGGGTGTCGTCCGCCTGCGGCCGCCAGAACCCGGTCTCCCGGGCGGCTGGGCGCAGCACGCTGCCGTCCTCGTTCAGCAGCCACGAGCGCGCCTCGTGGATGAGGAACGGGCGGCCGTCGTGGGCGACGGTGAGCTGCTGCGCGAACTTGATCGGCCCGTCGATCGTCGGGTAGTCGACCTCGCCCTCGCCGCGCCAGACGCCGACCATCGGAAGCAGCGCGAGGCATGCGTCGTTCAGGTCCGCGCCGAGCCGCAGGTTCGCCGTGTCGTTCGGGATCGGCAGGTCGTCCCACAACGGCAGGTTGCGGTCGCGCGTGCTCGCGGCGCGTTCCTCGGCGGCCGCGATCGCCTCGTCGCCACTCGTCATGCCGGTCAGCGCTGGTCGGCGTACAGCCGGTAGACGACGTAGACCGCGAACCACACGGTGGCGATGCCCGCGATGATCAACAGAGTCGTAAACAAGGTCTCCACGGCGAGGAGAATAGTCCGTCCCGGCTCATCTGGCCCCACGCAGGGTCGCCGCGGTGAGAACGGTCACCACCAGCAGGGATCACCGTCGTGAAGCCAACCCCGCCCGAACGCAGCGAAGGGAACTTCGAGGGACTCGGCGGTCCCTCAAAGTTCCCTTCGCGGAATGTGGATCAGGCGACCGAAATGGCCAGCTGGTGCAGGCCCGGTCCCTCCGCCTTGACATTCGCCTCGCCGTTGCCGGTGCGGTGCAGCGCGCGCACCGTCCAGGAACCGGCGGCCGCGTAGAACCGGAAGTCGCCGTCCGGGGAGGACACCACCTCGCCTGCGAAGTCGCCGCCGCCGTCGAGCAGCCGGACGAACGCGCCGCCGACCGGTCCGTCAGCGCCGGTGACCTTGCCCGCCAGCACGACCTGGCCCTTGGTGTCGAAGTCCGCCGGAGTCGCTTCCTGCGCCGGGGCGCTGCAGCCGTCTGCCATTACTTCGCTCCCAACTCGACCGGCACGCCAACCAGCGAGCCGTATTCCGTCCACGAACCGTCGTAGTTCTTCACGTCGCTCTGCCCGAGCAGCTCGTGCAGGGCGAACCAGGCGATCGACGAACGCTCGCCGATGCGGCAGTAGGCGATGGTCGCCTTGCCCTCGTCGAAGCCGGCCTCGGTGTAGAGATCCTTGATCTCCTGCTCGGACTTGAAGGTGCCGTCCTCGTTGGCGACCTTCGCCCACGGCACGTTCAGCGCGCCCGGGATGTGCCCCGGCACCTGGGACTGCTCCTGCGGCAGGTGCGCCGGGGCGAGCAGCTTGCCGGAGAACTCGTCCGGCGAACGCACGTCGATGTAGTTCTTCGCGCCGATCGACTGGACGACCTCGTCGCGGAACGCGCGCAGCGACAGGTCCTGCTCCTTGGCCTGGTACTCGGTGGCCTCGCGCTTGACCTCGTCGGCGTTCAGCTCGCGGCCGTCGAGCTCCCACTTCTTGCGGCCGCCGTCGAGCAGCTGCACGTTCTCGTGGCCGTAAAGCTTGAAGTACCAGTACGCGTACGCGGCGAACCAGTTGTTGTTGCCGCCGTAGAGGATGACGCGGTCGTCGTTCGAGATCCCCTTCTCGGACAGGAGCTTCTCGAAGCCTTCCTTGTTGACGAAGTCGCGGCGGACTCCGTCCTGCAGGTCCTTGCGCCAGTCGAGCTTCACCGCGCCGCGGATGTGCCCGTTGTCGTAGGCGGTCGTGTCCTCGTCGACCTCGGCGAACACCACGCCGGGGGTGTCCAGGTTCTCCTCGGCCCACTGAGTGGTGACCAGGACGTCTTCTCGGCTCATGGGAAGCGAACTCTCTTTCTGGATTAGTGCTTACGAGGACACGCGTGCGGGACGGAAACGCTGGACGAGCAGGTACACCTGGCATCCGAGGCAGAAGTTGAAGGCCGCGTTGAGGAACGCGGCGAACAGCGCGAACGCGGTCGCGACGATGCCGAGCGGCTCGACGCCGGCCACGAACCCGATCGTGCCGATCAGGGCGAACACGAAGCCGACCGTTTGCGCGAAGCGCAGCGGGGCCGCGTCCTCGCGTTCGGTCGTCGGCCCGAGCCGCGGTGCGACAGCCACGCGGTACAGCACCGAGTACGGAGACGGCTTGAGTCCGATGAAGGCACCGATCGCGAAGACCACGGTCTGTGCGGCGAGGAGCGGCCACCACTGCGTGACCAGCACGACGGCGAGCACCACCGTGGTCACGATCGCGGCGAACCTGGGGCCTCGAGGGTCTACGGCCGGTCCGGCGGACATGGTTCCTCCTGCTCGATCTTGCTGAGTGCGGGGGAGCGTGCGAACAGCACGCGACGAAGACAGGTGGGACGGGCGCGATTCAGCGCCAGCTGGTGCCGGACTGACACAAGCTGCTGCGCACGCGGCAGAAGTCGACCGCGCGGCGCTGCGTCAGGAGGGTGATGGGCAGCTCGTCCACAATTTGGAGGGTACCGAGGGTCGGGTGCGCTCGGAACCGTGTTCATTCCTTGGGACGAGGCCCGGGGAGTGGGATCGGCTGCGGTCTATCGGGGTGCCAGTAAGTCCGTGAAGGGCCCCTTGAGGGAATCAGATTCCCTCAAGGGGCCCTTCACGGACTGCAGGAGGCTTTTCCCGGCTGTGCGAGCGGGGCGCGGCGGGACTGGCGGCGGCGCGGTCAGCTGGCGGCGGGCACCAGGTGCGGGCGGAGCGCTTCCAGCAGCTCGGGGCCCCTCGGCACGCCGCCCACGCGCAGCAGCTCCCGGCCTTCCGGGTCCAGCGCGAGCGTGGTCGGCGTGCTGAGCACCGACAATGCCTGCGCGACCTCGGGACGTTCGGTGACGTCCAGGTCGACGTGGTGCAGGCCGTCGGTCTTCTCCGCGAGCGAGGAAAGAATCGCCCGCGTGTGCCGGCACGGGGCGCAGAACGTGGTGGAGATCTGCACCAAGGTGACGGCGGATCGCGGATCAAGGGCAGCGGCGACCGGGGCGGGAAGTGCGCTGGCGGTACGGGTCGCGGCGGCCGGTTTGGCCGCGCGGATCTTGCCGTTGCGGGCGCGCAGCAGCAGACCCGCGATCGCGGCGACGACGAGCGTCGCCAGCAGCACCCACATTCCGGTCACCGGGTCAGCCTCCGTGCATCGTCGAAAGGTCGGAGAAGTTCACGTCGTGCGCTTCTCCCTTGATGGTCACCGATCCGCTGTCCACCCGGACCGCGGTCGGGGTGACCGACAGCGGCAGCCTGGACGTGCTGATCGATGCCTGGAAGTTCGGCAGCAGAGCTTTCTGCACGGCATCCGGAACGACCGTGGTGCTCTGGTCATTCCCGAACTGCAGCCGGTGCGGGGTGATCGTGATCGACTTGCCCTTCAATTCGATCAGCGCGAAGCAGAAGATCTCCACCTTCTGCCCGGCCACCTGGACGTCGCCGGAGATGCGCAGGCCGGCGGCCGGGCTGTCGGCCGGTTCGCCGGCCGAGTTGGTCGGCGTCGGATCCGGCTCTTTGCCCTGCTCGGTGTCGCCGTACTTCACGTACGCCTGGGTGGACTGCTCGATCTTCAGGTTCTTGATCTTGTTCAGCGGCGCGACGCGGGCCAGATCGGCCGCCTTGATGGTGACCGCGCCGGTCAGCTTGCCGATCTTCACCGCCTTGGTGTTGCCGGACGTGAGGTCCGACAGCGGCGCGAGGACATCCTCCAGCTCGGCGCTCACTCGAACGTCGCGCAGTTCGTTGCCGACCGGCACGCCATCCGCGGAAACGGTGATGTGACTGTAGTCACCCGAGAGTGCCTGGACGGTGAACGGGAAGCCGTGGATGTTGACCGACGGATCGTCGGCAAGAT
The DNA here is from genome assembly GCF_000383915.1 of Amycolatopsis benzoatilytica AK 16/65. NCBI lineage: Bacteria > Bacillati > Actinomycetota > Actinomycetes > Pseudonocardiales > Pseudonocardiaceae > Amycolatopsis > Amycolatopsis benzoatilytica. The sequence goes on from NZ_KB912942.1 coordinate 7,473,461, forward strand.
TGAGCTGGGCGCGGGCCTTCTGCGAGATCATGTGCTCGGCGAACGCCGCCGCTCCGAAATCGGCACCGACCAGCAGAAGCACCAGCACTGTCAGCACGATGAGCCACCGCCGTACGCGCCTTCCGCGGCGTCCTTCGGCGGGGTGCGGGGCCGGTCGGTCGTCCCGGGTCACGGGCCTGCTCGCCATCGCGTCGATTCTCCTGTTCGGGTGGACTTCGTCGTGGGGCGGGTCACGCCGGAGCGATAAGCCCAGGTGTGATCGATCCAGCACGAGCTAGGTGCTCGCGTGTTCACCCGCTATTCTCACTTAGCACCGACCGACGCCACGTTTGAGGCGACCAACCTGAAGGCGGTGCGGCTCATGAGCCTGGACCTGCTGGTGCTCACGGCAGAAGCGGACGCTACCTCGGTACTGCCCGCGCTGGACCTGCTGCCGCACACCGTACGCGTCCGCGAGCCAGAGGTGACCGCCCTCCTCGACGCGGGCCACCGGGACGTCATCCTGCTCGACGCGCGCAGCGACCTCGCGTCCGCGAAGAGCCTGTCCCGGCTGCTCAAGGGCACGGATGACGAAGCGGGCACTCCGGTCATCGCGGTCATCGGCGAAGGCGGCCTGGTGGCGGTCAACGCGGAATGGCGCACGGACGACATCCTTCTTCCCACTGCCGGCCCGGCGGAGGTCGACGCCCGGCTGCGGCTCGCCACCACGCGCGACGGAGTTGGCACGCAGGTGGACGCTGAACTGCGCGTCGGCGATCTCGTTATCGACGAAGCCACCTACACCGCGAAGCTGCGCAAGCGCACGCTTGAGCTCACGTACAAGGAGTTCGAGCTCCTCAAGTACCTCGCGCAGCACGCCGGCCGCGTCTTCACGCGCGCGCAGCTGCTGCAGGAAGTGTGGGGTTACGACTTCTTCGGCGGCACGCGCACGGTCGACGTCCACGTACGGCGGCTTCGCGCGAAGCTCGGCCCGGAGCACGAGCAGATGATCGGCACGGTCCGGAACGTCGGCTACAAGTTCGAGCGGCCAGCCAAGGGCTCGAAGCCCGCGATCGCCGTTCCGTCCGATGCTTCGGAGCTCACCTCTCACTGACTTTCGCCGGTAGGGTCGATTCGTGGCTATCGACCTGAGCGGCTGGACTGCGACCCCGGACGACGCAGCAGTGCGCGCGGTACTGCTCGCTGCCAAAGCGGCGAACGGACGTCCGGAGGCCGACTCGACCGGTCCGCTGCCGCGCGAGTTCGACGGCGGGCTGCATCTCGTCGCGCGTCTCGACGGCGAGCCAGCCGGTTATGTCCACCTTGATGTCGAAGGCGATTCGCACGGCCACCAGGTCGCCGAACTGATCGTGCATCCGGCGTTCCGCCGCCGCGGGCTCGGTACCGCGCTCGCGCGGGCGCTGGCCGAACGTGCCGAGGACGGCTTCCGGGTGTGGGCGCACGGCGACCACCCGGGCGCGGCGGCGATCGCGGCGAGCCTCGGGTTCGCGCCGGTGCGGGAACTGCTGGTGTTGCACACGCCGGTCCGGAACTGGCCAGAGCCGGTCTTCCCCGCGGACGTCACGCTGCGGACGTTCACGCCGGGTCAGGACGAGCAGGCCGTGATCGAGGTGAACGCGCGCGCTTTCGACTGGCATCCCGAACAGGGCAGCCTCACGGTGGGCGAACTGCGCGAGACGGAATCAGCCGACTGGTTCGACCCGTCCGGGTTTTTCCTCGCGGAACGGGATGGCCAGGTCGTCGGCTTTCACTGGACCAAGGTGCACCAGGCGGTCGAGGGCGCGTTCGGGGGCGATCCGGCCGGCGAGGTCTACGTCGTGGGCGTCGACCCGCGAGCGCAAGGCGGAGGGCTGGGCAAGGCGCTTACGACGGCGGGACTGCGGCACCTCGCCGACGCGGGGGTGCCGCAAGTGATCCTCTACGTGGAAAGCGACAACGGACCCGCCGTGACCGTTTACGAGAAGCTGGGCTTCACCCGGTACGACGCGGATGTCCAGTACGCGCGGCAGCGCGGCGAAGGCACCTGAGAGCGCTCATACGACGCTGCCCGGAAGCCGGAGGACTTCCGGGCTTCCGGGCAGCGGTTCGGGCTCGAGAAACGGCCTCGTGGCCCGATCAGCGGTTCACCCGTGCGTAGCGGGCCGCGACGCGGGCGATCAGGTTCAGGACCAGCACCACGAGGATCAGCGTCAGCGCGCCTGCCCAAGCGCGGTCGAGCGCGGTGTCGTTCGGCTGTCCGGCTTCGTCGAATACGAACAACGGCAACGAGGCCTGCGGCCCGTCGAAGGGGTTGAAGTTGATCGCTTGCGCGCCGAACACCGTCAGCAACACTGGCGCGGTCTCGCCCATCACACGCGAAATCGCGAGCATGACGCCGGTGACGATGCCCGCCGTCGCCGTCGGCAGCACGACGCGCACGACAGTGACCCATTTCGCGACGCCCAGGGCATAGGACGCTTCGCGCAGCGTCGCCGGGACGAGCTTGAGCATTTCCTCCGTCGACCGGATCACGGTCGGCAGCATCAGCACGATCAGCGCGAGCGAGCCGGCGAAACCGGAGTACGGCTGTCCGAGGAGCACGATCCACAGCGCGAGGACGAACAGACCCGCGACGATCGACGGCAGACCGGTCATCACGTCCACCAGAAAGCTCACCACCCGGCCAAGCCTGCCGGTCGAGTACTCGACCAGATAGATCGCGACAAGGATGCCGAGCGGAGCAGCGATCGCGGTGGCGATGCCGACCTGCTCCAGCGTGCCGATGATCGCGTGGTAGGCACCGCCGTTCGCGTCCGATTCAGCGACCGAGCGCATCGAGTGCGTGAGAAAGTCGCCGTCGAATCGGTTGAGGCCGCGGAAGACCGTGTAGCCGAGCACGCCGACCAGCGCGAGCACCGCGAACAGTACGGTCGCCAGCAGCAGGTTCGTCATCAGCCGGTCTTTGGCGTGCCGGCGGCCTTCGATGAGCGCCGATACCGCGGTCAGCCCGATGACGTAGAGGACGGCCGCGATCAGGATGAACCCCGCGTACCCGCTCATCGGGGTGAGCAGGAACAACAGCGCGGTGGCGGCGACCGCGCCCACCGCCGTCGCGGCCTGACCGCGCCAAGTGAGCCGCGGCCTGGCCAACGGGTTGCTGGCCAGTGGCTCGTGCAGTCCGACGGTCATGCCTTCTTCTCCTTGTTCCCGCGCCGTACGATCGCGCGAGCGCCGAAGTTG